>CAZVTW010000510.1:0-4027 GCA_964629805.1 uncultured Bacteroidales bacterium | reverse complement strand
TTTTGAGCCGGTTGGTCAGATCATATTCATCTGAAACATACAAGCCAATATTTATATGGTCTTTGATTTTGACAATTGAATTAACTTTACTGACAGAGTCTGCTGAAGGATACAGCGGGTCCCATACATAGACGTAATTATGCCGGTTTTGATAATAAAAAAACTGCAATCCGAATTGCAGGTAATTATGTGGCGTTTTATGATTAAAAGCCAGGTTTGCCTTGTAAACTTTCTGGTGCAGATCATAATTATCTGAATAACCACCTGATTGATTATTTTGCAAAGGTGATCCGGTGAGTGTTCTGAGCATTCTTTTATTGTCATAACTCAGATGAAATTCTGAGGTAAATGCGTGAGTCCAGTCACGGGAATGTTTTAATTCGAAACTATCAAAATAATCATGTCTTTTAGCCTCAGCTCCCCCGCTATTCCGAATAATTGCCAGCTCCGGCATTGTCAGGTTATAAGATGAAAACTGAATACGCCAGTCCTGGTAACCGGCAGCAGCAAATAAAAACATACTCGGATCAAGCGCACCTGTGTTTTTGCCTTTATAATAATTATCCCAGGCTTCCCATCCGTTCTTTTTCATACCTGTTAATGAAGCATATACATAATTATCATCCGCCCATTTGCGTCCGCCGGCGATTGTTCCTGAAAGTTGTTGGTAGTTCCCAATTCCCAGGGTTGTCTCAAATCCATCAATTTTTTTTGTAATGATATTAACGATTGCAGTGAGGGTTTCAGGGCCATAGAGCGCCGAACCCGGGCCGACAATAATTTCAATCCGCTCAACATTATCCAGGTTTAGTGGACCGTTTAAAATTTCAGTTTCTGTTACCTGGTTGACAATGTGACCGTTAATCATAAAGGTCAATTTTTCATTTTCATTGGGTGCAATACCTCTGACCTGTCCGACAAACTGAAGGTCACGGTGAAATACACCAAATCCGGGAATATGTTGCAATACGTCTTTTAAATTCCGGTAGCCCCGGTTTTTTATTTGTTCTTTTGAGATGACATGCATGACATTGGGCGCATCTGCGAGAGCTTCCTGTTTTCTTGAGGCTGTTGTAACTTTGAGATTTAGTAATTCTTCAATAGATAGATTAAATAACTTCGTAATACTGTCCTGTTGGGCATTTGCAGTATTAAAAAAGAACGTAAAAACAAAAACAATAAAAATCTGATGCCGGATTTTTCCATTACTGATAATTTATCTACCGTAAAAATAATACTTTTTAATGGAATTGTAAATAATCAATTCTGAACATATCGTCACCTTTACCGTAAAAAGTCAACCACAATGCATGAATTCCTGTAATTGACTCACATTTTTTTGTTACAGTTTGCCATTTGTTTATGTCACTTCCTTCTACATCAAATGTTGCGAGTTTTTTATGCCAGGGTTTGTCTGCTGAAACAACAATGCGACCGCCATCAGGCCCCGGGGCAATTCTGAGTGAGATTTCTTTAATACCCTCTCCAAAGTTGATATATTTATACACCGCTTTATCTCCGTTATTCATCAAGGCAAGTTCTTCATTACCTTCCTCAAAGAGTTGTATTCTGACGTTTCCGTGCAGGATACATGCCATCTCGGCTTGTGTCTTTTTTTTGGCATTCAATGGTGGTCCGGCACCCTGACTTGTCATCTCCACTTCAGGGATAGCGCCGTTTTTGTCAAAAAAGATTGGTTCAACACATGATTTCCGCATTTTATTGCATCCATGTGTTGACCGGTGATAAAATACATACCATTGCCCTTTAAAGTTAGCTATTGAGCCATGATTATTCCAGTTTCCCGGGTTACACTGACTATTATCAACGATGACCCCGCCATACTGATAGGGACCAAAAGGATTTTTGCTTGTTGCATATCCGATACAGGTTGGCATTTCTGCCCGGCTAATATCTGCATACACAAGGTAATACGTGTCCTCTCGTTTTGTCAGATAAGCGCCCTCATGAAAAAAATGATCCTTTTCAGTCAAAATGCTGTCACGTATTGTTTCCAGGTCAAGTTCTTTCATGTTTGGATTCATTTTTGCCATTTTGAGGGTAAATTGTCCCCAAAGGTAATATGCCTGGCCATCATCATCAATAAACAGACTGGGATCAATTTGGTTGTGTCCTCCTAAACCTATTTTTTGACCGTTTTTGAATGGCCCCGTGGAAGATTCGGATACGGCAACACCCTCAGCGCTGTTTTTGTCAGGCATGCAGTAATACAGATAATATTTGCCATCTTTGTATTGACAGTCAGGAGCAAACAGTAAGGCATCACTATAGGGCACTTCATCTTTTTCGCCTTTTGAATAAAAAACATTTTTATATATATCCCAGTTTTTCATATCATCGGTAGCCATAACATGATGACGCCATGAGCAGTAATAACTGCATGCTTCGTCCAGAGACCCATAAATATATAAACGTCCGTCTTTCCAAACATGGGCTGAGGGATCGGCAATATATACACCCGGCGGTACAACAGGATTTTGCGCGTTTGTGGTTATGTGAAACAAGCAGATGATGATAAATATTATTCTTTTCATAAATTCATACATTTTTAATGATAATAATTTGGATCAAAAATATAAATAAATAAGATAATACGTTCGAAAACTTATTAATTCGAAATATTGTTATTTATATTTGAAAGACATAAATATATCATAAATTGTTACTAAAAACTATTGCTTCATTGTTATCGAAGGCAAAAAACATAAAAATAATACATTGTTGATTAATCTGTTTATTTTTTTGAGATCGTTTACTATTAACGCAGGAAAGGTAATCATTTCCGTCCCGAAATTTTCAATTTCACGGATACTAGACCGCGCGTTGGTATGTCCCAAAAATTTCAATCGAGGATAATATGATATGTTTTTTATCAGAAATATTGATTGTTTCAAAGTTTTTTTTATAAATTCGTATTATGAGTATGTATCATTACCATTTGCTCTGATCAAAATAATTAATCATTCCTGGCGAATATTTAGTGCCCTATAAGCTACATTTAAAATATTTAAAATATTTAAAAACAGGAATTTACACTTTATTAGTGTATGTGAGAAAATGTCGAGATCAAGACTGCCCCGAAAATGAAATGTCACGGGCTTTTTGTCTCGACTCATTCGGGATTAAACCGTCTCTCTTTGAGGAGACTTTTTCGAGATGAGGATTTATCCTGACTCATTTGAGACAAAGTAAGGTAGAGATTAGCTTTTTCTTAGAGGCACTATTTAAGATGTACAATTAAAAAATATTTTCAGTAATATATAACATTTAGTTTAATAAAGAAATCAAAACAGACAAATTTTTACATGAATGTCATTTTTTTGTTGATTAACTAAACAAAACGATTGACAAACACGTAAAACACTTTATAATTACAAGGAAATTATTATGAAAAAAACATTTTTAATCATAATGGTCTTATTAACAGGTATTTGTTTAAAGGCACAAGATTCAGCTAAGAATAATGAATCGGATACAATCATTTATGCACACGATCTTGCGGAGGCGCTCAAACTACCCGTAAACGATACCATTAAACTCCGAAATGACGGACAATCAATTGATTGGTCACAGGATAGGGCGAGATTTGATATCCTCAATGAAAACATTGAAGTCATAGTTGGCAAAGAAAAATTTAAAGGTTTCTTTTACAATTTTGCTGTCAATCCCTATTTTCAAAGAGACCGCATCCATTTTCCGCTCAGAATAATAAAAGTTGTTGATTCGCTTGATGCCCGGAATAATTTTTATATCAAGAAAGAAAATTTCAGCAATACAATTGTCAACAGTTTCATAGGACTTTATATAAAAACAAATGAGCTCATTGATGAATATTCACTGCGACATGATAAAATTGTATTTTCTTCTATTTCCTTTCAAAAAATTCAGGATTTGTATTTTGTCAGGCAGAAAGGTAAATGGGTCATGGCCGGAAAAGTTGTCAGGTATCCTGACCTGGAACATATGGAGCCGGTTGATGCCAATTTTGAGAATTTTTTCTACAGAT
>CAZVTW010000509.1:0-4035 GCA_964629805.1 uncultured Bacteroidales bacterium | reverse complement strand
TCCTCAGAAAATCATTCGAATATTCTCTGAACTCAGTAATTTTCGAAATCTATGCCTTGCAAGGCATCGTTTAACTCCTCGTCCCCACATCTAGTACGTCGGGACTCCGGGATTAAACGATGCCTTGCGCCTTTATCTTTCGAATTTACTGAGTTCAGATTCTTTCAATATTGATGAAGAAAATGTATAAAAGACACAAATCAATTAATTCATTTTCAGGGATTTGTCGGGTAAAAAATGATCTTAAGAATTAATTTATTTATTGAAACAAAAAAAAAGTCAGAAGATTAATGTTAATTATGAGTTTTGGACGCAGGAATCAGGAGATGTTTATAGGTGATAATATTTCACCTTTTAAACAAACAGGGATTAAAAAATATAAACTTACCAAATCTGTCACATATTTCGTTTTTTTTATTACTCAACTTGAAAAACAGGGTTTATTTAAACAAACTATGTTTTATTTGGAAGTATTCCGGCGTCCATGCTCTGTAAAACCATGTTGTTTTTATATATGATTTTTGAGCAAACTCATAATTATAATAATCTTACAATTGCCAGTCAGAAATATAGTGAACTTTTTCTGAGACTTTAATAATTTGCTCAGGCGAATTTTTAGGAAATAGTTCATTTGATGCTATAAATGTACTTCGCACATTAAAAAAATTGTCCGGCTTGGCTTTAATAAGGATTCTTTTTTTTACAGAATCATTTGGCCTTGAAATAGTTAGCTTACTGTAGTGTTTGTCCATTGTCATTATTTTTTAGTCGTTAGAAATATGTGGTGTTTTAGTTTTTTTAGTCGTCTGAATGTCTATAGTATAAAATTAAGGAATTTTAGATGATTTATTATTGTTCATTTTGTTCATTTTTTATTTATCTTTATATTGATGAATAAAAGTATCAAAATATAACAATGTTTTTATGGTATCTTTTTCTGAGGAACATATTGATTTATTAAAAAGAGAAGTAGAAAAAAAGTTTGGAAATGAAATCAGATATTCAAGAGATTGTAATGCTTTATCGGCTGATATTTTTCAGAAAACCAACAGACAATTAAGCGTCAGTACATTAAAGCGGTTTTGGAATATCGTGAACAGGGAGGGTAATCCCTCAAAATATACACTGGATACGATTTCTTTATATTGTGGCCACAAAGACTGGGAACATTACACCGGGAATAGCAATAACATAAATCATGTAGCATCCGAATGGAAAACCCTTCAGGAAAAGTATCATAGAATCAGCAAAATAAATGTCACTGAGATTAAAAACAGGATACATTTTATTTATGAACAGATGCCATGCAGGACTTCCGCTAAAGATACATTAATACATTTTTTGTCATCTGAAAAAAGTTTCACTGCTTTTATCGCTCCAGGCGGGTATGGTAAAACAGCAACTTTGGCAAAAATTTCAGAAAAATTCTGGCTTCATGAAAAATGTATTTTCCCGAATGATATTTTATTCATAAATGATTGCAGCAAATATAAATTCACCGGGACTGCAACTGCAAACCCAGAGAATGATTTTATTGGTTCCTTTTTTGCCTATAATCCGGAAAGAAACCCAGGCCTTACATTTGATGGTTTGCAGGAAAAAATTGAAGGACGTTTTATTTTAGCACTCATTGGTCTTGATCAATTGTTCCAGCAAAAAAAAGACAGAAATGCTTTTCTGAAATGGCTCATTTCATTACTAGCGAGAAGTGATGAATTTCCCTGGCTTAAAACAATCATTTCATGCCGGCCTGATTCCTGGCAGTATATCATGAATGCTCTTTCAAACAGGCCAGGTCTGACAGAAAAATGGTTTAATGTTACATTTAATGATTTCTACATTGAAAATATTAATATTCCCTTATTAAATGAAGATGAGATTAACAAGATGCTTCGAAAAGCTGACACAAGATTATGTTATGATACATTGGTTTATAAAAATCCACAATTAAGTGAAATTGTACAAATTCCATATTTCCTGCGTTTATTTTTGGCGCTACAGGAAAAGAAACTCCCGGTTACAGAGATAAACCTGCTTGAATCATTTATTCAAAAAGAAATCTTTTCAGGCTCTGGTAAGCTGGGCAAAATGAAAGTCATCAACGAATTTATCAAGTCAACTAATTTCGGATTATTTGGCGATTCTCTCCACAGGGAAACCTTTGTAGATGCCATAGAAAAAAACAAACAAGAATTTCACGAGCTTATTTCATATGGTATCTTATATGAATATGAATATCACCTAACTTTAACACAATCTGAAGTCAGGATAAAATTTACACATCATATTCTTTTTGAATTTTTTATTATCAAAAAATTACTGGATGAATTTGAACTGACTGATGAAATTTTTCACATGATTGCAAATATGTTTGCAGATAACCATCAGTTCAGAAATAACCTGATTACATGGCTGATTAAATTTACCTTCTATTTTAAAAGAGAGAAAGTTGCCGGGAATCTATACAGGATATTATATTCAATCGTGAAAAGCGAACAGACGAAAAACAATTTTTCTGTTTCACTCAATGAATTTTCGAACCAGATAAAATATACCATACGCAATAGCCCGGAAATGGCAAAAAAAGTATTGCCGGTGTGGGCAGGATCATATTTGCCCCGAAAACTATACTTTGAACAGGCTACTGATTTCGATGCCCTTAATACAATTTTAGACAATTACCTTCAAAATTACATCGACCACTCTTTGACAGATAATTCTGTATTGTATGGGAAATCATTACAGTTGATCTCACTTATCCATAAGAAAAAATTCAGGGAGGGACTTTCCATTCTCAGGGAGATTCAAAAAAATCCTGTTGAAGAATGCCCGTTTTCCATGAAAAAATCGATCATTTATTATGCCGGTGTGATATTCCGAAACTATTATTTTGAGGAAAGAGACGATTCACACAAAAAAAAGTTAAGAGAAACCATCAAAAAATGCCTGAACAAAAACAAACAATCTCATCAAAATATGTTAATTTTTCTTTATCTTATATTTGATGCTTATGATTTATCAGATAATTACGATGAAATTAAATATGTATTTGAACAATTTGTGGATAAATGGTGCAGTCAAATCAAAGGAATAGAAACCAGGCTCCCTTATATTTTTATCAGACTGTATTATGCCCATGCGCTCCTGAAAACCGGTCATAAACAACAGGCATGCAGCTTATTTCCTGATTCAGCCATTGATAATCTCCCTTTCCAGGTTAAAAATTACCTTCAAATCAGATTTTTATTAATCAGGATCCAATTTTCTGTTTATTCAAACATGAAAAATAATATCCGGACAGATTTTGATAAGGTGATGAAACTCTCCCGTATCATTCGATCGGATGTATTGGAAAGTAAAGCTAAGGAATTAAAAAACAAGATTTAAGTAGAATTTATCAAACGAAACATCCTAAAACTGTGTAAAACATAAAAAAATAAAGTTACACTAAAAAAGGAATTTTGGTAACATGTTTTGCATATTTCAATGAAGGTTTTATTTTTGTTTCCAAATATTATCTCATTATAATGAAATCCACAATAAAATTTTATCTACATGCCATTCTGATAGTAGATGGCCAAAAAGAACTCATCCGCCCGGAAATAAAAGATGAGCTCTATGACTATATCCTCGATTCAATGGAAAAGAAGAACTCAAGGGTGTTTCAAATCGGTGGCACACCAAATCATATACATATTTTGTTTAACATGATACCTGATATGAGTTTTGACGAATTTCTAAAACGTATTAAACTGGATGCCCAGACATTTGTACAGCATAACCATGATTCTACCTTCTTCTTTGATGATGGGTACTATGTATTTTCCGTCGGAGAAGAAGATATTGAAAAGGAGACCTTATATATTATGCAACAAGAGGCCTATCACCGTGAAAAAAGTTTAAAGGCTGAACTCAGAAGATACCGTGAAGAACTTGGTATGGAAACAACTGATATTTTAACTGATTTGAATGAAAATAGTTTTAATTAGTGTCCATCCATAAAGTAAGTGTCTCGGCCAGAAAGTTCGAGGTCGA
>CAZVTW010000508.1:0-4051 GCA_964629805.1 uncultured Bacteroidales bacterium | reverse complement strand
CAGGTTGTCCTTTCTGATCAATGCCTTCAAAAGGTTTGGAAATATCACCTTCCTTCAGTTTTTGATTCTTGATAGCATAAGTAGTTGCCGGATCAAGTTGCTTCATCTCAAACCTGGATGTGCCGGTATATGGATTTACAACCAACCCGTTATTATTTTTTGACTGTTCATCTTGAGAAAATCTGGTTGCCGCCTCATCAAAAGAGACTGAATCCTGTTTAATAAGCCGGGCTACACTGTCAAGTAACATTTTTGCCTCTATCTTCTTACCTGGCGGAGCTTTCGGACTTTTCAGTATATGTTTGACATTCACCTGTTCTCCTCTTTTCTCAATGAGCTGGATAACATGAAAACCATAATCTGTCTCAACAATCCTTGAAATTTCGCCAGGTTCCAGATTGAAAGCAACAGCAGCAAATTCAGGAACCAGGTCAGTTCTGTTAACGAATCCCAGGTCTCCCCCCTTGCTGGCTGAACCAGGATCCTCAGAATATAACCGGGCCAGCACAGAAAATTTTTCACCGGACAAAATTCTTTCCCTTAGCTTTTCAAGTTCTTCTTTTACGGTGTGTTTCTGTTCTCTCGTTATTTCGGGGTATATTGCTATTTGTTGCAATTCAACTTCAGTCGGAACAACCGGTAAGCTATCCTGAGGCAATGATTCATAATATTTTGTTACTTCAGAGGGTGTAACTTTAATCTCTCCGGCTATTTCATTTTGCATTCTCCTTGATAAAAGCTGATCCTGTATAATATCCCTGAAATCTTCCTTGATTTCGTCAATTGTTTTGTTAAAATATTCTTCAAGTTTGTGTTCAGAACCAACCTGGCTGATAAATGTGTTCAGCCTGGCATCAAGTTCCATATCTACTTCCATTTTTGTTACTTCCACACTATCTATTTCAGATTGGTTAACCAGTAGTTTTTGATAGAGCATATCCTCCATTATTCTGCATTTCATATCAGGATAATATATACCCTGAGCCTGATTTTGAAGGTATTGGTTTTCAACGTCCGACTGAAGCACGACTTTATTACCAACTACAGCCACTACCTGGTCAATCACGGCTCCTTCCGGCTTTTGTGCATATACCAATGTGGTAAGAAAACTCAAAAATATCATTAAAATAGGATTGTATTTACGCATGCAAGATATTTTTTTTCGTAATGTCATAAAATTTCACATTTCTATTGTGCATATACCGATATATTCCCTTTGTCCAGGGCATCCTGGTATAAATTTCTTTCTAACTGATTGATAAGTTGTATTTTTTTCTTTGTCAGGAGTATACTTTTAATGTTGTTTTGTACAAAATTAAGGGGGGATATCTCATTTACTCCCCTGTAATCTTTGATTTCAAAAAAGTAATGGTAATTATCATCCCTGGCTTCAATAAGTTTATTTTGTTGAAAATAAACATCATTATCCTGATTGAGTTCAAAATTTACCGGCAAGAATTCATACAGATGCCGTAATTTTATCCATTGCAGTGCAAAATCGTTATAATCTGCTGCATGTTCCCTGCAATATTCGACAAGTTTTATTTTGCTGTTTTCATTTCTTGACAGGCACAACCATTTAACCTGGGATAACTTTGGTGCATTGTTGGGTATCTTGATAAATATACCCTTAACAACAGGTTCGGACAATTTAAACTCATTTTCATGCGAATGATAATATTCTTCAATTTCCTCCTGATTGAGCATTGTATCAAGTTTCTGCTCTATGAATTTCTGTTTATACCGATATATCAATAAAGAAGCTCTATAATCCTCAAGAAGCTGCTCTACATTTAACAAATCTTCCTGTAAATTAAGCTCTGCTTTCTTTAAGAGTAGTTGATTCTTAATCCAAAGATCAACATAATTGGATACTTTTAAGGCGCTGTCTTCCTCGCTGATAACATTAGAAAGCACGTTTTCGAGATCACCGGGATATAAATATTTATCATATACCTTTGCTACCGGCTTTTCACGGTTTTCATCCTCAAGTACGCCAATATAAAAACTGTCGCAGGCGGATAATAAAAAAATACATATTATTCCTGTCAATATTTTGAAAATGACTTTATCTGCTTGCACGAGTCAAGTTATTTAATTGAATACAAAACATCCTTATTTACTTCAATTTCATATCTGCTCTTCAGGTTATCTATCCATTTATTTTCAAGATAATTCTGATAATCAGCTGTTATGATACCACGGGCTTCGTCAATCTTTTTATGTTGTGGTGGTATCTTCCTAACCACATAGACCACTTTTTTATCCCCGGGGAATGATTTCACGAAAGGATATTCTTCAATCTTTCCATTTTTGTCTAACGTAAAAATCTTATCAACCATATCATTGTTACCTTCTGAAAATAATGTATCTTCAAGGACTTCAATTTTTTGTCCCTCATCTGGTTTGCATTTTTCAATCACTTCCTCAACAGTATAACCTTTTCTCTGTTTTTTTGAAAGATTTTTAATCAAATCTTTTTCAAGTGATTCATCAGAATAGTTAAATATGATAGCCTTGAGACGATCCTCCCACATATAATCATCTTTATTATCCTCATAAAATTGCTTAAGTCCGGTTGTATCTTGTACAGCCCTGGACCAGACCATGCTATCAGTCAGGTTGAAAAGAAGAATACCATCGTGATATTCCTGCATCAGATATCTGAAATCAGGATACTTTTCTTCAAGTTTGGACTCTTCATATTCAACAATTTTATTTTCAACAAATTCATCAAATTTTTTCTGAATATATGTTTTGACCGGAATTGGCTTGGATTTATTTTGTGAAGCCAAAAACTCAGCAAAATCATGATAGGTAAATGTCCTGTCGCTAAAAGAAAAGAGTTTTTTATCTAATTTTTTGTTTTCAGGAATTTTCCAGTTGCCACTGAAAATACTTGTATCCGACAGGTTATACATAAGGTCTAAATCCTGAAGTTGTTCATATGAATATTCATTTTTTAATCTCTGTACAACAACCTTTTGGCTTAAATTTGCCCTGCCGTCTCTTTTCAATTTACTGCTAAGGTTAGATTTAAGCTCTTCAAAGGATTCAAGCCCCTTTTTATCAATTAATTTAATGATATGCCAGCCAAATGCTGTTTTGACAGGTTTTGAAACATCACCTTTTTTTTCTAATGCAAAACTTGCACGTTCAAATTCAGGGACCATCCTTCCTTTACCAAACCAGGGTAATTCACCACCATTTACAGCTGAATTTTTGTCTATTGAATATTGTTTTGCCAGTTCTCCAAAATCTTCTCCTGCCAGAACTTTTTCATAAACAATATCAATTGTATCTTTTGCCTGTTTAGCCCGTTCTTCACTTGCATCACGCGGAATTGCAATCATAATATGAGCAACTTTGACCTTCCCGAGTGATTTCCTGATGTCATGAACCTTTATGAGATGATAACCAAACCTTGTTCTTACAGGCATTGAGATACTTCCTGGTTCCATATTGTAAACAGCTTCTTCAAATGGAAAAACTGTTTCAAATGCTGTGATATATCCTATCATACCATTATTTCGCTGTGCAGAAGGGTCCTCCGATGTTTCACGGGCAACAAGTCCGAAATTTTCTCCGTCCAGAATTCGCCGGCGGATTTTCATAATACGTTCGTATGCCTCGGCTGTATCTTCCGGGGCCGCATTTTCATCTAACCGGATTAAAATATGGCTGACCTGAATTTCTGTTTTTAATCGCTCATATGCCTGATTCAACAATGAATCAATAACTGATTCGTCTGTAAAATATGGTTTTACCAGTTGATCCCTGTAACCGTTCAACTCTTTGATAAAAGTAGAAACAGTATCCAAACCTAATCGTTCAGCTTCAAGAACTTTTAATTTAAATTTAATGAACAGATCAAGATATTCATCCAAAGCTTCTTTTGTGATCTCAGAATCCTGGTTGTTCTTTTTAAATATCCTTTCAAACTCACCGCGGGTAATCTGCTCATCGCCAATAGTCATTATGATATCATCATCTGAGTGTTGAGCAAACAAAAATGCTGATTGTAACAATAATACAAAAATGCCCTGCAATA
>CAZVTW010000507.1:0-4074 GCA_964629805.1 uncultured Bacteroidales bacterium | reverse complement strand
ATGTTTAAACATTTGGTAAAACATAATAATTTATAATTTTGTCGTTTTGGAAAAAGATAGTATTATAAATTGATACTATACCAAATTGTTTTTCATAAAAACTTGTTTTATAATCACAAAATAACTAATTATAATGAAATTTAAAAGCACAATTTTAGTTTTTATCTTATTTATTTTCACCCTGAATGTAACTTTTTCACAAGGCTACAAAATAAAGGTTAAAATACGTGATTTACAGGATACCTCTATCATCCTCGGGTACCATATGGATGGGAAAATGCTTGCAAAAGACACTGCCATGCTTGACAACAAAGGCGCCGGCGCATTTACCGGTGAAGTGCCTCTGCAGGGTGGGATGTATTTCATTTTTTTACCTTCAAAAAACATTTTTAACATCCTTATTGGAGATGACCAAAAATTTTCCATTGAAACGAATAAAGATAATTTTACTGATAACATGAATATATCTGGCTCCGAAGAGAATGAACTGTTCTATCAGTATGAATTGTTTCTGAAAGAAAAAGGTCAAAAAGCCAAAGCATTAAGGGATGAACTGAAACAGCAGGATGAAACAGATAAAAAAAACAAGGAAAAAATCCAGGCAGAAATGGAAGAATTAAATAAAGAGGTAGAGGCAGAACAGAACCGACTCATCTCCGAATATCCCCAAACCTTTTTGGCGAGTTTTATCCGGGCCACCCAACCTGTCGAAGTACCTGATCCACCTCTTGACGAAAACGGAGAGCCGAAAGATAAAAATTTCCGGTATAAATATTATAAACAGCATTATTTTGACAATATAAATTTCTCTGACGACAGATTATTACGAACTTCCATCTTCAAACCCAAGCTCAAGGAGTATTTTGACAAATATGTTGTTCAAATACCGGATTCAATTATCAAAGATGCCGACAGGGTCATTAACATGGCCAGGCAGAATGATGAGGTATTTAAATATGTACTCGGAACACTTTACAATAAATATAATCAGAGCAAGATTATGGGTCATGATGCGGTCTTTGTCCATCTGGCTGAATATTACATAAACGGTGAAGCGGACTGGGCCGATTCATCCTTTGTGGCCAAGATAAAGGAACGCGTAGACAAAACAAAACCAAATCTCATCGGCAACACCGCTCCAAACATCAGGGCTGTCACCATTAACAACAGATTTATTGATTTACATGCCATTAAATCTGACTACCTTGTGATTCTTTTTTATGAGCCTGATTGCGGTCATTGTAAAAAAGAAGTCCCGAAAATGAGGGAAATTTATCACAGACTAAAAGATAAAGGATTACAGGTACTTGGATTTTACACACAGGGTGATACTGCAAAGTGGTACGAATTTGTCAGGGAGAAAAAACTTGACTGGATCAATGTGTGGTCTCCATACAGCAATAAATACAGGGATTTGTACAACATTTACAGTACACCGACAATTTATGTGCTTGATAAGGATAAAGAAATTATTGCAAAACGTGTTGGCGCCGAACAAATAGAAAAAATCGTTACAGAACACCTTCTGGTTGAAAAGCTTGATGAGGTTGATAAAGAAAATGATAAAGAAGTTCAAAAAGCGTTTAAAAGCTTTTTAAAAGAATTTGATACGAAAGAAGGTATTGAAACAGCCAAGGAGGTCATTTTTATGAGACGATTATCTGATGAACAAAAAGAAGAAATAGAGAAACTGGCCGGTAAACTCTCAGCCAGGTTGGAGTAAAAACCTTGCATCAGTCTTAATAATAAATAATATCACATGAAAATATATGCATTTTTAAAAAGTGTACTAATTGTTTTACTACTCCTGCTTCTTACGAAAAATTTCTACGGCCAGGCATACAACATTGATATTCATATAAAAGGTATCTCAGACACAAGTGTCATCCTGGGATATCATATGGATGGAAAATATCTGGTAAAGGACACCGCTGATCTGGACAAAAAAGGTAAAGGCGCCTTTACAGGACATGAATCCCTTGCGAGAGGTTTATATTTTATTTTTCTCCCTGATCAAAGGCTCCTGGAGCTGTTAATCGGTGATGACCAAAATTTTTCCCTTTCAACAACCTATGAAAATCCTAAAGAAGATATCAAATTTTCCGGTTGTGATATCAATACTGTTTTCTACCATTATGATACTTTCCTTAAAAGCAGGCGGGAAGAAATCAATAAACTGGCACAAGAGAGAGAAAATATCAAGAAAAATAATCAAAGCAGTGAAAAGCTGAATGAGATAGACAATCAAATAAAAAATATCACAAAAGAAGTTGAAAACAAACACATCGCCCTGTCTTCCGAACATCAGAGAACAATACTTGCCACTTTTCTGAATGCGACCAGACAGGTTGAAGTTCCTGATTACGACTCAATCGTTCATAAGGGCCTCACCGAATATGAATTCAAATATCATTATTATAAAAATCATTATTTCGACTATTTTGACTTTTCAGATGATGGTATATTACGCACACCTTTTTTCAGAAAAAAACTTATTGACTTTTTTGACAAAGTAATTCTTCAGGACCCGGATACGCTCATTAAAGAATCTGAAAGAATTATCGAAAAAGCAAAGAAAAACGATGAAGTATACAAATATGTTTTGGGAACCCTGTATAATCATTACAACAGCTCAAAAATTATGGGCCAGGATGCTCTGTTTGTCCATTTGGCCGAATATTATACAAGAGGAGAAGCGCCCTGGGCAGGAAAAGATTTTATTAAAAAGGTTGAAGAACGGGTTGCTAAACTCAAAAATAATCTGATTGGTCAAACTGCCTCAAATTTCAAGGTACTTACGGATGATCATAAACTCCTGGAACTGCATAAACTAAAAGCGCCATACATTTTACTTGTTTTTTATGATGTTGCCTGCAGCCACTGTAAAAAAGAAGTTCCGGCGCTATTTCAGGTTGTTGACAGACTTTACGATAAAGGAGTTGGAGGGATTGGTTTTTATACACAGGCAGATACAGTGAAATGGAAAAATTTTATAAACAAAGAAAATCTTGACTGGGTGAATGTATGGTCACCATTCAGCAATGAGTATCGAAGAGACTATAATGCATATGAAGTACCGAAAGTCTACCTGCTTGATAAAGACAAAAAAATTATTGCTAAACAGGTTGATCACAACCAGTTTGAAGAAATAGCCATGCAATATCTTTTACAGGATTTAATTGAAGAAGTTGACTCGAAGAACCAGGAAATGGTTATGCGTACTTATAAAATTTATCTTGCCGGTTTTGGAAAAGACGAAGACAGTTTAAAAAAAGCTAAAAAAATCGTTTTCAGAAACAAACTGACTGACAAAGAAAAGGAGGAACTTGAGCAAGTTATTGACATTTTAACACAACAGTTGGAAAGAGCTGATAAAAATTGATAAAACAATGAGAAAAATTATTAAATTCATTACAATCATATTGATATTAAGTCTTTTTTTATACACTAATTCCTCATTTTCACAGGGATACATGATTGAAATAAACTTCTCAAACATGCATGATACATCAATCATGCTGGCAAGGCACTTTGCTGATAAACATTTTATCCATGACACAGCAACAGTAGACAAAAAGGGCAAAGCTGAATTTACCGGAGACGAGAACCTGCCTGGCGGACTTTACTCTGTCATACTTCCAAATAAGAGCCTGTTTGATCTATTACTTGCTGATGATCAGCAATTCTCTGCATCGCTTGACACATCGGATGTTATAAAAAGTATGAAAATAAAAGGCTGCCTTGAGAATGAACTATTTTATGAGTCACAAAAATATCTGGTCAGTCAAAGGGAGATTTACGAAGACTTGCAGAAAAAAATGGATGACGAGTCAACCCCACAAGAGGAAAAGGACGAGATACAGGAACGTATGGAGCAGATTGATAAAAAGCTCAGTCAATCATGGGAAAAAATTGTGGAAGAACACCATGAAACATTTTACGCCACCCTGCTCGAAGCCATGAATGGTGATGAAGGTGAATTTTTTGACAATATCGATTTTTCTGATGAAAGGCTCCTAAACACCAACATTATCTACACAGCAGTGAGGCGCACCATGGCCAGGGACCTGAATG
>CAZVTW010000506.1:0-4084 GCA_964629805.1 uncultured Bacteroidales bacterium | reverse complement strand
AATTTGAACAAAGTAAAGATGTTTTAGCCACAAAAGAAGATATTCTAAACCTTCGAAATGAATTGCAGGAAAACATAAATAACTTACATGTTACATTTGAAAAAGAAAACAGTAAATTGCGCAATGAGTTTAAGGAAGAAAACAGTAAATTACGCAATGAGTTTAAGGAAGATAATCATAAGTTAAGACTTGAGATGAAAGAGAGTGAAAAAAAATTATCGAAAGAAATACAAAAATCACGTGCTGATATGATAAAATGGATGTTCATTTTTATTATTGGGCAACTTGCTGCCATAATTGGCATTTTAAAGTTTTTAGTGATAAACTAATCACATTTTGTGTAACCTCTGCGACACACCACATTTGTCGAGGCTTTTCTGTATCTGGTAGAGACAAAAGATATCCTTTCGGGAACTGAATCATCTCCTTATAAAAATAAAATCCCCCCCTTCATCTCCTGATTTTTGGATAACACCAAACTGAGGGACATTATCACTGTTGTTCATGACAGCTATCCTGATACTGCTGAAAAGTTGTTCAGAGGATACATATTTCTCTTCATTCTGCTCTAATCTTTTAATCAGGTATTTCAGGAAAACACTCACATCAGGCACTTCTTTTAAGGTTCCGCTGGTCATAGCTTTTCGGCTGGGCAATTCATACAGGCTGTTGAAAGCTTTTGGCGCATCTGCGAAGGCTTTTCGGGTTTTAAAAATAGCCCCGCCAAAACAGGCATCCGTAATTAAAAGAGTATGTTGTGCCGGGATTTGTTTGACATAATCTTTTAATGTACTGTTCCTGAACCAGTCTACCTTAGTTGATTTTGCTGCATCTGAGGGCAGCCAGTAGCCGATGTTCGCATCATCGTCCCAGTAACCATGACCTGCATAAAAAATCAGAAGATTGTCGTTCCGTGAGAGTTTATTACCTAAATTATCAAGCTCAACAACAATGTCTCGTCTGGTGGCATTGGTCAGCATGGTGATGTTTTCTTCGGGGAAAGTATAATGTTCGCTAAGTACCTTCGCAAGACTTTTAGCATCTTTGACGGGGTTATCAAGATCATTGATATGCGGATCATCGTAAGCATTTATTCCAATGATAAGCGCATGATACTGACCGGTTTTTGTTATGACATCTGAAGGATTGGTTTGTCCTGCCTGGAGGGAAGATTGATCATCCTGTTGGAATATGGTAAATATTTTTTCCGACTCATTATCATTGATATCTTTAGCGGTTATTTTGACTAAAAGCCCTTCTTCCGGAACCTGTAATCTGTGAGAAAAGGTACCATCTTTGTTGATTTGTATCTGTTGTCCGTTCAGGTATACCGAATTAATTTCTGAGTCATCAGAAATATGTCCGGACAAATCAACACCATTTTTATTCACCAGGCTTTTGAACCCTCTGGTGATAGGTGGATACAGAATACGTATTTCAGGAGCTTTAGTATCTTTTGCCGTTTCTTTAGCAGATTTTGGCACATCAGCTATGATTTTATCGCCTGCTTTTTCTTTGACCATTTTTGCAAGGTCATATACCTTCAGGTGTTCCCCGGAGGCTGATACAAATAGTAAGGAATTATCCCCGGAAGTACAAAATGAAGAGATATAAGTTGAAAATGGTTCAAATTCGTAAAGATTTTCCCCGTCAGATACCTTCCAAAGAGAAACCTTTTCTGCTGCAAAAGTAAGCAAGTATTTGCCGTTAAATATCAGCTCAATTCCGCCAACATTGCCGGAATGCCATTTGAATGAGACGATTTTCTTTCCGGTATCAAAATTCCAGGCCGACACGGTCCTGTCTTTACTTCCTGTGAAAATAATGTTTGTTTCCCGGTTTGTTTCAATAACCGTGACGTCAGCTGTGTGCTGCGCAATAGATTCAGCAAGCTCACCGGATGCCATATCCCAAATTTTAAGATTTCTTTTGAAACCTGTGATGATATATTTGTTTTCTTTGTCAAAAGCGATTGGTGAAAACTCACGATCAGCCCACTGATATGCCCTTACCTGTTCTCCTGTCTCAATATTCCATAAATACAAACGCCTGTCATTATTTCGCGTGATAATATGCTGGCCGTCAGGGGTGAAATTGATGGAAACAATATCATCCGGCGTTTCATCAAATGTTTTTATTGGTTCACCGGTTAATGAATTATAGTATAAAATATTTTTTCCGTTGAAAGAGAGTAATGCATTTCCATCCTTACTGTAAATCAATTGATTTGAATAATAATCAAATACATTCCATTCTTTGATAAGTTTTCCGTCCGAAACCTGCCATATTCTTACAAAATCGTCTCCGCAAAGACCGGCAATATTTTTATCATCTGGTGAAATATCAATTGCAGAGATTGAGATTTTTTCATTAGTCAGGTTTTTGATGAAGTATTCATCCTGTCCGGACATTCTAAGGGATAATGTGAGTATAAGAATTAAAACAATGTTTTTCATGACTATGGGTGTAATTATTTTGTCAGGAAATGAAAAGTAAAACTGTATCACTCTGCACAAAGGTACAATGAAATTTTGTATTAAAATAAAAAGTACATCAATTCTTTCTTTTCATGCGATAATTTATCATTTTTGTGCTTTATTGTATGCTAACCTTTTTTAAATATAATATAAATAATTATGCGAATACACCGTCTTGCTGTTGAGACGAAAGAACAGGCATTAATAAGCAGTGACGATACAATTGATCTAAGTCTGCTTGATCCGCTCATCCGGCAATACAAGAAAAAGAAAGGGAATCTTATCCCTTTGCTCCAGGGAACACAAAATATTTATAGTTATATTCCGGCAGAAGCTTTCATAAAGTTATCCTCGGAAACAGGACATAGTCTCTCAGAGATGTACGGCGTTGCTACGTTTTATTCACAGTTTCGTCTCACTCCGGTTGGAAAACATATCATCAAAGTGTGTCATGGCACTGCATGTCATGTTCAGGGCGCTGAAAAAATTACTGAAGCATTAGAAGATGCCCTGAATGTAAAAGATGGAGAAACAACTGATGACGGACTTTTTACACTTGAATCAGTGGCATGCCTTGGTTGTTGTTCCCTGGCGCCTGTCATGATGATTGGTGAGGAGACCTATGGGAAATTAGACGGCAAATCAACAGTCAAAGTAATTCGGGAAATAAAAAAGCTGGAAAAAACAACAGAGAAAGATGGAAAAGCTTAAAGTGATTGTGGGGCTTGGCAGTTGTGGGATTGCTGCCGGAGCCAATAAGGTATATGATAAATTCCTGGAACTATCACAATCTGGCAGATATGACTTTGTGCTTGATAAAACGAGCTGTATAGGCATGTGTTACAAAGAGCCGCTTGTTGAAATCAGGGAGAACGCGGACCATTATCTTTATGGTGAAATTGATGATAAAAAAGCAGTTGAAATCCTGGATAAACATTTAACTGACCACCAGCCAGTCATTGAGTATGTTGTCTTCAGTAATAAACAGGAAGTACCGGAAGCGATTTTTTTTAAGGGACAGGAAAAAATAGCACTCAGACACTGTGGCAAAATTAATCCTGAGAAAATTGAAGAATACGAATCACAGGAAGGTTATGAAGCCTTAAAAAAAATATCTGCTGAAAATATTTTACCGGAACAAATCATTCAAATGATGTTAGACTCGGGTCTTCGCGGACGGGGTGGGGGAGGATTCCCGACCGGGAAAAAGTGGCAATTCACAGCTTCATATAAGTCAAATGAGAAATATGTTGTTTGCAATGCGGATGAAGGCGACCCCGGGGCGTTTATGGACCGTTCAATTTTGGAAGGCGACCCGCACGCTGTCATCGAAGGGATGACAATAGCAGCCCGGGCTGTTGACGCTACCGAAGGCATCATTTATTGCCGCGCTGAATACCCCCTGGCCATTAAGCGGTTGAATATTGCATTAGCACAAGCTCGTGAAAAGGGATACCTCGGCAAAAGCATTGCCGGTATTGAAGGGTTTGATTTTGATATCTTTGTTAAAGAAGGCGCCGGCGCTTTTGTGTGCGGCGAGGAAACTGCATTGCTGGCATCTGTGGAAGGAAAAAGGGGAATGCCCCGGAAACGGCCACCATTTCCGG
>CAZVTW010000505.1:0-4086 GCA_964629805.1 uncultured Bacteroidales bacterium | reverse complement strand
TTGCGGTGATGGATAATGACGATGGTGATCCTCAAGGTGCTTTATCCTGGAACGCTGATGCCAACGAAGCGCACAAAAATTCAGAATACTTTGGAACGGTTACATTAGTATCTGAAGCAAGCGCTATTAATGACATTTCAGGTATAGGTACTAAAGTATACCCTAACCCTGTTGCCAAAACACTGATGATCAAAGATGCTGCTATTGGACAGGTTGCTTCAATTTTTAATATTTCAGGTGCATTGGTTAAGCAGGTTGATATAACTTCTTCAATGATGAGGATTGATGTGTCTGAAATGAATGAAGGTGTTTATTTCATCAGGTTATTAGATGATACAAATAAACTGAATACGATAAAAATCATTAAATAATAATAAAAAATTAATACTTTAGGAGAGAGGGATATTTTTATATATCCCTTTCCTTCTGATTAAAAAATCATTGAAATCATTTTTATCACAAAAGCAAAAGGCCCGATAAATCGTAGTAATTAGTTTTAGTTGTTTTAGTTAGTAGTTAGTTAGTAGTTAGTTAGTAATTGTATGATGTCAGTCGGTGATGTGTTTTCAGATGATGATGCATCCCGGCTGGATCATACATGTTATATGCTGAGCGGGCATAACATGACTTTTAAAACAAAATAAACTGCTTATTTGTAGTTGGTTATGGTTTTTAAAAAACGAAAGTTATGCCCAGTCGAAGTATAGTCTTAATATCCACAGTTGATAAAAATGTATATAAATAGGATATTAATCAAAAAACATTTTTTATCTAATAATTAAATTCGAAGCGATGAGTAGGTTTTTTATACTTTTACTGGGAGGGATTTTAATAACTTTATCGGTTAATCTAAAAGGGAGTAATCCGAAACGGGTAATAGAGAATGTTGTAGGATACATTCTTGAAAATAACAAGTATGCATTTATTAATACTGAGACAGGAGAGATTTTTACAAGTGTTGATCAGTTACAATCGCCGGAAAATATCAATATCCTGAGCAGGTACAACGGATGGAAATATAGTCATGGTGTTTTAAATATGGCTATGCTGGATTTGTATGAATATTCGGGAGATGAAAAGTATAAAAATTTTGTCCTCAGTAATTACGAATTTGCCTTTGACAATGTGGATTTTTTCAAAAAACATTACAAGGGTAAAAGAAACAAATGGAATTATCCTTACGGACAAATGTTCATTATTAAAGAATTGGATGACTGCGGCGCTATAGGCGCCGGTTTAATTGAAACATACCATCTTGATCCTCAAAAAAGATATATGGAGCATATCGAAATAAGCGCTGACCATATTATGAATAAACAGCTTCGTTTGAAAGACGGCACATTAGCTCGTCCGCGCCCTGTCAAAAATACAGTATGGGGTGATGATCTCTATATGAGTGTTCCTTTTTTGGCCCGAATGGGCGACCTCACCGGGGAGATGAAATATTTTGATGAAGCAGCAAAACAGGTTATTCTCTTTCATAAACATCTCTACAATCCTAAAACTGAATTATATTATCATAATTGGTATAGTGATACCGAAAAAAATGGTGTAGCTCACTGGGGAAGATGTAATGGCTGGATTATCATGGCCAAGGTTAACCTGTTAGAATATTTGCCCGAAGATCATCCAAAAAGAGATTCTGTTATTGATTTGTTGCATCTTCAAATTTTAGGCCTTTCACGACACCAGGATCAAACCGGGATGTGGCACCAGATTATTAACAGAGACGATTCATACCTTGAATCCTCCTCTACCGCTATGTTTACGTATTGCATCGCGAAAGCCGTAAACGAAGGGTGGATTGATAAAAGATACAAAAGTGTTGCTGAAGAAGGATGGGACGGATTGGAAACAAAAATACAGGCAGACGGACAGGTGCAGAATATATGCATGGGAACAGGAATTCAGGACAACCTGAAGTTTTATTATGAACGTCCGATCATTTTAAATGATTTCCATGGATTGGGAGCAGTAATTTTTGCCGGCGTTGAAATGATTAAATTAATTAATTAATAAATAAATTTATTATGAATCGAAAAAAAAAACACTTTTATCACTCTTTTTCATGACTCTTACTTTGCTCTCCTATGGTTATGATTTTGAAAAAATAATTTTTAGTAGTCCATATCAAAATATTGAAGATTTTGAAGATTTTGTAAACAAAGCCAAAAAAGCGGGCGCAACACATATAACGATCTCAAATGATCTTCCACCGGCATTCTGGAAATACGATACCCCGGGCGATCCATATCCGGCCTGGTATATAGATAAACACAGTTTATTGCATGTTTTTCCTTCAGCATCTATTGAAAAATTTATACCCAAATCACACCTTGAAAAGGTCATAAAAGCCCTTGAAAAAAGGTGCAGGATATTAAGAAAATATGGATTAAAAGCCCATTACCATTGTAGTGAACCTGCAGTATTGCCGGAGGGTGTATTTGAAGAACATCCACTTTGGCGCGGACCAAAAGTTGATCAACCTATGCGCTCCAACGTGCCGCGGTGGGCACCATCTATTGACAACCCGGAAGTTCAGCAACTCTACCGTGAAGCAATGGCCAGGATGTTGAAAAAATTTCCTGAGATTGATATTTTCACTATGCTCACAAATGATTCGGGAGCAGGTTTAGGATGGAGCGAAGGGCTTTACAGTGGCGCACTGGGAAATACACTGTACCGTGACAATACCACAACAGAAAGAATACAGTTTTTATTTCATGCATTAAAGCAGGGTGCCAAAGATGCAGGTCAGGAAATCGATCTGAAAATTAACAATACAAGGGAAAAATACCCTGAAAAAATTGCCAGACAACTTACCAAAGGAATGGCTGTTGAAAATTATGAAGGGCCTGATGCTTCCCCGTTTTCGATGCACGCCGGTGTTGGAAGTACTTACGGTAATATGTTTACACCGGTTTACGGAATCCCGCAACCGGATAAATTTATCTCCTCTTTGTCAAAAGCTAAAAAAAGTAAAGCTAAAAGGTTGTCAGTCGGGTTTAGCGATCATGTTACCCGTAATTTTTATTTTAACCTGTACGAGAAAGTAAAGAATGCAGAATTACATGACAGGGCTGATGAATTGGAATTTCTTAAGGAAATCGCTATAGAAATGACAAGTGAAGAAAATGCCGGCGATTTACTTCATATGTGGTTAAATATCGAAAATGCAGCCAATACGATTAATCTAACCCATGCTGGTGGACGAATATTTTACTTAGGGTCAGTTCACCAACGTTGGCTAATTCGTCCATTTGTGCCTTTTCCCGATGAAATTCCCGATTCCATTGCCCGGAAATGGCAAAAGTATCAATTTCAGGCCATCCCCGAAAGAATAAACAGCTTATGTGATGTTCAGGCAAATGATATGTTTTGTGGATGGGGTTCGTGGAGATTATTAAAAAATATTTTACTACCTGTGGAAGAAAAATTATCAGAATCTGTTAAAATTGCTGAGAAATTGGGCAACAATGATTTAGCCAAAAGAATGAAAATTATGATTTGTTTTATTAATAATGCCCTCAATGCAGTCAGCTACCAGGCACAACTTAACAGAGTGAAGGAACTGGGAATTAAGCCAGATAAACATATTTATTCACGTACCGGGAATTCCTGGGACAGGCAAAAAATGATGGAAACAGCCCGGGCTGAAATTGATAATACTGCTATGATAATGAAATTGTTAGGGGATAATCCGGAGCAGTATATGGAAATTACACCAACAACTGAACTGGAAGACATTAAACGATACGGGCCGGATATTATTAAAGAACTCCAACGTAAAATAAACATCATGAACAATCATTGGGAAGATTACGAGAAGATGTTTACTACGCCAAATTTGTAAATGAGCTGACGAAGATACAGAGACTTTGAAATTTATTGTATAAATGGGTCCTCTCTTAAGTTAGGATGTTTGTCTCTACCCAGTAGAGAAAAATAACGAAGAGGTTTGCAACAAATGGACTTTTAGAAGTTAACTCATGTATAAATACATTGAAAATAATGTCATTTACAGTTCATAATTAGTGCCAATAAGAAAACGCTTGATTTTTTGGAAGTGGCTTTAAGAAGGCTCCA
>CAZVTW010000504.1:0-4089 GCA_964629805.1 uncultured Bacteroidales bacterium | reverse complement strand
TATCCGGACATTATTTGGGTAAAAAAGTGTTAAGTGATAAATGAAAAATGCCAAAAAATTATAGAAGAATCAAAATTTTGATATTTTCACTAAAATAGTTGGAGAACCTAAAAAGTTATAAATATGAGCAGAGTTTTAGTCATCGGAGCAGGTGGAGTAGGCACCGTTGTTGCCCACAAGTTAGCCTCAGTTGAAGGTGTTTTTAAGGAAATTATCATTGCCAGCCGTACAAAATCAAAATGTGATGCAATAGCAGGCGCTATTCCTCACCGCCACATCAGGACAGCACAGGTAGATGCTGAAAATGTCCCTCAATTAGTCAGTCTTATTCAATTACTCAAACCTGATATAGTTATGAATGTGGCCTTACCATACCAGGATTTGACCATCATGGATGCATGCCTTGAGACTGGTGTTTCATATCTCGATACAGCTAATTATGAACCCAAAGACGAAGCTAAGTTTGAATATAAATGGCAATGGGCTTACCAGGATGCATTTAAATCTGCCGGTTTGACGGCTATTCTGGGGTGTGGTTTTGACCCGGGTGTGACAAGCATTTTTACAGCTTATGCTGCCAAACATCATTTTGATGAAATTCACTATCTTGACATTGTTGACTGCAATGCAGGGGAACATGGCAAAGCTTTTGCAACAAATTTCAACCCTGAAATTAATATCAGGGAAGTGACACAAAAAGGGAAATACTATGAAAATGGTCAATGGATAGAAACCCGGCCCCATGAAATTCACCAACCGCTCAATTACCCGGGCATTGGGCCAAAAGAATCGTACCTGATTTATCATGAGGAACTCGAGTCGCTTGTAAAAAACTTCCCCACATTAAAACGTGCAAGATTTTGGATGACCTTCAGCGAAGAATACCTGACTCACCTCAGGGTGATACAAAATATTGGAATGGCTTCAATTGAGCCGGTTAATTATCAGGGGAAAGAAATCATACCGATTCAGTTTTTGAAAGCTGTTTTGCCAAATCCCGGCGATCTTGGAGAGCATTATAAGGGACAAACTTCAATTGGATGCCGAATCCGGGGTATAAAGAATGGAAAGGAGAAAACTTATTACATTTATAATAATTGCTCACATGAACAGGCATATAAGGAAACAGGGACACAGGCAGTCAGTTACACGACAGGTGTGCCTGCCATGATAGGCGCCATGATGTATGTAACAGGAACATGGAAAAAGCCCGGAGTATTTAATGTTGAGCAGTTTGATCCTGATCCGTTTATGGAAAAGCTTAATGAATATGGTCTGCCCTGGAATGAAATACACGATACAGATTTAGAATTATAATTTTTCCCGAATCAAATGGCGGTTAATTTTGATGAAATTCCTTCTCCCTGTTTTGTACTGGATGAACAAGCCCTGGATGTCAACCTCAAAAAAATCCTTTATGTCATGGAACAAGCCGGGGTCGAAATAATCCCGGCCCTTAAAGGTTTTGCCATGTGGGCTGCTTTCCCCAGGCTGAAAGAATATGTGAATTCAGCTTCTGCCAGTTCATTGTACGAAGCAAAACTTATTTTTGAAGAACTTGGTAAAGAAGCTCACATCTATTCTCCGGCTTACCAACCAGGACATTTTGATGAAATATTAGACTATTGCCACCATGTTATTTTTAATTCATATACTCAGTTTGAACTATTCAAGCCATTTATTGATAAAAAAAACAAAACAATATCTGCCGGTCTGAGGATAAATCCCGGCTGGTCACCTGTATCAACAGAATTGTATAATCCCTGCTCGATACATTCACGTCTGGGTATCCCGCTTGATGTTTTTATCCGGAATGTACCGAAAGATATTGAAGGGATACATGTACATAACCTCTGTGAATCCGGTTCAAAGGACAGTGAAAAGACTGTGAATATTATTCGGGACAGATTATCAGACCTTCTGCTCCGGTTCAAATGGATAAATTTAGGTGGCGGACACTTGATAACCCGCAAAGGCTATGACCTGGAGCATCTTATCAGTGTATTAAAAACATTGCAGGAACAATTTCACGGAACAATATATCTTGAACCCGGCAGCGCTTTTGCCTGGGAAACAGGTTACCTTGTTTCAACCGTGCTCGATGTTGTAGATTACGTACAGGTTAAGACAGCAATACTGGATGTTTCTTTTACTGCACATATGCCAGATACACTTGAAATGCCATATCAACCGTCTGTCATTGGCGCTTCAAAGACAAACAATGGTGGTATTCCGTACAGACTGGGCGGAAATTCCTGCCTGGCAGGAGATTTTATTGGAAATTGGTGGTTTAAAAACGATTTGCAACCAGGTGATAAAATTGTTTTTGAAGATATGATTCATTATACAATGGTAAAAACGACTATGTTCAATGGTATTCATCATCCATCAATTGGCATTTGGAAAAATGACGATACTTTCGATATTGTCAGGGAATTTGGTTATAAAGACTATAAAGAACGGCTTTCATAATACATATTCCAAAGTTTATTCTTTGATTTCTACGCCTTTCCAAAATGCAATATATCCTTTTATTTCTTTTGCTTTTTCCATTGGATCAGGATAGTACCAGGCAGCATCCTTATTCTCTTTTCCATCGACAACCAGGTTGTAATATGATGCAGTTCCTTTCCATCCGCACACTGTGGTTGTGTCAGTTGCCTTAAAGTATTCCTTCCTGACTGAAGATTCGGGAAAATATATTGTTCCAAGCAGATCAATGACCTGGTCACTTTCTGCTATTGTTTTGTTATTCCAGATTGCTTTCATCATTTATACATTATTACCCGGTTTTTAATTCCCATAAGGAATCAATAAAATATTTTTTAGTATCAGAGAAATTCTTAATGAGTCTGAAGCCAGAGTCTCCGGCTAGCTTCAGAATATTTTGTTTATCATATTTTTTTGATATTTCAGTGTAAATCGGTTCCCATTTGTCAAAAACAATTGTATCTCCGGTAGATTTAAATATAACTTCCTGTTTTTCTTTGCTGATTAAATATGATTTGGCTTCTCCTGACTCAGGATTATAAACCGGATAATGCATGAATGTTTCCAGGTTAAAATTGGCATCAAATTCTTTGTTCATTCTCTTTAA
This sequence comes from uncultured Bacteroidales bacterium, assembly GCA_964629805.1. Lineage (GTDB taxonomy): Bacteria > Bacteroidota > Bacteroidia > Bacteroidales > CAZVTW01 > CAZVTW01. Next base: position 992 of record CAZVTW010000504.1, on the reverse strand, counting down.
TAAGTTCATATTAAACTCCCTGGTAATGCCCTGACTGTCATTATAGGCCTTTTGAATTGTGTGGGGATTCTTTTTTATATCAAAACCTGATAGTACCTGATCTCCCGGATTACAATATCCTGCCATTTTTTTATAAAAACTGACTGCTCCAGGGTACTCAAAGTTTCCAACATTGGAACCCAAAAACAGGATTATTTTTTTTACTTTGCCCTGTTTATTTAGTTTTCTGAGGGCAGAAAAATAATCCGCTACTATCCCGTGAACAGACAATCCTGGTATCTCATCTTTTAGTTCTGAGGTTAAAGAATCAATCGCATTTTTTGAAATATCAATAGGCAGATATTCAAAATTAACCGATTTATCCTGAAAATATTTTAAAAGGACTTTGGTTTTAAGACCATCACCGGCGCCGAATTCAATGAGTTGAAATGATTTGGTTCCTTCTGAAAATAAATAGAGCAATTCTTCCTTGTTTTTCTGAAGTATTTCGTATTCACTGTCTGTCAGATAATATTCCTCCATATTCATGATATCCTGAAAGAGCTTATCTCCATTGGAATCGTAAAAAAATTTTGACGGAATATGTTTTTTTTCTGCTTTCAGTCCGTTAATAATTTCGTCCTGTATGGATGTAACTGATATTGCTGTTTTTTGTAGGCTCATAATGATAAATTAAAGGGTTTTGAATAAAATCAATTGATTTGAATTATTAATCCGATAGTTTAAACATGAGATATTCCTCATTGTTCAATTTTTTTTTTGATATGGACGGGCAGGTTATTTCTGAACATAGTAATGTTCGAAATCTATGCCTTGCAAGGCCTCGTTTAACTCCTCATCCCGACATCAAGTATGTCGGGACTCCGGGATTAAACGATGCCTTGCGCCTTTATCTTTCGAATTTACTGAGTTCAGAATTTGGGCTTGATTTTTTCGTCCTTTTTTATCAAGAAAAAAGGACAACCATTGATGAATAGAATGTAAAAAATAAA
>CAZVTW010000503.1:0-4093 GCA_964629805.1 uncultured Bacteroidales bacterium | reverse complement strand
GTGAATTTACTTCAAGGGAACAACACATGCAGCGCAGAATATTTCATGTAAACAAACTGCCTGAGAAAAAATATACCCTCAGGATGGTGTGTAAAGATGAGTTCGCTTTTGTTGATTATATTCAAACTCATAAATAAGGGTGGCTCTATTCTAATTATGGGTTGATAACAACTGGGATGCTGTAAAGTACAGAATATGAACTATCAACAATCATCTATTGTTGAATATTTCAAAAATATCAATCAAAAAGAAAGTAAATTTGAAATATTTCATCTTGTAATTATTGATTTTATTGATGTTTAAACAAATCAACCTTAAATTAGAATAGAGCCATAAGGGTTTGATGCGAAATAAACCAGACAGAATACAAACGTAAAAATTATTTCTTTTCTATACCTAAGTCCAATCCTGAGAATCAGGCATTTCCCAAACGAATGTTTTTTGCCATAATTCATCAATGCCTTAACCTGGTATTGCTGATTATTCCGTGACCAAAAATACTACAGTGTTTATTTTGAAGCACAAAAAGAAATCATTACATTTGCAGCACAGAAAGTTATTGATAAAACGCCCGGATGGCGGAATTGGTAGACGCGCTGGTCTCAAAAACCAGTGGGCTTTGCCCTTGCCGGTTCGACCCCGGCTCCGGGTACAACCTAACATTATCCTTTCAGGCATATTTGCCATATTTCTCCTGCCGGCAATATATTTCACCTTTCATTCTTCATGATTTTTTGATTAACAGAAAAAAATACTATTTATTTTGGCGCAGATAATATAATATTTTTTTTCTTTATTTTTGTGCCAAAATAAACTAACCGCTTAGGAACTTTAATATAAGATATGGAATTTATTATATTAAAAGACATATTAATCATATTTGCGCTTTCAACAGTCGTAAATTTAGTTTTTACCAGGATTAAAGTGCCAACTGTTGTGGGTTATCTGTTAACTGGCATAATAGCAGGCCCGCATATTCTTGAATTAATACAGGGAAAGCATGAAATTGAATTATTGGCTGAAATTGGGGTTATTCTGTTGCTATTTACCATTGGTATGGAATTTTCCCTCAAACATTTACTAAAAATAAGGAGGATTGTTTTTTTTGGGGGATTGTTGCAGGTGTCTGTCACAGCAGCCATTTTTTATATGGTTTCTAAATTTTACAGCCTCGATTGGCAAACTGCCATTTTTATAGGCTTCCTAACAGCATTGAGCAGTTCTGCCCTTGTTTTAAAATTATTGCAGGAACGTTCTGAACTCACTTCAAATTATGGCCGCACGGTTTTAGGAATATTAATCTTCCAGGATTTGTTGCTGGTGCCATTGATATTGTTTTCAAACCTGCTTGGCAATAGCGATATAAATATTGCCAGAGAATTTATTTATCTTACAATTAAAGCCATTTTGATTATAGGTTTTGTTTACGCAGGAAACAAATGGATACTGCCAAAACTATTACACTTTGTCGCCTTAACGAAAAACCAGGAATTGTTTATGATGAGTATTTTTCTCATTTGCCTGTCTATAGCGTTTTTAACTTATAAATTGGGGATGTCTCTGGCATTTGGTGCTTTTTTGGCCGGTTTAATGGTTTCAGAGTCTCCATACAGCCACAATGCTTTTTCTAACCTTATTCCGTTTAAAGATACCTTTACCAGCTTTTTCTTTGTTTCTATCGGCATGTTGTTAGATTTAAGTTTTATTGTTAATAACTATCCACTTGTTATTTTAAGCGTTGTTTTGGTCGTATCTCTTAAAAGCATAATAGCGGGCAGCACGGGCTTTATTTTGGGACATACTTTCCGGGGAACTGTACTGGTGGGACTTGCCTTATGCCAGGTTGGTGAATTTTCATTTATCTTAGCCAAAATCGGCCTTAAAAATGCTATTATTGACGAATATTATTACCAGTTGTTTTTAGCTGTTGCAGTAATTACCATGGCGCTTACCCCTTTTTTAATGAAAGCTTCAATGCCACTGGCCAATACCATGCTGAAATTACCTCTCCCGGGTTTTTTGATTAAAGGATTATTCCCTTTGAAAGAAATTGATCTGCCAGACCTTAAAAACCACCTCGTTATCATTGGGAAAGACAGCAGTGCACTGAAACTGTCAAAAATGGCCAAACTCAATGAGATAAACCACATTTCTGTCATTTTTGATCCTCTTATTGCAAAAGAAAAAATGGATAAGGGTGATGCGGTCATTTACGGCGATGCCGCTAATGAGCCTGTATTACTAAAAGCACATGCTGATGAGGCTGAAATCATTGTTGTATCGGTTGGGAATTTGATACCGGCCATGGCGATTATTGAAAAAGTCAGGGATATTAACAAAAAAGCATATATCATAGCCAGGGCAAAGCACATTCAACATGTTGAACAATTTTATGAAATCGGGGCAGACCAGGTTGTGCCGGAAAAACTGGAAATAGCCATTGATTTTTTCAACAGGATTTTGGTAAAAAGGCTCTACCCGCAAAAGAATATTAACCGAATTATAACACATATCAGGAATTTAAATTTGGGGATATTCTCTGAAAAAGATATCATCAACCAGCCAACAATACTTGATGAACTATCGGGTATGAATATTTCAGCAATAACCGTGGAACCTGATTCGGCAGCCGAAGGACATTCGCTCTTTGAAATCCGGCTAAGGACGAAAACAGGTGTAACACTATTAGCTATTAAAAGGGATTCGGAAATAATTGAACATCCTACACCAAATACTGTTTTTAAACCAAACGATATTGTTTATGTCTTAGGGAACCCGGAGCAGGTTAACTTAGCTTATGAAATTTTTACAAAGGAATTATAAGTTCTGAAGTATATTACATAAATGAGGCAACTCCTCTATGTGCTAAAGAGTTAATTCATCAGAGACAAAACGAACAAAAATGTTCAAATACCGTATGATAGTGGATAATGTAAAAAAAACCACCAATCAAAAATCTACAGAAAGATAGAATTTATTATCTTTGAGATTAATATCAAAAAAAGCCCTTTTTGATGCTGTTATCATCACAGGTTAAATTTTGTTATGCTCAATAATAAAGAAGAAATACAAAAAATATATCAGAAAAATTTACCATTATGGAAAGACATATTAAATGATATTTCCGATACCATCAGTCAAAAATTTCAGGCAGAAGAATTAAAATTTTCTTTGAAAAAAAGAGTTAAATCCCTTGAAAGTCTAAATGCAAAAAAACAAATACTCCTCACCCAGGGGTCTGACCAAAATCAAAAGATTAAAGATTTGCTTGGGTTACGTTTTGTTGTGCCCTTTTTGGAAGATGTAGAACGTGTTGTTGATATTATTAAAGAATCGTTTCATGTGGTTGACATCGAACGAAAATCCGAAGCATTGTCTTACCGTGAATTTGCTTATGATAGTGTTCATTTGGAAATATCGCTTGAAAATCAGAATATTGAATTACCTGATTTTTGCTGTAAGGCATGTGAGATCCAAATCCGGACAATATTACAGGAAGCCTGGGCTGAAATTGAACATGACCTGGTTTATAAAAGTGATATTAAGTATCCTGATAGCCGATCTATTCGAAAAAAAATGGCAGCCCTCAATGCCAATCTCGTGCTTTCGGATATGATTTTTCAGGAAATACGCGACAAACAAAAAGAATTGGAAAGCTGGGGGCATGAGCGTTTTAAAGAACTACAAAAAAGAGCAAAAGAAGTTACATTAGATTCACTTCCTGATTATCTGCTAGTAAATGAAAAAGATGACAACAGGAAAGATACCATTAAAAAAAATCTTCACAAAGCACTGGAAGCTCATAATGATGAAAATTACAGAAGGGCTATTGATCTTTACAGTGAAGCCCTGTTTACTGCTCCCCCATTAAAAGTTCGTGCTGTTATTTACAATCACCGCGGACTTGCTTTTTTCATGCTTAATAAAGAAAGACTAGCCTTAAACGACTTTGTGGACAGTTTTAAATGTGATCCGGGTTATTACCAGGTACTCAACAACAGGGCACTGGTGCTCAGACGAATGGGACTGACCAATGAAGCTTTGTACAACTTTGATAAATCTCTTGAACTTGAGAAAAAACAAGCCGGAGTGT
>CAZVTW010000502.1:0-4105 GCA_964629805.1 uncultured Bacteroidales bacterium | reverse complement strand
CGTTGCCAACAAGCCTTAAGAAGTACTGAGTAAAAATAATTTGTATATTTGGGTTAAAGTAATTTGAAAAATATGAGAAAACGGATAAAAATACCTCTAGGCGAATCAGTTTCTATGCTCTCAAAATATGCATGGACACGAATCAAAGAACAGATTAGCTCTGTAGCATTTATAATTTTATACCTTATAGTTTTTCAAACAGTTATATTAAGCGTTCCGCTGGCAAACGCATTAAGTACAGCAGGAGGAATTGCCTTGGTGGTATTTGGCCTTGCTTTTTTTCTTGAAGGTCTGATTTTAGGTTTGATGCCTCTAGGAAAACGGGTTGGACTAAAAATGCCCCAGCGTGTCGGAATATCAATTATTGCTGTTTTCGGTTTAATACTTGGTTTTGGTGCAACATTGGCTGAACCTGCAATTAGTGCATTAAGGACTGCCGGATCAGAAATTACAGCATGGGATTCACCCTTACTTTATATGCTTTTGGAACCTTATTCAAACTGGCTGATTTTGTCAGTAGGCATTGGTGTTGGTATAGCTGTTGCTTTGGGGATGTTTCGTTTTTATTATAACTGGTCTATTAAACCTTTTATTTTCACTATAATACCAGTTTTAATGCTCCTGTCGCTTTATGCTTATTATGATCAAAATTTAAGTAAAATTATCGGGCTGGCATGGGACTGTGGTGCAGTTACCACAGGTGCGGTTACCGTACCTTTAGTTTTGGCGCTGGGAATTGGTGTCTCGAGGTCGGCCAATAAAGGTAAAGGTTCAAGTGGCGGATTTGGTATTATACTTCTTGCTTCGGCATTTCCCATTTTAGCCGTGCTTAGCTTAGGTACTACAATAAATTTCAGCACCCCTGAACCTACTGACGAGCAAACATTTTTTTCAAAAGAAAACCGTGAAAATGCGTTGCTTGTGCTGGGGAATGAGTCGAATTTAAAAAAACATGCCTATACACATGCAAGTGAGCAAGGCAGAATCGCATATTACGGAGGACTTAAACAATATCAATCGGCGCTTTTAGATTTATCGGAAAATGCGGATGAACGAAATGCTGTTTTTTCAACAATTTCATTTAAAGATTGGATAAAAACCAAAGCTTCGGAAAAAGAGCGGAATATATTGCCGGATGTTTCTAAAGCAGCGTCTGCTGCAACAACAAATAATTTTACCCAGGTTATAAAAGAAGAATCTGTAGCAGGTGTAAGGGCTGTTATTCCACTTTCATTATTGTTGTTACTCGTATTAATCGTTCTTTTAAGAGAAAAAATACGTTATAAGGATGAAGTTGCTTTGGGGATAATCTTTGCACTTATCGGTATGATTTTGTTAACCTCCGGAATCCGTTTGGGTTTGGCATCTTTAGGTGGGGAAGTAGGCGGAGAGTTACCCAGGGCTTTTGCTAAAGAAGACAAATTCATTGACCGTGTAGTGATCGACAATTTTGATACTACATTACTGTATAAAGGTATTTCTGAAAATGGTGAAGTCAAAACGTATTTCAACATGGTCGATGAACATGATGATATCAAACGCGTGGAATTTGATGAAAGCAGGTTTGAACAGTCTAAGCAACAATATGAACATATTATAACGCAACCACCGCTATTTGGGAAAAGACTTACAGCGCTGGGGATAGTCCTGGTTCTGTTATTTGCCTTCGGAATGGGGTTTGGCGCAACTTTAGCAGAACCCGCACTGAATGCCCTGGGTTTAACTGTTGAGAATTTAACCGTAGGGGCTATTAAACAAAAACAAATTGTTCATATTGTGTCTATTGGTGTTGGTATTGGTATAACTTTAGGTTTTGCCCGGATTTTGTTTGATTTACCATTAATATGGTTAATTGTGCCCCCATACCTCTTATTAATTGTTTTATCCATATTTGGTGAAGAACAATATACCGCCATGGCCTGGGATAGTGGGGGTGTGACAACCGGACCAGTAACTGTACCTTTAGTTTTGGCCATGGGGCTTAGTATTGGAGGAGCACTAAGTATTTCTGATGGTTTTGGAATTCTTGCACTTGCTTCTGCTTTTCCTATTATTACTGTATTGTCTTATGGTATATATAAGAATGCAAAGCAAAAACGCTCAGTTGAAAATCAAGTAAATGAAGACACAAATGGATAATAAAACAGATAAAAAAAAGAAAAAAAAGGTGTTTTCCCCATCCCGGGCTGTATGGAGAACACAAATGGCTAAAGGTATCTATACACCTCATAGGGTTAGCCTTGTTACTTGTATTGTAAATCAATTGTTTGCGGAAAAGATAATTGATTTTTTAAAGGAAATAGAAGTAACGGTTTTCGATGAAACAGGAAGAATCGTAAGGGAGCACATACGTAAGCGGGCATTTGGAATTCCTGGTGAAAAAACTACTTTTGAAAGTACTTCGGTTAAGATATTCCGTTTTTCAGTACCCAGAGAAAACGCCCAAATACTAATGAATGCCTTGATTAATGTTGGCGAACTTCACATTCCCGGCAGAGGAACCGTGTTTTCTCAGGAATTAATGGAGTTTAGTAATGAAGCACCTGAATTTAATCTGGAAAAGTTCACCGCTATTGTACAAAAATTCCCCGAATTTGAATTATTGAATAATTTATCTTACGTTTTATGCGTGCTTTCTGATCCGGGTAGCAGCGAGCAAATTGCCAAAATTGCTTTAGAACTGGGTATTTGTGTACCTCTTATTACTTACGGAACAGGTAACGATATCAGGGATCAGTTGGGGTTAATTCGAATAACCATTCCTGCCGAAAAAGAAATTGTTCATTTAATAATGCCGGAACAAGATTCAGAAAGCGTTGTTAAATTGTTGGTTGAACAGGGAAGACTTGATAAGCCGGGTAGGGGATTTATCTATAAAACGCCTGTTTCTGCGGGGTTAATAGATACCCGTATGAAAATTGGTAAACAGAAATATGCTGCTACAATGGAGCAAATAATTGCAGCCATAGACCAACTGAAAGCCGGAACTACATGGCGAAAAAGATTAGATGCTGATGTAGAAAATTCTAAAATTGGAAAATCTATGAAATCCCAGGATAATTGCGAGATTTCAATAATATCGGATGAAGACAGGATTGATATTTTAAGAGAAACCTGCCTTGAAGTAGGAGCAACCGGCGCTACCACATCACAAGTAACGCCTGTTCTTACAAAAGAAGAGTCGATGATAACCATGATTAGAAGTGCTATAAGTGTTCCTGCTGAAATTACAGATAACGTTGTTGACAGGCTGCTTGAAGTAAGTACCATAAAAGAAAGTAATACTGATCGTATTCAAATACTGGATTCACCAGCTGCTTATATTCGTAACATTTAAAATAATTTACTATGTCTGATGAAGGAATAAGATTTTTTTTGCCATATTTTTTATTATTTTTCATTGTTGTTGTTTTCTTTTGGGGAAACATCTTCAAAAGAAAAGGCAAATTGCAGGATATTAATCTAAATGGTCAGCTTAAGAAAAAAATAAATCTAATTAATCGGTACATTAAGTTTTATAAAATCATTCTCATTTTATATGCTTTAATTATCTTTGTTTTTATATTTCTTCCTGATTTTTAAAATCATTTCTTTTATCCAATTGAAGAGTACAATAACCCAAATATTAATGGGGTTGGTTTTCATTTATTAAAAATTGTTTTTGTTTGGTTTATTGCTGTGCAAGTATATATAGATAGACTTTTGCTTAAAAAGAGATTTGATAGTTTTAAAACAGAATCATTATTATTAAAAGCGCATGGTTTACTTTTTATTGGGATGTTTCTTTTATTTGTATTTTACACATTAATCGTCACAGATTATTTTACCTTAACACTCTTAATTGTATCAATTATTATATTAATTGTTCAAAAGAGTATTACAATATTGATTCCTGTTAAAATTGACTCTTAATTGACAAAGGCCAGTTGGCAACACATGGTATAGTGTATGCGGGTTTCAGAGGTTTGCGAGGGTTTGTGGCTCGTAAAAAAAGTCGGTGTAAACTGATAGGTTTTCTCTTCGTAATCCCGCACGACACCATACCATCAAACGTTATTGCGACTTGAAGTCGTGTTAATGATTGTCTTACAAGAAAGAAATGAGT
>CAZVTW010000501.1:0-4125 GCA_964629805.1 uncultured Bacteroidales bacterium | reverse complement strand
TCCCTTCTGCAACATCATAAATTAGGGTCAGCATTTATACATGAAAATCTGTGATCAGGACAGTTTAGCGCATGATTCCCGGTTGTATAACTACGAAATAAGTTTAATGGATATGAAAGCCCCGTTAGTTGTTTTGAGCGCCTGCAATACCGGCGATGGCGCTATCATCCAGGGCGAGGGGACCATGAGCCTGCACCGGGGATTTCTCCTTGCCGGCGTGCTCTCGGTTGTTCACACCCTTTGGTCGGTTGAGGATGCATCAAGCGCCAAAATCATGGATAATTTCTATAAATATCTCTCCGAAGGAAAAGACAAGCGAGAGGCATTGCACTTGGCAAAAATTGAATACATCAACTCAATGCCGCCAACACTTGTCAATCCCTATTTCTGGTCAGGTTATGCTTTGTCGGGAGACTATGCAAAGATCAAACAGGCAGGTAATTACAATGTTATCTATATCATCACAGTCCTGACTTTGTTTTCACTTATTTTAATTGTTTCCCACTATCGTCATCAATCCAGCTTACGAAGAAGATTCACGGATTTTTCCCTGTAAATGCCTTTTTCCTTTGACAATTCTCTGAGCAGCGCTTTTGTTTTTGCTGTGTTTCCGGTCTTCAGATGGCACAAAGCCATGTACCAGGTTGCCTCCTGTCCGTAAACGTAATAGTTTGAAAGTAGATATTCGAATTGCTCTATAGCCCTGTTGTAGCGACTTGATTCCATTTGTGCCAGGCCATTATAAAAGCAGGCTATGGCCGAGTATTCCCCCTTATCAACAAGGGCGGAAAGCATATCTGTTGCTTCAGTATAATTGCCGTCATTGTATGCTTTAATACCATTCACTACCCGGCGATCAACAGACCCGTCCGCATTGCGTTGTACAAAAGTCACCCGTTCAAAAGGTTTGTAATAATCCGCAAATAATTCCCCGGGTACCGGCTTCTCATTCGGGGTAAGCACAATTGCAAAAAGGATGATTATAGCAGCAGCAGCAATAGCAGAAATAATCATTTTGTTTTCTCTGACAAGGCTTATGATTTTTTGTCGTGGTTTTTCAAAGGATTTGACATGACTTGTTTTCGCAGGGGTATTAATTGAAACATTGTTGGCAAAATCAAACTTGTGTTTCCCGTTCGATTTCCCGTTTCTTGTTTCGTCATAATCCTTATGAAAAGCGCGACTAACGAAATCAAAATCCGGATTTCCGGCTTTCTCTCCGAAAACAGAACCATTGCTTTGATACCATTCTTCTACCCACTGACGTGTAAGCGTGTCAGGGTTATCTTCGGCGCTGTTACTATGGAGAGATGTTAAATCATCAGTATCATAATGCCAACCAGAGGCTACAAATTTCCTAATACCAGAGAGTTCATTTTTCTTTGGGCGGTTTTTAAGCATCTCATGAACAAAGGCTTCGAGGTCTTTATCCTCCGTTTCCCCAAGGAGTTCTTCAGTCTCAATAAATTGTTTCATGTATTTATTTACCTCAATTTGCAGGGTAAAATCCTCTGCGAGAGAGGAATCATTTTTCAATTCCTCCCTGAACTGCGCACGCTCGAAAGCATTCATTTCACCATCAATAAAAGAGATGATTTTTTCGTTGTTTGTGTCCATACTGTTCATTTTTTTAAGTTGATTAAATTAACATGTTGCGAATGAGCTATAAACAAAATTCCTGATTTTTTCCAATTGTTCGCCAGGAAATATTTGCCTGGAAAAGGAATCAATAATGTTCCTGGTATATATAGAAACCTTTTCATCATTAGCGCGGCTTAAAAACAGGATACATATTATTTCTTCCAACTCTCCGTCATCATTATTTTTTTTTGGTTTGCGAGGAGAGAATTGTTTAGCCCTTGCGATTGTTTTGTTTCCAATAAAACTATTATACGCTTGCATTGTTGTACAGTCTTTATTGAGTGTCTATCCATATAGTAAGTGTCTCGGCCGGAATGTTCGAAATCGGGGCGGATTAATAATCATAAACCGAAATCCGCCGGCTGGCGGATGAGGATTTAGGGTTTTTAATCCATTGAAGAGTTCGGACTTTATGGACGGACACTATTTAGGGTTCATAATCTTGTTTTAACTTATAATACTCAGGATGAAGTTTAATGTTTTCAATAAATTTTTGGTTACACTCACATTTAAGTTTTTTTGCATATGAATAAGTTATGTTCATTTCCTTTGCAATTTCTTCAAGCGACGCTTCGCGCCAGCTAAGTTTCAGAATTGTTTGACAATTCTTGTCAAGTTGCCTGTAATTTTCCCTGAAGATTTTCCAATAGAGTTTTCTGTCATAGTTTTCAGAAAAATCATTATGTAAATCAATGAAATTATCGGGGCATTCCTGGTCAAAATGTCGTTTTCGAAATTCCACCAACCAGAGATTTTTGCACATTGCCAAAAGAATAGAATGAAATTTGAATTTAACAACAAATTCGCCACTGTCTATTTTTGAAATAATAATAACAAGCACTTCATGGAATATATCTTTTGCATCATTGTTATCGTCTACTTTTTTATTAATCATCAGCCTGATAAGCGGAAAATATTTCTTTTTCAGGTAGCAAATAATATGCTCTTCACGATTTTTTAGGTATTCTATTATCTCTTTGTCTGTATATGCCTCCATCATGAGTGAATTAGGTTGTTATTATTTTTCAGATCATTCATTATACTTATACTCTTTATTATCTATGAAGTTGCAAAATGGCTGCAGCAAAACAACATCACTCAGAAAATTTTACATAATTAAGTCATTTATACCATACAATATAAATGAAAATACTATTTTCTATGGTTAAGTGATTTTCAGAGGCGATTTGTTACCCTGTTTTGTGGGTGTTTTGTAACATTATGGAGGTATTAATAGCACGGAAGCGTCTTATTATTGGTGGTTTGTGAATGAATATGTTATTAATCAGGTATTATGCATCCAGGTTTTGATTGTTTTTTCCGGATTTGAAAATGCTTTGTACGCCAATTTTCAGGGAATCGTCAAATCAATGTGCGGCAACAGCAAGAATTGAATTCTCACTGAAGATAACAAATGAAGACGATGTGTCTCTTTTATATATATTGCCTCCTGTTTTATTCAATGCCATTCCCTTGGCAAAACCGCTCAAATCATTTTTAACGCCGGGTGTGTCAAAAAAATGGTTTGCTGGTTATAAAGTATCATCAAGTTGAATATAATTATACTTCCCGACAGGGCAGCACAATTTCAAATTGCCTGCCCGTAAGCCTGAAAATCTATATGAAATACCTGCCTATACATTGTTTTATGGTTATCGGTTATGCCGGGTTAAAAACCAACTGGTCATTTTCACAGTCTATCTCTATCATGTCATCTTTAGTTACTTTTTGACTGAGAATTTGTTTTGACAATTCATTCATCAATGTCCTCTGAATGATACGTTTTACCGGTCTGGCGCCATATTGCGGCTCATAACCGGCTTTTGCTATCCACTCAACCGCAGAATCCGTTAAAGTAACATGAATATTTGATTTTTCAAGTTTCTTTTTAAGAAAACTGAACTGCAACCTGACAATTTGTTTTATATTACTTAAATTCAGAGGTGTAAACATGATAACGTCATCCACCCTGTTAAGAAATTCCGGCCTGATATTCTGACGCAACAATTCAAAGACTTCATTCCTTGTTTGAGCAAGAAGCTCATCACTTTCTTTGTCATCAGCCTTGTCAAACTTTGACTGAATCAGGTGTGAGCCAATGTTAGAGGTCATGATAACAATGGTGTTTTTAAAATTTACATGCCGTCCCTTGTTATCAGTCAGGAGACCGTCATCAAGAACCTGTAACAAAATATTGAACACATCGGGATGCGCTTTTTCTATTTCATCAAGCAGGACAACAGAGTATGGTTTTCTCCTGACTGCTTCGGTCAATTGTCCACCTTCATCATAGCCAACATAGCCCGGGGGCGCCCCTACAAGGCGTGAAACAGAATGTCTTTCCTGGTATTCAGACATATCTATCCTGGTCATCAGGTTTTCATCATCAAAGAGGTATTCAGCCAGCGCCTTGGCCAGTTCAGTTTTACCAACCGTCTCTTGATTTGCTATTTCCGTTTTCGTTTTCATTACAAAAAGTTTTGT
>CAZVTW010000500.1:0-4152 GCA_964629805.1 uncultured Bacteroidales bacterium | reverse complement strand
CTATTTTCATTTACTTTTCTGTTGAGGGATTTACCCCTGATGCTGAGAAGATACTTGCAGAAAACGGTATCTTTTACGGTGATAAAGTCAAATATCCTGTGGTGTGAATATAAACTACAATAAAAAAGTATAATAAAAACACAGACCCCTTGATTATGGGATATGCGATATCAGCAATAGCCAAAGCAGCTCATGGAAAACTATACGGGCAGGGAGATTTAGTCGTTGAACATCTTATTATTGACAGCCGTAAATGCCTCTATCCGTCAGGCACTCTTTTTGTTGCTCTTCCAGGTGATAAGCATGACGGACATTCGTTTGTCATTCCCTTGTATGAAAGTGGCGTCAGAGCATTTGTTGTAAACAGGTATCCTGAAGCATATGAATCACTTGGGGATGCCCGTTTTATCCTGGTCAAAAATACAAAAAAGGCCCTTCAAAACATTGCCGGTTTCATCCGGCGTCAATTTACAAACACTGTAATTGGCATTACAGGCAGTAACGGGAAAACCATCATCAAGGAATGGCTTTTCCAGTTGTTGCATGACGATAAAAACATGTACAGAAATCCTAAAAGTTATAACTCTCAAATAGGCGTTCCTCTTTCAATCTGGCCATTAACAAATGAATATGATATTGCTGTTCTTGAAGCTGGCATATCAAGACCTGGAGAAATGAGTGCGCTGGAACATATGATTCAACCTGAAATAGGTATTCTGACTAACATTGGAGAGGCACACCAGGAGTTTTTCAATAGCTTTGATGAAAAATTGATTGAAAAATTGCTGCTTTTTTCAGGATGTAAAGTACTCATTTATTCAAAAGATGATGAGTTAATCAGGAAATACGTTCCTGAAAAATTACCAGACAAAAACCTGCTATCATGGTCGCAGTATGTTGATGCTGACTTGAAAATAAATAAAATAAGCGTACATTCAGGTTCAACAAAAATAAGCGGTGATTTTAAAAGTCAAGCCATAGATATTGAAATACCGTTTATTGACAGCGCCTCTATTCAAAATGCCATTCATTGCTGGTTGTTAATGCTTCATCTCGGCTATTCTCCGGATAATATTAAAAACAGGATGCTAAAACCTGAACCTGTTTCAATGCGGCTTGAGCAACTCCATGGCCGGAATAATTGTTTTCTGCTGAACGATACTTACAACTCCGACATTGACTCACTCTCGGTGGCGCTTGAAGCATTATCCCGCCTGCCTGACAAAAAACGAAAAGTTGTTATTTTGTCAGATATTTTACAAAGCCGTTTTCATGACAATGAATTATACAGTAAGGTTAGCACATTATTATCCAAACATGATGTTTCACAACTCATTGGCATTGGAGAAAGAATAACCAAACACAAAAATTTATTTAATGCAATCTCATCCACTGCGTTTTTCACAGACACGGATAGATTCCTGAATTCCCCGGCGCTTCAGTCATTGAAAAGAAGCAATATCCTTATCAAAGGATCGCGACGCTTTGAGTTTGAGAAAATATCAGCCATTCTGCAGCAAAAAAGCCATCAGACAGTTCTGGAGGTAAGTCTGAATGCATTGCTGCATAATCTGAATTATTTTCGTTCCAGGCTCAACAATGGAACTAAACTCATGGTTATGGTCAAGGCATTCTCCTATGGTAGCGGCTCGCATGAAATAGCCAATTTTCTGCAGGAACAAAAAGTCGATTATCTCGGTGTAGCTATTGCTGACGAAGGCGCTGAGCTACGCAGGGATGGTGTTACCATTCCGGTTATGGTCATGAATCCTGATCCCGACAGCTATGAAAAAATCATTGACAACAACCTGGAACCTGAGATTTACAATCACTCAGGCTTACAAAAATTCGCAGAGACACTCAGGAGAAACGGAATGACAAAATATCCGGTTCATCTGAAATTTGATACAGGAATGAGGCGACTGGGGTTTGAACCTGAAGAAGCAGATAATATTCTTGAGTTTATCAACACTGCTAAAATGTTACAGGTCAAATCTGTTTTTACACATCTCACCTCAACAGATAATCCATTGCATGATGATTTTACACATCAGCAGGTCAATTTGTTTAAAACTGTCGCAGAAAAATTCCGGCAAGGCCTGTCATATTCATTTTTCAGGCATGTTCTAAATTCAGCAGGTATAGAACGGTTCCCCGATTATCAATTTGATATGGTTCGGCTGGGCATTGGATTGTATGGAATCAGTTCGATGGGAGAAGGTAAACTCATGAATATCAGCGCCTTTAAAACACATATTATCCAGATAAAAAATGCCGGACAAAGAGAAACCGTTGGTTATAACAGGGCTTACAGACTTGAGAAAGATTCAACAATTGCCATTTTACCTGTTGGTTATGCTGACGGGCTGAACAGGAAATTGAGTAACAGTAACGGTTTTGTTTATGTACATGGAACCTTGGTGCCCATTATCGGTAATATATGTATGGATATTTGCATGGTGGATGTTTCCGGTTTACAAGCACAGGAAGGAGATGAAGTCATCATTTTCGGGACAGAAATATCCATCTCTGATCTTGCAAAAAAACTCGGTACAATACCCTATGAGATACTCACAAGTATATCAACAAGGGTAAAAAGAATATATTTGCAGGATTACAAATGATTTTCTTATTTTCGTCATTTTATCTTATTTCATCACTTGCTATGATACAAGCAATACTATTTTATCTATTTTATGGATTTGTATGGTTGATAAGTTTTCTGCCTTTAAGGATACTGTATGTATTTTCTGATTTTATGTATTTCCTCACTTATCATCTTATTGGTTACAGGAAAAAAACTGTGTTTGGTAATCTGAAAAAATCATTTCCTGAAAAATCAGACCAGGAGATAAAAACAATTGCCAAAAAATTCTTTCAACACCTGTGTGATTTTTTTATCGAAATTATATGGTGTATTCATCTTAGAAAAAAAGAATTACAAAAAAGATATCAACTTATCAATATTGAAACTGTAAATGCATATGCCAAAAAAAACATTGATGTTGTCGTTATCGGTGGTCATTACGGAAACTGGGAATGGCTTCTTACAATTGGATTTCAACTTCAGCATGATCAACTGCCAATCATTTATCGTCCTCTAAAAAATAAGTATTTCGACTGGTTTATCACAAAAATCAGGACACAAACAGGCGGTATTCCCATACCCATGAATGATATTTATAAAAAACTATTGGAATTCAAAAAAGAAGGTACAACGCATCTTACCGGTTTCCTTGGGGATCAACGCCCACCTGGCAGAACACCATTCTGGACAATTTTTTTGAACCAGGAAACAGCATTTTTCCCCGGGCCTGAAAAAATAGCGAAGAAGTTACATGCAGCTGTATTTTTTCTGGACATCCGGAAGGTAAAAAGGGGATATTATGAAGCAGAGTTTATCTTTTACACCGATAAACCCAAAGAAACGACAGAGTATGAAATAACAAAATATTTTGCCCGGAGAATGGAAGAAGTAATTCGTGAAAAGCCTGAATATTGGCTTTGGTCTCATAAACGCTGGAAATACAAACGTCCTGAAAATATAAAACTTCAGTAATAAAAAAAATTATTGATTTAATATAACATTTGCCATTCAGGTGATTCTTTTATATCTTAGTGTTGGTTTTATCACTTTCCTTTTTTGCCATGAAAACAATAGAAAAAGCTCTTAAACAAAAAAAAGCCGGTAAACCTGTATGGGATTATTTTACGAAAAGAATCCGAAGTTCCTCACAGGCAAAAAAAGGATTGCCATACCAAAAAGTTACCCCTCCGGATAATATAAAGACGCTCAATAAAGCTTTTCTGGAATTGAACGGAAACAAAACCCGGGTTATTTATATCCACATCCCTTTCTGCCACCAAATTTGCGATTTTTGTAACTATTCAAAACAATTAATTGAAAATGAATCAACAGTTGAGAAATTTTATCAGATAGTATTGTCTCACATACAACAAGCTGGCAGTATACACGGGGCTTCATCACAACCTTTTAATGCAGTTTATTTTGGAGGGGGCTCGCCAACAGCTATTAAACTTAATTATTTGGTCAAAACTATTAACCAAATAAAGAAGCATCTTCCTCTGTCCCGGGATTTCGAGATTACAGTAGAATCAACCATATCAGAAAGCAAAAACGACTATCTTAAA
>CAZVTW010000499.1:0-4167 GCA_964629805.1 uncultured Bacteroidales bacterium | reverse complement strand
CGCCTGGGTATACAAGATATCGGGTATAAACATCCAAAAAACCATGAAAAATTTATAATCAATTTTGACTTATTATGATGAATAAAATCATAGCACCACTAAGTATTGTTCTTTTTTTCTTCTTAACGGTTTCCTGTAGGGAAAAAAAGAAAAAAGAAAAACCTAACATCCTTTTCATATTCACGGATGACCAGTCGTTTAATACTATAAATGCACTGGGCAACCCAGACATAAGCACGCCCAACCTGGACAAACTGGTAAGTGAAGGCACCACCTTTACACACGCTTATAACATGGGCTCATGGAGCGGTGCGGTTTGCGTAGCTTCAAGGGCCATGTTAATAACGGGCAAATTCGTGTGGAATACCTGGAATGAGATTGAAAACTTAGACAGTTTAGCTGAAGCTGGGCAGTTATGGCCACAGTTATTAAAGAAACAAGGCTATGACACCTACTTCGCGGGGAAATGGCATGCACGCATCCCCCCTGATACCCTTTTTGATCATAAAAGGCACGTGCGTCCAGGCATGCCTGGAACGATACCGACCGCCTACAACCGCCCTGTAAAAGGAAAAAAATCAAAATGGTCACCTTATGACAAATCCCTGGGTGGATTTTGGAAAGGGGGTACCCATTGGAGTGAAGTATTAGCCCAGGATGCCGGTGAGTTTTTCTTACTGGCATCGAAAGACAAGGACCCCTTTTTCATGTACCTGTCTTTTAATGCCCCGCACGACCCGAGACAATCGCCCAAGGAATATGTTGACATGTACCCGGCGGAAACAATGGATGTACCAGGCAATTTTTTACCGGAGTACCCTTTTAAAAATAAAATTGGCTGCCATGAAAATTTAAGGGATGAGAGATTGGCGCCGTTCCCGCGGACAAAATACGCCGTTAACGTTCACCGCTCTGAATATTACGCGTTAATTTCGCACATGGACAAGCAAATTGGAAAAATATTAGATGCACTGAAAAAATCCGGAAAATCCGATAATACGTATATCTTTTTTACTTCAGACCATGGTCTGGCTTGTGGCCAACATGGGTTTATGGGTAAGCAAAACATGTATGACCATAGCATCAGAGCGCCGTTCATAGTAGTTGGGCCAGGTATTCCCGAAAACGAAAAACGGGAAATGAATATATACTTGCAGGATGTAATGCCAACCACTTTAAGCCTGGCAGGTGCTGATAAACCGGAACAGGTTGAATTCACCAACCTCTTGCCTTATATCCATAAAATAAATGAACCGGGCCCTTACAAGTATATTTATGGCTGTTATATGGGCCGGCAACGAATGGTACGCGATGACAAATACAAGTTGATTGCCTACCCGAAGGCTTCAATATTACGGCTATACAACGTTAAAAACGATCCCTTGGAAGTAAATGATTTGGCTGAAAATCCTGAACACGAGGATAGGGTAAAAACCATGTTCTCTAAATTAAAGGAATTAAGCAACCAGATGAACGATACTCTAAAATTAGATAATTATTTCGAGATATAAAATACATAATGTTAACACTGTGACAACAAAAAATAGAATTTCAGGAATTACTTCCCCTCAGCAATGGGGTTTTATTATCTTGCGGTTTATTATTGGATGGCATTTTTTATACGAGGGAATTGTCAAGATAACGGATCCCAATTGGACCGCCAAAGGGTTTTTGATGGGCTCAAAAGGCTTTTTGTCAGAAACCTTTCAATGGATGGCTTCACAGCCTAACATTTTAGAAGCAATTAATTTTTTAAACGCTTGGGGGCTGTTCTTGATAGGCCTAGGGTTATTCTTGGGTTTATTCGCACGCGCTGCCGTTTATGCCGGCATCCTATTGCTGTTTTTTTATTACATTGCCTATCCTCCTTTCCAGGGATTTAGCTATGGCATCCCGCGTGAAGGAAACTACTTGATAATCAATAAAAATTTTATCGAGATGGCTACGCTAGTTCTTTTAGCTTTGTTTCCAAAAACTTTAAATATTGGGGTATGGGGTTTGTTAAAAAAAATAAATATTAACTTACCTGCTTTTCTTTTATCTGAAAAGCAGAGGGCTCAGCCCGCTAATGCTAATACAGATACATCAAAAAATAGAAGGGATTTTCTAAAACACTTGGCATTTCTTCCATTCCTTGGTGGTTTTACTTGGGCATTCGTGAGAAATAAAGGCCATGCCGGGCCAGAAACAGATGCAATCACCGGGACTACCATAACCCTTAACCAATCTTCGCTTGATGAGCTCGAAGAAGAAATACCCCGGGGAAAGCTAGGAAACAAGATGGTTAGCCGTGTTATTTTCGGTAATAACTTGATCGGGGGGTGGGCACACGCGAGGGATTTATTATACGTATCCCAGCTTTTCAAAGCCTACAATTCCGAAAGCAAAGTATTTGAATCCCTACAATTGGCAGAAAATGCAGGGATAAATACCATGAATTTAATCAGCAACCAAATGCCCCTGATCAACCGTTATAAAAAAATGTTTGACAGTCAATTGCAAACGATGGTACAGGCAGGCGCAGTTCCAGGGATAAACCTGAAAAATATTCGTGAGGATATTGACAAATCCATTGATCTAGGTGTCGATTTTGTCCAGATTTGGGGGGTGGCAGCTGACACACTGGCCTACGAGGGCAAGTTAGATGTATTGCAAAAATGTGTTGACCACGCTAAAAGACAGGGCTATCCTACCGGGATAGGCGCCCATGATATCCATACTTTTTTAGCATGCGACGAAGCAGGAATTGAACCTGATTTCTATTTTAAAACCCTTCATCACGATAAATATCGCTCATCCCTACCGAAGAAAGACCGGGCGCCTTTTAAAATAGTGGGGGCAGAACCTGGGAATAACCCTCTTTATGACAACATGTGGTGCCTCTTCCCGGACAAAACCATCGAGTACATCCAAAACGCCACAAAACCTGTTTTTGGATATAAAGTACTTGCTGCCGGTGCCATCCCGCCAGAAGAGGGTTTTCAATACGCTTTTGATAACGGGGCTGATTTTATTTGCGTGGGCATGTTTGATTTTCAAATCGTGGAAAATGCCAAGCATACCATCCGCTGCATCAAGAAAGCAAAATACAGGAAACGGCCATGGTATGGATAAATAGTGGCTACAAGAATACCTTAATTTCGGTATTATACAATTTCTTTTACAATAAAAAATCATTTGTTTTGGCGACTTGAAAACCTTTTACGCTACTTTCAAAAACACTGGTTGCTCATGGGCACTAAACAGAAAAAAAGCAATACATCATGCATAAAAAATTAATTGGTAACATGAACAAGGTACTTGTACTGGTAACTTGTATGCTTTTCACGATGGCCGATACAATCCTTGCACAAGAAGAGGATAAGGAAAATTGGATAAACCTTTTCAACGGGAAAGATCTGGGCGGATGGGATATCAAGTTCTCCGGCTATCCCCTTAACACGAACTATAAGAATACCTTCCGGGTGGAAGATGGCGTACTTAAAGTAAATTATTCCCAATGGGATGAATTTGACGACACCTTTGGTCATTTGATATCAAAAAAGGCCTATTCCTATTATAAAATATTCGTGGAATATCGTTTCACGGGTAAACAATGCCCTGGCGCCCCCGAATGGGGCCGGAAAAACAATGGTATCTTGATCCATTCCCAACCGGCTAAAACCATGGGCAAAAATCAACCCTTCCCAGTTTCTTTAGAGGTACAATTATTGGGCGGATTCGGCGAAGAACAACGTCCCACGGCCAATATATGCACTCCTGGCACCCATATCCATATCAACGGGCAACTTGTTACAGAACACTGTACCTCCTCTTCATCAAAAACCTACAGGAATGATAATTGGATAACGGTAGAATTGATTGTAAAAGGCAATAAGGCGATACACCATATCGTGGAAGGAGATACCGTGCTTAGCTACATGAAACCTGTAGTCGGGGGAGTAGGCATGCCACAGGATTTTTACTTAAAGAATGGCACTCCATTAAAAGCAGGCCATATCGCTATCCAGGCAGAAAGTCATCCCACGGAATTTCGTACAATTTCTTTGTTAAAACTTGATAATGAATAAATGAAACACATGAAAATTCAAATACAAGGAAGTATAACCAAGATTATGCTATTGCTAACAGCGATAATTTGCAATTTTGCCCATGCCCAAAACCCGA
>CAZVTW010000498.1:0-4177 GCA_964629805.1 uncultured Bacteroidales bacterium | reverse complement strand
AATTGGTAAACCTGATCAGGGAAAATGGTGATTGGCAGGAGGTGTGAATAAAATGAGACCCACCTACATTCTGAATAACAAGCAGTTATATTAAAAAACTTTGAATAGCACGGCACTTCGACCAAAGGGAGAAATCCCCGCCCGGTGTATGTTTCTGACTGTGCCGTTTCCTTTTGGAATTATTGTTAATTTATATTTTTTCGTTATTATTTATTATTTTGCCAAATACTATAAGAATATTAGATGTAAAGTATTAAAAATAATGGTTTTTGGATTTCCCGTTTTTACAAACCAAAACAAAATTCACTTGGCATGATTCCTGCTTTAAAGGTGTCCACAGGAAACCCTTTTGAACTGAACCTGTAAACAACACCCCGCTGTACATAGTCTATCGCATCGGCAATATATATTTCAGAGGATAGAGGATCAACGGCAAGTCCGTAATAACCGCCATAGGAGGAGGTGTTATACGGGCTTTTAATAAACAGTTCGGGCGCTGTTTCTGAGGTTACTGCATGCCTGTAAATATGCCGGTTGATAAAATAAAGGGTGTCACGGGTACCATTGATCTTTAGTTTTAGCGGACTGTCATCTATATCAAACCGGATGGTTTTTTCAATTTCCCGCGTTTCGGCATCAATCTTTATTAAGCCAGGGGCTTCGTGCCCGTATTGATTGCCCTTAAAACCACCATCTGTAAGAACCCATAGCTTATTGTACTTGTCTATAACCAGCGAGGTTGGTTGGATCAGCACTTCTATGGAATCTGTTAATTCATCTGTTTCACTATCAATAACCAATAGCTTATTATCATAGCTCCAGCAATTGGTAAACACATATTTACCATACTGAACCATCTGGTCTGTTGAATGTTGATAATAATCGGGGTTTTGGTTGTCAACGTCAATAAAACCTGTTATCTCAAGGCTTTCAGGGTTTATAACAGTAATGGATTTAGCATACAGGTCGGTAACATAGGCTTTGGTATCTTTTATGAAATGGATATGGCGTGGAGATGTTAAGCCGGTGATCTTTCCTGCATATTTGAATGTGTTGATATTGATCACATATATTTTACCGCTGTTGTTAACAACAATATACCCCAGGCTGTCACGGACAGTCATGGACAAGGCAACATCGCCAAGCGGAATATCATTTGTACGCAGAAAGATATCGTTCAGCACCTTCATCGAATCAATGGCATAATAGGAGAGGGATGCATTATCATACATAAAGTTTCCTTCATTGACAACAAATAAACCTGACAGCATGATGCTGGCATCCATGTTGTTATTCATAGCATACCAGTCGTCATCGTCCATACATGATGGAAGAAAAATAAAGGTTATGGCCCAGAGAATATGAGAAAACTTTTTTATACTCATCCCTAAAAATCAAATTTTACCATTAAGGTGTAATGCCGTTGTGGCATGAACCGGTTGAGAATGTTGCGATATTGTTCGTTTAGGAGGTTATGAACTTTGAACTCAACTCCCATCCTGAGATATTCACCCTGATAAGCTTTCCCAAAAGACAGATGATTCATGTGATACGGATACAATTGGTACATGGGGTTGCTTCCGCTTTTAAACCCGAAGAAGTCAGAGTCATCATCAAAACCCTTCCTGTTGCTGCTTAACAGGTTTCTGGCCCCATAGGAATTATGCTGGTAATTTATAAAATAGCCATTGTGTTTTATTTTTATAAATATATTGCCCGAATGAACAGGAATAAAAGGCAGTTGTTTTCCTGCCGATTCATCCCCTTCATTAAATAAGTTATCAGTATTAACAGATCGCGTATATGCATAATTACCCTGGGCATGAATGGTTATATTTTGTATTTTTTTCGATACTTTTATCATATATTCCATGCCATAAGCGTTGACGGTTTTTATATTTACCGGCTCCCAGTATCCTTTAAAACCCGGCAACCAAAGTATCCAGTTATTGATATTTGAATAATATCCTGATAATTGGTTTTCAATGGTTGTTTTTTGTTTTTTATAACTGTATTGTATTCCATTTTCAATAGTGTAGCCTTCTTCCGGAAGCAGATCAGGATTTCCCCCGGGCTGCCAGTACATATCATTTAATGTAGGATTATGGAAATTTCTTGCAAAGCTTGCTGTATAGTACAGGTTTTTTGATTCAAAAGGTTTATAGGTTGACCCTAAACTATATATTAAAGGTGTATTGATGTTTGGTATCCAGTCTTTGCGAAGCATACAAGAC
The DNA here is from genome assembly GCA_964629805.1 of uncultured Bacteroidales bacterium. Classification (GTDB taxonomy): domain Bacteria; phylum Bacteroidota; class Bacteroidia; order Bacteroidales; family CAZVTW01; genus CAZVTW01. The sequence goes on along the minus strand of CAZVTW010000498.1, from coordinate 1,943 downwards.
AGGTTAATTTTTTCAAGCAGCCGGATATAGGTGCCTCCCAGTATGGATAATTCATTTCTTGTAACATCATAGCCGTTTTGTTTTACGGAGTCCATCGTGGATATGTCAAAATGGTTATAATCGGCTTTGATCTTTGCAGAAAAGTTCTCACTAAACTCATAATCAATGGCATAATTATTATACCAACCCAGTATCTTGCTTGCGGAATTTACGGCTGTATCTTTGCCAAAACCGCTTACCTGTGTAATCATTCTATAATTTAATTCCTGGTGGTCAATGCCGGAATTGAATTTGGCCTTGAGGTTATTGCTGTAATATTTTGATTCAACAACGGCCTTGAGGGTTTTATTATCCTGCCGGTTTTTTTTGCTAACTTCATTGTAGGGGTTTGTGTTCATGTTGTTTAGTAACGCTTGTGCAAAAGATGCGGTATTATTGCTTTCATCACTCATTACTGTAGGGATTGAGCGGGATGCGTCCTGGTACCATACTTTTGCTGAAAGTATATGGTTAATTGAAGGGGTATAATATAATTCCTGCATAGCACCATATTTAAGGTAATCTCCGTTTCTATTCCTTTGTATGGGGTAGTTTTGAGAAGTTTGTCCCGGATTAAAAATATTCTTGTTTACATATTTATAATTGTTTTTGGAGTAGTTATGATAAGCCCTGGTTTTGGACTGGAATTTATTTGTTCCTGCATTTACCTGTCCAAATTCATCAAATGTTGAGAAGCTGCCAATGCCCTGATAGTAACGTGCACTGAAACGGTTTGACCAGTCAACAGTGTTGTTAATATTGATATGGCCGCCTAGTCCGCCACTGTTGTGCCTGATGGATGCATTCCCGTGTTGCAGGCTTATTTCATCAATAATAAACATTGGGATCAATGAGAAATCAACCATGCCAAGCATAGGGGAATTAATGTTAATACCGTTCCATGACACTTGCGTATGTGTAGGGGCCGTTCCCCTGAAAGAGGCTGAGGATAATGCGCCCCGGCCATAGTCTTTAATATATATGGCAGTGTTTTCGGCCAAAAGGTCGGAAAGGCCAAGGTTTATTTTTTCTTTTAATATCATGGAATCAACCCTGGTCTCTTTCATCCCGGCATTTTCTTTAAGCGCCTGATGATCAACAACAACACTTACCTTGTTGATTTGAAACAGGGAGTCCCTGATGCCTTGAGATAAAGCTTCCGGGATTAGAAAACAGACGGCCATTATACTGCAAATTAGCGTTTTCATAAACATCTTTTCCTAAAAAGCGCAAAAGGCTTATTATTAAATATTTATGATTTTGCAGCAGACGATGTCAGGGAAGTGAAAATGATCATCGTTTGATATGCATCCCGTTCCCCGCAGGCTGCAAAATCCTTTATCATTGGCAGGTTTTCTGACTTATCCCGGCTTTTGATACCTTCCCACCATATAAGAAAGCAGTGGTATATACTCGAAAGCCATGTGAGGATTAAAAAATCCCCGGGAATCACAGCAGCGGGAACTGTTGTCGAATAACCACATTTATTGTGGCTCACGGCATTCCCTTTTCATCCGTACCCAAAAAAATGGGATAGGAAACCAATGTGCTTGCAAAGATAATAATTATGAGGAGATATATAAAATTTGTTTTCTTGAGAACAGGAATGGACAAGTTGGAAAGTTTGTAGGTTTAGGGGGTGGCTGAGCGGAGTCGAAGCCTTACCCAACGTGGACAAACCACAACCAAAAATTTAAAATCCTACAAAAATAAAGATTCTTTACTGTTTGTGAAAGGCCAACCCCGCAACCCGCAACCAGTAACCAGTAACCCGCATCAACTATTAATCAGTTCTTCATATGCTTTATTGTCCATTAGTTCATTAACTTGTGCTTCATCAGTTATTTTAATCTTGATCATCCATCCTTCCCCGTGGGGGTCGTTATTAATGGTTTCAGGTTTTT
>CAZVTW010000497.1:0-4185 GCA_964629805.1 uncultured Bacteroidales bacterium | reverse complement strand
ACAAATCTGTTACGCTGATTGAAAGCGAAAAAAATTGTTTTTCAAAAGCTTTTTCCGAAGAATTGAGCGCCCTGGCAACCGAAAAGCTCAGGGAGACAAATGTCAATGTCAGAACCTCATCCCTGGTAGAAGAGGTCATAGGAGAAAATGGCGCTGTTAAAGCTGTTAAATTAAAAGGCGGCGAAATCATTGAAGCTGATGCGGTTATTTTCGCCATTGGATACAAACCCAGGACAGAACTGGCAAAATGTGCAGGACTTCCGTTAAATAAAATGGGCGCTATTGTTGTTGACAATTACGAACGCACCTCAGTTGAAGATGTCAGCGCTGTTGGAGACTGTTCGCAAACCATTGGTTTTCTGACAGGAAGACTGGATAACATCATGCTGGCTTCAACAGCAACAGCCGAGGCAAGAATATTGGGACATAACCTTTATGGTGTAAAAATCAAAAAATATTTCCCCGGTACGCTTGGCATCTTCTCAACAGAAATTGGTGGCCTGGCTCTGGCAGGTGCAGGACTGAACTGCACAAATTCGAAAGGGGCAAATATTGAATTTGTATCAGCATCTTTTACGGATATTGACAGGCACCCTGGCACTTTTGCCGATACAAAACCTCTTACCGTCAAACTCTACGTTTCTCCATCCAACGGAGCAATTTTGGGAGGTGAAGCCTGGGGAGGTAAATCTGTCGGTTCGTTAATCAACACCATTGGACTGGCCATACAGAAAGAAGTCACCATTTACGAATTGATATCATACCAGATAGGTACACATCCCCTGCTTACTGGCCCTCCGACAAAACCTGTGCTCGTAAAAACAGCAGAGGCAATTATTCAAAATCTTCATAAAGCGACACATCCAGTGGAAGCCTAATCATATATTGTGCGGATGTGTTTTTTCATCTCTTCTAAAATACTTTAATTCATGTTTCGTTTTACTGTCAAACTCAACATATTGTTTTTATGCGACATAAATCTACAAAGTTGAAGCTTGCCATATTCACGGTTTTATCTTTATTCTTTTTGACCTGTCAGGAGGAGGAAAATGAAAAAAAACCGGCAGTCACCGAGCCACTGGAAGTAACATATATAAAAAATGATGTCAGTGAATATGGTCAGGCAGACGGCTCAATTGAACTGACCATAAGCGGAGGGCAAGTACCTTATGACATTACCTGGTCGAATGGTCAAAAAGCGCAAACAATTGACAGCCTGGAGGCGGGTATGTATATTTTTATTGTTTCAGATGCAACTCATACTGAAATAACAGATACGATTTCCATAGAGCAACCAGACCCGGAACCTTTGAAACTGGACATCTCAGGGCAAAATATAACATCATACGGAGCAAATGACGGTTCTGTCAGCGTCACTGTGAGTGGTGGTGTTGAACCATACCGGTTTGAATGGTCGAACGGTGTCTCAGAAAAAGATGTGTCCGGACTGGCCCCCGGGACTTATTTGCTGGTAGTTACCGATGCACTTGGTACTTCGGTAAAAGATAGTGTTACATTAATACAACCCCAGCCTGGCGCAATAATACTCGATTTTTCAGTTGTCAATCCTTCTGCCACTCATGAAAGTGACGGCCAGATACATGTGGATATTTTAGGAGGCTCCCCGCCATACAGCTACAAATGGTCAACCGGTTCTGACGATGAAAGCCTGGATAATCTTACTGCAGGTTTATATTCATTGACCATCACCGACCAGTCAGGGCAGACTGTCACCGATTCTGTCCGGTTAACAGACCAGGTTGTGGACATCGAAGGAAATCTTTATGACATCGTCAAAATTGGTGAGCAGTATTGGCTTGGAGAGAATCTCAAGGTGACAAAGGCCCCGGACGGAAAAGCAATTAAAAGCTTTGCATATAACGATGATACGAGCAATGTCGCAACATACAGCAGACTATACACCTGGGATGTTGCAATGAATCACTCAACCGGGGATCAGGCACAGGGAATATGTCCTGCCGGATGGCACATTCCGTCAGATTTAGAGTTCAGACAACTGGAAATGTTTCTTGGGATGACAGAGGAAGAAGCTAATATGGTGAATACCTGGCGTGGAAAAAATGTCGGCACAAAGCTGAAAAACAGTGGAACATCAGGCTACAACGCTATGATGTGCGGAAGACGCTCAGATTATGGCGCTTACAGACTATTGGACATGTTTGAATATATCTGGACATCAACAGAGTATGGTAATTATGCCTGGAGAAGATGCCTGGACATCGACTCCGATGAGGTCGGAAGGTGGAATACGTTTCCAAAAACTTATGCATTTTCTGTCAGGTGTATAAAAGATAAATAACATCTTCAAGAATAACATACATATGAAAACAAAAATAAAAATCCTGTTCTTTTTTGCCGGATTAATGGCTTGTATAATTGCCTGTGAAAAAGATGAAAATAATGGCAACGGTAGCGATGAAAAGCTGGTTTTTGATTCTTTACAGGCTGAAAAAGACACCATTACTCCCGGAGAGACAACCAAAATAACAGCCACCGCAAGGGGGTACAAACTTGAATATCACTGGTCTGCCTCCGCAGGCGACATTCTTGGCCGGGGGCATGAAGTAATATACACCTCTTCCCCCTGTCATGCCGGTACAAATGAAATTTCATGCAGGGTAAAAGATGGACATGGTGAATCACAAACAAAAACAATACAAATTGTTGTCAGGTAAAGCGGTCATAGCGCTTATTATTTGTCTCATGGCATGTTCTGAACTAGCTCATGGCCAGTGTTTATCATCGGTCAACCCGGTTGGCGGAACAGAGAATCTTCTTGCGCTGGAAAAAAAGTCTCTGCGTTTTATAACCTTTTACAAATACGGACAGGGAACACAATATTTTGAAGGCCATCAACATTCCGATTTTGATCTCATCAAAAAAGGCTATTACAACTATTTGTCTGCCATCATAGGCTATGGAATTGGCAGGAAACTCACACTTGAAATAGAATCAGGCTATTATCTGAACAAAACACAGGTGTATGACACTGAACCTGAATATAAACTGACAGGCAAAGGATTTTCGAATGTTGTGACGTCACTCAAATACAGTCTGTATACCAACCATATGAAAAGAATATACTTCTCAGCTTCCCTGGGGGCAAAAATACCCTGTTCGCGAACCCCGCAATCACAAAACAATGTCCAGCTGCCTGTTGAAGTGCAACCAACCATTGGCTCTTATGGACTTGTTTTCAACTCGTCTTTTGTTAAAGAAAACACAGCAAAGGGGCTGCGCTATTTCATGACCAACCGTGTACAGGCCAATTTGCCCAACAAAGATGATTATCGCCTGGGGACAGCAATTTTTAATTCATTGTATATTTCCAAACATCTTATGTTCAACTGGCTGCCCGGGGACTGGACAACGATTCTCCAGGTACGGAACGAAATACGCTTTCGCGATGAACACTCAGGCAAACAACGGGAATCAACCGGTGGTGTATTGTTTTTCCTTGTGCCCCAGATCAACTTCATGATCAAAGAGAATTGGAATGTTTCAACAATGGTTGATATTCCTGTATACCAATACTTCCACGGCACACAACTGGGTTCTGATGCCGGATTTACAATCAGTCTGTCCCGGACAGTCAGGTTGGTAAAGTGATGACATTACCGGATCAAACATATGTATATTTTTATTACCTTTGGAGAAGTAAAAGCTAAACAATGTTCTTTCACATACCCCGCCGGTGTAGAAAAATTTTCCAGTCTTTTTTGTTGGATGAGTTTAACAGGCGATAAGATGCCAGATGCCCCATGGTTATTAAACAGAAAGAGACAATGAGCTTTGTTTTTGACCATTAAATGAATATGTAAACACATTATTCCGGGCCGGAGTTGACATTATGATGCCAAAGAAGGGGTGAAAAACAGAAACCATTTGTAAACGTTTGTAATTGCCTGTAAATGTTTACTGTCGCTTACGAATGGATATGTGCCTGGAAATTATTATTTTAGTTTATAAATTTGAACAAATAATAACTTCTTGATATAATAAGGATATGTGCAATATGATGTAAATATAAGTGTTGGCGTTCATTGTAGGAAACCCAGAAACATTGTCAGGAAATAAAGAATTTTGTTAGTTTTAAAGTTTTAAAATAAACTTGAAATGAGTAAAACAAAATTGAATGTAAATGAGTTAGAAATTGTTCTTTAC
>CAZVTW010000496.1:0-4188 GCA_964629805.1 uncultured Bacteroidales bacterium | reverse complement strand
TCCAAATGGAAACTATATCCTTACAATTATCCGGAACAATGTATTGATTTATACCACAAAATTGATAATGAATCATTAAAAAACGAATAATACAAAATTCAGCAAATGATGAAAGTATTTAATTTTATTGTTAATCAGTCAATTTCTATAAATGAGTCCACTCCTTAACCGGATAAGCCGGAATAGATTAACATTTTTCAACCTTTTTGGGTTTGAGGGCTAAACCTTCCGGCGTGCTTGCACCCGGCAGCGTTGTAAATAATTTTTTCTGCCAAAAAATTCAAGAAAATAAGAATTAAGATAAAATATAACAATCATTATGAAAAAAAATATTAGCTCACTATTCATTTAACTTATCCTGTTAGTTGGAGCCAGGGCACAAAATAACTTAGACCAATATCTGTTTCCCTCCGACCTGGGAATATTTCCTAAGAAGGAAGGTTACTCGCTTTGTTATTGTAGAGGTGAAAATCATGTTGCTTATGTGAGTAACAGAGCATATCCGGATGATGTATCTCCTGCTCTTATGATTTATTACCCCCATGGTGGACAGTATGGTAGTTTTCTGAACTATCTTAACGAACCAATGACCCTGATATGGAATCAACCATGGGTTCAGGAGCGTTATCCGACTGTTATTGTTGCGTTAAAACGAAGTGTTGGAGAAATTGATTATCTCCGTGAAAAGATTGATTTTTTGCAGGCTGTCATTGATCAATGCCATGTTGATAGGAACAGAATATATGTCCTGGGTGCTTCTTTGGGATGTGCCTTCCGTGAAAATATCACCAGTTGGTTCGGTTTTCATCCGGCTGCTGTGATTCCGGCTGATTGTGAAAACAGACGGAAAGTTTTGCCTTTCATCAAGGAAACACCAGGCGTTCCTTTTTGGTATTTTGTCGGGGCTAATGCTCATGTAAAAAGCTGTGTGAACGATGATGGAGACAAATGTATTAATTATAAGTATTTACAGGATTCAATAATTAAAATTAACGGAGAACCTGCTATATTCACACACTGTTCAGATTATTCTGATTGTTTGGGTATTAGTCATGATACCATAGATTCACTCATTCAGCAGGGCAGAAAATATTTTATTTCCTCCTTCCAATATCAGCATCACGGCCAACAATTATCCCGGATGTATAATGAACACGCCTGGCAAATCATTGAATGGACATATAATCAAAGTGCAGATATCCCGGAACTACCACCTGAAACTCCTTCAGGCCTAATCTCAGAAGCAAATTTTTGCGATGAAATTTCATTATCCTGGGATGATAATTCTTTTAATGAGTCGATTTTTAAAGTGGAACGTAAAGAGAACAACGGACCGTTTCAATACATAGGCTCAACATACACCAATATAAACAGCTTTACTGACAGAACAGTGCTTCCTGATGCAGTTTATACCTACAGGTTAAGAAGTTATAATCCGGCAGGTTATTCCGGTTATTCAAATGAAGTTGATATAACCACACGTAAAGCTTCTTTAAAAGCACCGGGACTGACTGCAATTACCTTAAATTCGGATTCTGTTCTTATTTATATTACTTCTGTGACAGGGGCAGAAAAGTATCAAATTGAAAAAAAGCTTCAGGTGCAGGACAAATATGAAATTCTTGCAGAAATTTCCGATACAATTTTTTTCCATACCATAGAAAATAAGGAAACAAACATTAGATACAGATGTAAAGCAATAAACGGATATCAGGAATCTAATTATTCAGGAACAAGTCAGTGTAATGTACAGGGAGGATATCTGTATGCTTATGACGATTTTGATTATGACGATGTTAATATTGTTGAGCAGGTTAATTACGGAATTGGGTGGGAGAAACCCTGGAAAGGAGTAAATTGTACGTTCACCCTGAAAAATTCTTTAAATATTACCGGTTTACCCGAAAGAGGGAATTCATTGGATGAAACGGTGAAAGATAAAAAGAATATTTACTCATTTGCTGAACGTAAATTATCTCAATCAATTTCAACCGATAGCATTTTTTGGATAAGCATGATTTGGAAACCAACAATCTATAATTTACATAATGGTTTCAGGCTATTATATGATGATGAAACGTATTTTGCCCTTCAGAAATCAAACTTAGGCGATTATTGGGATGCTACCCCTGACGGTCAAATCGACGATGATAACATGCGGTGGTCAGGAAAAGGAGATAACACCCAAAAATTTTGGTTGTTGAAATTTGAAAGAATTAACCGGAATATGGCAAAAGCGACCCTGTGGAAAAAAAGTCAACTGGAATCATATCCTGGAAATAGTACGGACACTGTTGTCATTCCCAACTTTAAGTTTAATAAAATACGTTTTTCATTGGCCCCGAATGGATATGTATTTGATGATATCAGGATAGGAAGTACGTATCAGGATGTTATTGGTAATAATCCGGCAGAAGAGGTATTTACAAAACGCCCAAAACCGGAAGCGCCGGAGGAACCTGTTATTGACACAACATATCTGTTTCAGCCGGATGTGGATATTGTTGTTAAAGATATTGCGGTTGACGGGAATGAGTCAGACTGGGACGGAGTACAAAAATTGCCTCTTGGTCTAACAGCAGGGGAGGATTTCTTTAAGGATGAGAATGATATCAATGCCTGGTATAAACTGGCCTTTGACAATACCTCGTTATACTTATTTTTTCAAATAACTGATGATAAGGCAGTTATTTATAAGGATGAAAATGTTACATCTCATCCTGATGCCGGGAAGATGGACAATATAGAGATTTTTTTAGATATGGACCATTCACAAAGTGTTGGTTTTGATGGGATGAATGATTTTATGTTTCGAATTTTGAGAGGCATAGATGTACAGCCTGGCGATTCTGTTGGTCCCGATATACTTGGTAATATCCCTTCAGTAACAAATTTACCGGGTACAAACTCAATGTTTGAATATCAAAAGGGTTTGATTGAGGGACTTGAGCTTCAAATTGTCCCGGTAGAAAATGATAATGGTTACAGGCTTGAAATAGCTATCCCCTGGGAAATGCTTACACGTTGTGATGATGACTTGTCAATAAAGGATTTTAATGATGGAACTATTTTAGGTTTTGCAGTGCAAATAACAGACAGAGATGATTTTGATATGTATGATGTGACGAAATTAAAATCGGTTGAAAATCACCAAAGCAATATTCCTTTGTCCTGGGGAAGCGCCACACTTACAGGAACAGTGGAGCATGAGCAGGTATCCTCTTATGCTGAGAAAAGTGTCGCTCCTGAAAACATTTTTGTTTATCCGAATCCGGTTGATAATGATTATGTTTATATTAAAAAGCAGGAAAAAAATAAGGCTGTCTTTTACAAATTATCTGATATTCATGGAAAAATAGTGAGTCAGGGATGGATAAATAGTAATTCAATAAAGGTTTCTCAGTTTGAAAGAGGTATGTATGTATTACACCTGTTTACTGACGGAAATTTTTTCGTTCAAAAACTTATTATTCAGTAGGTTTTCAAAATGGTATTGCAATAATCCTGATGTTAGGGCTTGAAACGAAATAACTTCGTTTATTCTGTACAGTTTATTTCGCATCAAGCCATAAGGGCCGGTTTTCGGACCAAACTCATAACTTAAATCCTGAACTTAGTAAATTTGAACGATATAGATGCAAGGCATCTTTTAATCCCGGAGTCCCGACATATTTCATGTCGGGATGAGGAGTTAAACGATGCCTTGCAACACATAGATTTCGAAAATTACTGAGTTCAGAAATCATAAAAAAAACGTTAAAAATTAATACCCAAAACCTTAATTCCATCTTTCTCCGGAAAATCATTATGTTACAATAAGTATCGCTTCAAGCTAGCTACCGATGGTGTCGCTCTATGCGACGCCGATGGGTGAAACGGAAATACTGACGCTGTCGCTCCTGACTGGTTTCCGACGGTGTCGCTCTGAGCGACGCCGTCGGTTGGTTTTATAATCGACGCCGTCGGTTGGTACAGGAATAATGACGGCGTCGTTCTTCGCTGGTCACCATCGGCGTCGCTCCTGGATAGTCACCGACGGTGTCGCTCTGAGCGACGCCGTCGGTTGGTTTTATAATCGACGCCGTCGGTTGGTACAGGAATAATGACGGCGTCGTTCTTCGCTGGTCACCATCGGCGTCGCTCCTGGATAGTCACCGACGGTGTCGCTCTGAGCGACGCCGTCGGTTG
>CAZVTW010000495.1:0-4197 GCA_964629805.1 uncultured Bacteroidales bacterium | reverse complement strand
TTTTAATGAACACATTTTGGTGAAACTCAATTTATGCCATTTTTTCAGCTTCTTCCAACATCACTACCTCTTCCACAAATGAGTATTAAAAAGCCTGTCATATTGTTGGATATCATACCCTTCCCTGTATTTTTTTGTGAGGAGCATATTTGCCCTTGAGTCATCAATAAACAATTCTTTGTTTGGGTCCCACTTTAATGGCCTTCCAACTTCATATCCAATTGCGGTCACATTGCATAATGAAGCTGACCTGTGCCCGATTTCTATGTCAGCAACCGGCAAACGCCTTGTTTTGATACAATTTAACCAATCCCTGTAATGATTATCGGAATGATAAAGATGGATATCATCTTCCTTCAGCCTCATTTCAGCTATTTTAGCTGGTTTTGAATCAAAAAACTCCCTACTGATATCAATAGAACCATCAGAACCAATGAACCTTACAGAATGCCCACGGTCAAAATTATCGTGTGTTACTTTTACACCATTTTTGTATTTTAAAACCAAGCCACGTTTTTTTGTTTTGTCTTCTGGCGGGATAATTTCTATTGGCCCTGTTTGAGAAGCTCCAATGCCCCATTGGGCAATATCAAACATATGCGCACCCCAATCAGATAGGTTTCCACCGCCAAATTCCTTATAATCCCTCCACCTTGGCCAGAAGTTTTCTTCTAAAGGTGGGGCAAGCTTTTTGTTGTACACACATTCCGGTGCAGGGCCTAACCATGTGTCCCAATCAAGGCCTTCTGGCATAGATTGTTTTTCCAGATTATATGGAATAGCAGGATCATTCACACTTACGATGACTTCTTTAAGTTCACCGACATATCCGTTTCTGACAAGTGCAACAGCTTTTCTGAAATTTTCCCAGGATCTTTGCATACTCCCGGTCTGGACAATTTTGTCGAATTTACGGGCAACATCAACCATCAACCTGCCTTCATTAATTGTATGCGACAGTGGTTTCTCACAATATACATCTTTACCGTACAAAATTGAATCTATGGCATTAAAAACATGCCAGTGGTCAGGTGTAGAAACAATTATGGCATCAATATCATTTCTTTCAAGCAATTCCTTGTAGTTGTGATAGGTGTCAATCTGAATGTTTTTTAGTCCTTTTGTTTCTTTGATATGATCTTCTGTAACTTTTTTATAGTTTTCTAACTTGCTCGTAAATACATCACAAGCTGCAACTAATTCAGCCATAGGTTCGGCCACAAACCTCTTCATGAGCCCAAGGCTGAGTTTTCCCGTACCAATATGCCCAATCCGGATTTTGTCACTTGGTGATAAAAAACCTTTCCCTCCCATGACATGCCGCGGAATAACAGTTATTCCTGCAATTGCAATTGCACTTGATGATAAAAATTTCCGGCGAGATGTTTTTGTGTTTTGTTTTTCCATGTGTTTGTGTTTTAATTATGTAGCTATGTAAGTATATTTTTTGATTAATTTTATAACCATAATGCTTAATTTGCGTATAAAGACATAAACACAGGAGTTTGATTATGCCTGAATTGAACAACCCAACATATAACAAAACCCGTTTAAGCGTGATATTTTTTATTATGTTTTTAAGTGTTTGTCCTGTTTTTGGCCAGGAATATCAAAATGATTCATTGCAAAACACCACACTTCCTCTTGTAGTCACTGTTGAACCTGAAATGGGGGACGCAAAGGGCACATTTGTTGTCATCAGTAAATCCGGTGAAAAACCGGATTCCTTTCAGTTTGATAAAAAAAATTATTTCACTTATGATTTTCCACTAGGTTCAAACTATTCTATAAACCTCCGGAAATTTGGGTATTATCCAAAGGGAATTGCAGTTGAAACATTTGTCCCTGCTGAATCTCTTGAGGCGAATGATTATTTCCCTGAACTGGAAATTGATATAAAGCTTTATCGTAAGCATCGTGAAATTGAAAGGGAATTTCAAAATTTCAACCAAACAGGGATATTGAGTTACAACAAAAATATTGAAGATTTCGAATTTGTTGACTATGGTTATGAAGACGAAATTGTGAAACAAGCAGAAACACTTAGACAGGAAAAGGGAAAACGGTATAAATTATTTGAAAAACAGCTTATTGAAGCAGATCAACTTATTGACGAAGGTAAATTTACAATAGCCCAAAAAACATATGAAACAATCCAGGAAACATTTCCGGAATTTCAACTTCCTGAGGGGCATATTAAATATGTAAAGCAAAATGTTGAAAAACAAAAAATCGAGGCACAGCAAAAAAGACAGGAATTTGAAAATTTGGTTACGCAGGCAGATAGTTTGTTTGAGCAACAACGCCTGAATGAATCATTAGAATATTTCACACAAGCCCTCAAAATCTTCCCGGACAATGAACTTGTCAGATCAAAACACAGAAAAATACAACGCCACTTAGCCCTTGAACAAGAAAAAAGGCGGTTGAAAGTTGTCAACCTTTACAGGGATATAATCCTTGAGGCAGACAACGCCTTTAGACATAAAAATTATGATTTGGCAGATAGCTTATATAAACAAGCAAAACAAATTCAGCCCCGGGAATCATACCCTGATGAGATGTTACGGAAAATTGACGCTTTTATATCATATGAATTAAACTATAAAACTGAAAACCAAAGCCTTAAAAACTGGTATCAGGAACAGTTATCATTGGCAGAACAGGCTTTTGCACAACAAAAATATATTGAATCTAAAAATATCTACCAGAAAATCCTTAGGTTTCAGAAAGTGAAAAAATATAAAAAGGATGATCCATATCCCAGAAAAAGAATATTTGAAATTGAAAAATACTTACTTGCCAAAGGGGAAGCTTATAATGATTCCCTGACCCGATTAAAATCGTTTCAGTCCTTTGTAAAAGATGGAGACATCTCATTTAAACTGAAACTATACCCGGCTTCGAAAAGGGCGTATCAAAATGCCCTTTCAATTTTCCCAAATGATGTCAAAGCAAAACAAAAACTGGTACATGTAGATTCTGTCTTGCAGGCAAATTTGCAGGATGAAAAAATTTTTGCACGAAAAACGGAACTTTATAACCAAGCCCTGAAAAATGCAGAATATGCTTTGAGAAATGCACAACAAGACAGTGCCTTGCAATATTTGAATTTAGCTTTGCAATATTTTCCAGAAAGCACATACCCTCAAATTCAAATTGATCAAATAAATTCAAAAAAACGGGAAAAAGAAAATCAAAAATACAGACAAGAAGTGAAGCGTGAATCATATCTTGTGCTTATTGAAGAAGCAGACAGAAGTTTGAGCTATGGTGAATTCCATAAAGCAAAGGATTTATATATAAAAGCAATAAAAACAGATCCAGAACAGGAATACCCCAGGCAAAAGGTGAAAGAAATTGAAGCTATTGTTACAGAACAACAAAAAGAAAATATTGCACGTAATGCACATCAGGAATCGTATCAAAACCTTATACAAGGTGGGGGCAGGTTTTTGAGGGAAAAAGAATATGCAAAAGCAAAACAATATTTTGAACATGCTTTAAATTTGAGGCCAAATGAAAATTTACCAAGGCAAAAATTGGATGAAATCAACCGGATATATGAATTGCACCTGCGTTCTGAAAAAGCCAAACTGGAAAAATTTAAACTATATGACAAACACATAAGATTGGGGGATGCTTCTTATGCGCGCAAAGAATATGAGGAAGCAAAAAAGCATTATAAAAGTTCACTTGAATATTATCCAGAGGCAACATATCCCAACGAAAAAATACATGATTTAAACATTATCCTTGGACAATTGATCGCAACTAAAGAAAAAATTGAAACAAAGAAATCAAACTATCAGGATTATATCAAACAAGGAGAATTTGCATTTAAAGATGAAAACTATCAGCAAGCCAGGGAACATTTCAATTCTGCATTGCTGTTGTTCCCTGATTCCACATATCCGAAATTAAAGCTTAGGAATATTGATAATATTATTTTCGGTAAAATTGAAGAAGAGCAAAAAAACAAACAAATTCAGGCAAAACTCAACAATTTAATGCAACTGTCAGAAGCTGCTGCCAAAGCCGAAAATTATGATGATGCTATAACTTACCTTAACCAAGTGAAAGAAATTGATAACACTGACATATCAATTACAAAAAAATTAGAAGAACTAGAACAAAAAGCTATACAAAAGAAAAAGGAAAAACAGGAGCTGGAAATGCAAAAGAATGAATATGAAA
>CAZVTW010000494.1:0-4198 GCA_964629805.1 uncultured Bacteroidales bacterium | reverse complement strand
ATTATGTATGATATTTTAGAACTTAACCAGAAACTGGTCTCTGAATTAAAAGAGATAGCTAAAGGATTAAAAATTAAAAGATTAGATACTTTAAAAAAACAAGATTTAATTTATAAAATTTTGGATCAACAGGCTATCGAAGCTTCCAATACCGATTCCGGAGATGGTAGTAAACCTCCTTCAAAAAAGATTGCAGGATCGACCAGAAAACAAACTTCTACGAAAGAAAAACAGTCCAAGAAATCAAAAATTTCAGAATCTATTGAAGAAGCTAAAAGCAGCTTTAGCGAAAAAGAAGATGCTGAAAAGAAAGGTGACAAAGGTGAGAGGCTTAATGATTTTGACAGCATACTTGAGGATGAATCTGTTGATGCAAAAGAGACCAAATCCAAAAGTTCGGGTGGACGTAAAGGTAAAACGATTGTTCTGGGCAAAATGTCCGATAAACCTGAGGCAGATACATCTTCCGGAGATGGCCGGGCACGATATGATGATCGCAAAGAGCGTTCAGGTTCAAAAAAATACGACACCAGGAAAAATTCTTATGAATTTGAAGGTATAATATCTAATTCTGGTGTCCTGGAAATAATGCCTGATGGATATGGTTTTCTTCGATCAGCTGATTATAACTATTTTAATTCCCCTGATGATATTTATGTTTCACAATCCCAGATTAAATTGTTTGGACTAAAAACAGGCGACACTGTCATGGGTTCCATACGACCACCAAAAGAAGGTGAGAAATATTTTCCTTTGATTAAAGTCGAAGAAATAAACGGCAGGCCGCCGGATTTCGTTCGTGACAGAGTTCCTTTTGATTTCCTGACTCCTTTATTCCCGCAGGAAAAATTTGAACTGGCAATTGGTAAAAATGCAACCCTTTCAACCCGGATTGTTGACATGTTTGCCCCAATTGGAAAAGGACAAAGAGGCCTGATCGTCGCTCAACCGAAAACAGGAAAAACCATTCTGTTGAAAGAAATTGCTAATGCCATAGCAGAGAATCACCCCGATGTGTATTTGATTATCTTACTAATAGATGAACGCCCCGAGGAAGTGACTGATATGGCAAGAGGTGTTCATGGTGAAGTTATTTCTTCTACCTTTGATGAACCGGCTGAGAGGCACGTGAAGGTCGCTAATATTGTTCTTGAGAAAGCCAAAAGAATGGTTGAATGCGGTCATGATGTGGTTATTTTGCTTGATTCAATTACACGTCTGGCAAGAGCGTATAATACTGTAGCGCCAGCTTCCGGGAAAGTCCTCTCAGGGGGTGTTGATGCCAATGCACTTCATAAACCGAAAAGATTTTTTGGCGCAGCCAGGAATATCGAAGATGGTGGCTCTTTAACCATCTGCTCGACTGCACTCATTGATACAGGTTCAAAAATGGATGAAGTCATTTTCGAAGAGTTTAAGGGAACCGGCAACATGGAACTTCAGTTAGACAGAAAACTTTCTAACAGACGTATATTCCCGTCTGTCGATATTGTATCATCAAGTACAAGACGTGAGGAATTGCTCATGAAAAAAGACTTCCTGCAAAAAATGTGGATTTTGAGGAATTATCTTTCTGATATGAACTCGCTTGAGGCTATGCAATTCCTCCGAGACAGGTTATTGCAGACTCAAACAAACGAAGAGTTTTTAATTTCAATGAACGATCAATAAATAAAAGCGGGGGTTTAAACTCCGCTTTTTATTTTTCGAACATTTGTTTCAGAACGTGCGGTTTTATCATGTTTTCAGGTTTTAATAACTTATCTAACTCTTCTTTTGATAGTATTTTCTTTTCCAACACCAAATCATACACGCGCTTATCTTGTTCGATTGCTTCTTTTGCAAGGGAAGAGCAGACTTCATAACCCAAAATCGGATTCAGGGCGGTAACCAGACCGATACTGTTCATCACCATTCCCCTGCAGTGTTCTTTATTCGCCGTAATACCGTTTATACAGCGGTAAATCAGTGTACTCATACCGTTTTTTAATATTTCAATAGATTCGAAAAGACTCTGAACAATAACAGGTTCCATGACATTAAGTTCTAACTGGCCTGCTTCAACAGCGAGCGTAACTGTCAAATCATTTCCGGTAACTTTATAGGCTATCTGATTGATAACTTCAGGTATAACTGGATTAACTTTTCCTGGCATAATGGACGAACCCGGCTGCATTGGGGGCAGGTTAATTTCATTAAGTCCGCATCGCGGGCCCGATGAAAGTAAGCGAAGATCGCTTGACATTTTTGAGAGCTTTAAAGAAAGCCGTTTTATGGCAGATGAATACATAACAAAAGCGCTTGTGTCCTGTGTCGCTTCCATAAGGTTTCGGGCAGAGACAATATCCATTCCCGTAATTTCGCGCAGATATCCAACAACCAGACGCCTGTATTTCGGATCTGTGTTTATCCCTGTTCCAATGGCAGTTGCTCCCATATTAACTTCCAAAAACAAGTTTGCATTGCGGGTCAGATTATCTATTTCCTCCTCAAGAGTAATCGCATAAGCTTCAAACGATTGACCCAATGTCATTGGAACAGCATCCTGTAACTGGGTCCTGCCCATTTTTATAACATCAGAAAACTCTTCGGCTTTGTCCCGTATTGAACTGATTAAATCCATTAATACTTTCACGAGTTTTTTGTTGCTTAATAGAAGAGCAATTTTTATAGCAGTTGGATACACATCATTTGTTGACTGCGAAAGGTTTACGTGATTATTGGGGTGACAATATTCGTATTCACCCTTCTGACGGCCCATTATCTCCAAAGCCCTGTTAGCTATCACTTCATTAACATTCATGTTTGTTGATGTGCCTGCACCACCCTGAATCATATCAACCATGAAATGTTTTCTGTAACGTCCGTTTAGAATTTCCGTACATGCTGTGTCTATTGCAAAAGCTATGTTTTCATCCAGAATGCCAAGTTCCTGGTTTGACTTTGCTGTCGCTTTTTTCACCATAACCAGACCATCTGTTAAATCAGGATGGAAACTAAGTGGTACACCACTGATATTAAAATTCTCAATTGCACGTAAGGTTTGTATGCCATAGTATACATCATGTGGAACATCCTTCTCACCCAAAAGGTCATGTTCCTTCCTGTATTTTGATGATCTGTATTGATTTTCAAGACCAGCAATTTTTGCATTTGATAAACTCATTCGCCTGGAAATGACCTGGGCGATTTTTCGAATTACTTTTATAAATATTTCCTGATTGTCCTTTGATGCTTCCTGAAATTCTTCTTTGTTCAGGTAGAGAATAATGCAATTCGTTATTGTTCCGGCTGTCGTAGAATGAGCTGTATCTTCGATGAGAGTTGATTCTCCCAAAAAATCATTTTTTTTAAATATAGCCAGACGTGCATTTTCATTGAAAACGGTTTTTTTAATTAATTCTACTTCCCCGGAGTATATCAGGTAAACGCTTTCACGCTTTTCGTTCTCCCTGAAGATGATCGTACCGGGCGGTAAGTTATGAATTCGCATCTTCTCAGCAATCTGAGCAAGTTCCTCTTCAGTTAATGTCTCAAATAATTCAATATTTGTTAAAAAGTCCAATTTTTCTTCATGGTTCATATTTATGTTGTTTTATTTGTGATTAATTATTTTTTCATTAATTTTTATATAAATTTACCCAATTTATTTGATCCGGCAATAAATTAATAATGATTTGAACAAATTAAATATGGAAGATATACTGGAAATACTCAAATATGTATTACCGTCACTCGTTGTGTTTCTCACAGCTTATGCTTTGTTACAGCAGTTGCTTAAAAATGAGGCACAAAAAAGGAAAAATGAAATAGTGATGAGAAATCAAAAAATTGTAACGCCAATTAGGTTACAGGCATATGAAAGAGTCACATTATTTCTTGAGAGGATTTCACCTGATCTGCTGATGTCAAGAGTACGGCAACCAAATATGAAAGTAAAGGATTTGCAAAATGCCATGATTACTTCTATCAGGCGTGAATTTGAACATAATTTATCTCAACAAATTTACATGACACCTGATGCCTGGGAAGTCGTGCTGAATGCTAAGGAAAGTGTTACACAGTTAGTTTATGTCGCTGCTAATAAACTTGATGCCGAAGATTCTGCTGTGAAATTAAGTAAACTAATTATGGACATGCTTATCAAAGCAAATGAGTCGCCTGTTAAAAAAGCTGTCAGGTTTATTAAAGATGAAAC
>CAZVTW010000493.1:0-4212 GCA_964629805.1 uncultured Bacteroidales bacterium | reverse complement strand
ATAGCAATAAGCAACATTACGCAATTTCATTTTTTAAGGAAAGATAAATAATATTTAACAACATTAAAATATTAAGACGATGAAAACAAACATTATTACCATCATTTTTTTTCTGTTATTTGTTGCCTGCAATAGTGAAACCGCTAAAGAAGGTGATAACCACCCGGGAAATAAAGCGCCGGCTGATCAGGAAAGTGAAATTCCGGCAATCAGCATTGGTGACTTTAATAGTAAAGCCGGTAACTATGTCGACAAAAAAGTGCAGGTGACAGGTATTGTGGATCATGTATGCCGTCATGGCGGTAAACGTATCCTCTTTGTTGATGATAACGGGGACATTCATATTGATTCTGACAGTCGGTTTGACGAGGAATTAACCGGCAGTGAAATCTCTGTGACCGGCATAGTCAGGGAACTCAGGATAGATGAAGCCTATTGCCTTAAAATGGAAGAGGACAATATCAAAAGTCATAAAAATGGTGAAATATCCGAACACCAACTCAACAGGAAAAATGAGCATCTTCAGTTCTACAGGGATTCAATGGAAGCTGCCAATACTGACCATATTTCGTTTTATTCAATGGATTATGTGTCGCATCAAATAATTGACTAATTCCGGTTGCCTGTTATTTTAACACTATGCTCAAAAAAGTAAGAAAGTGGTGTAGAATTTTGCATCGTGATATCGGTTTTTTCTTTATCGGATTATCTGTTATATACGGACTATCAGGTATTGCCCTGAATCATCTGAAAGACTGGAATCCGAATTATTCGGTTCAGACAAAAACCTTCAGGACAGATTTAAATTTGCGTAAATCAACAGGCGTTTACGATAAGATCATGACATTGCTAGACCGAATTGATGACAGCGATCATTACAAAAAACATTATTATCCTGAGCATCATTTGCTAAAAATATTTCTTGAAGGCGGTTCTTCTGTCATCGTAAATACCGATACGGGTGAAGGCACAGCAGAATTCTTAACAAAACGTCCGGTTTTTTACATGGTCAACTTTTTACATTATAATCCACACAGATACTGGATGCGGTTTTCTGATGTATTTGCCGCAGCACTCATTTTTTTCGCACTGTCTTCTTTGTTTATGGTCAGGGGCAAAAAAGGGCCTCTTGGCAGGGGAGGAATATATGTTCTTGCAGGACTCGTTATTCCAATATTGTTTTATATCATTTTGAATAGTTAATGTTGAAAATATTTTAGGGCAGGACATTGAAAAACTTGATGACTTGTTAACGGTTATTGATGGGCAACTCTTGTGGAGAGCAGGATTTACAATTAAATTATAAAATTTTATTATCCAATACCTACATATATGGAAAAGTATTATGGTATCGATTTAATGTCATTTCCTGTTAGTAAACTTCAGAGATATATCAAAGAGCGCGAACTCCTGCCCAGTCACAGGATTTTGAAAGAAAACACAGATAAATGGTTTGCTGTTTTGTCGGATGAAGGCATAAACAACCTTGCAGAATTGATTAATGCGCTAAAGACAAAGAAAAGAGCAGAAAATTTTTCTCAACAATCAGGTATACCGGTTGAATATATAACCATACTCAGGAGATATGTGAACAGTTTTGCATCAAAACCTGAAAAACTTGAGTCTTTTAGCTGGATTGATAAAGATTTTATTGAAAAACTACTTGCAGGAAACATTAAAACCACAGCAGATTATTTTTCAACCTGCGCAAATGAAAAAGACAGAAAATCACTGGCTGCTGATTTGAACCTAAGGCCTGAAACGACAGAAGAACTTTTCAGCCTATGCGATCTTGTGAGAATACCATATGTCAGCCCTCTTTTTGCCAGGATTTTTTATACTGCCGGAATAAAGAAAACAAAGGAAATGATTCAAACCGATCCGGAAAAATTGCAATCATTGGTTAATAATGCAATAAAAAAACATAAATTTGCCAAAGTTACAATCTCCCTAAAAGATATAAGGTATTGCCAGGATTTTGCAAAAGAACTAAATTGTTTTTGCGAATAATTAAACCTTAATTCCTTAATCGATTCAGAACCCTTGCAATGGAAGTAATTCTTCTATATCGGGGGTTGAAAAAAAACATTAAAAACAAAGAATGCCAATGCGGGATAAAAAGACGAATCTATTTTTTCAAATTCGTCATAACAATGTACATTATTATCCTGAAAAATAGTATTTCACGGAGCGGACTCATCAATTGAACTTTTTAGATCAAACAAGTTTCAGCTTTAAAGCAATATTTACAAGCTCCAGTGAGTTTTTCACCCCAAATTTGGACAACAGGTTTTTCCGGTATGTCTTGACGCTGTTTTCAGCCAGGCCAAGTTTTTCGCAAATCTGCGATGTGGTCATGCCCTGGATAAGTAGCCTGATGATTGATTTTTCTCTGTTGGTGAGTTTATAATGAACCGAATCCTCAAATACCTGTACCTTATTGCTCAGGTATTCGCTCATAATGTCCTGGCCAAAATAGGTATTTCCTTCGTGAACGGCATGAATTGCCCGTATTATTTCTTCCTTGCCTGAATTTTTTGTCAGGTAACCTTTGATGCCTTCTTCCATCAACTGGTGAAAAAATCGGGCATTTTTAATCATACTCAGGATGATGATCTTCATGTCAGGATAACTTTTTAAAATGATGCGGGTCACATCAATGCCATCCATGCTTTTCAACTGAAAATCCAGCATGACAATATCAGCCGGTTTATTTTTCAATGAACGCAAAACCTGCTTTTCATCCTGAAGGATGTCCGTTACTTCAATTTCCTCATCAGCCCTGAGCAGTTCGCCAAGCCCCTGACCAAAGATTTTGTGATCGTCAACTATTAATACTTGTATCATGGTAATTTTACTTGCTTTTTGGGTTCAGAATACAAATTCACTGGTATTCCGTAGATAATAAAGGTAGTCCCTGCATTTTTTCTGATTCTATTGACGGGTGAGGGTCTAACCCGTTCACCCTATTTTTGATGTTTTCAAAGCCCATACTGCCTGACAACTTAACCTTGTTGACATCTAATCCTTTGCCATCGTCTTCCGCTGTGATGTCGACTGTATGGTCTCCCTCTGAAATTGAACTACAGGAACAATGTGCTGGCTTTTGCGTGTTTCATGGCATTGGTGATTATTCCCTGCACAATTCCGAAGATGAATGCTTCCCTGTCCTGCTTAAACTTCATGACTTTGCCAAAAATATACATTTCTACGTGTAACCGGCCAGAATTGTTCGCTTCCTGAAATGATATATGGAGACAAATGTACAAATTTGTTTTGCCAATAGAACCGGATTTTACTCCTTCAGGCATAATTTTTTAAAAACTCATATTACTTTTCTAATTTTGTATCTTTTCTGCATAAGCGCCATTAAAACAATTATTAAAGCATTGAAACATGAAAAGACTGTTTGCTGCAATAAAAATATATCCTGAAGAAGTGCTCAAAGACATGGTCACTACACTCAGGAAGGAGCTTTGGGAGTCGAAGATTAAATGGGTAAACCTTGATAATATACACCTGACACTGCATTTTTTTGGTGATATTGAAGAAGACAGGATTCCTGTGATAAAGGCATTATTTTCAGATATCGCCCAAAAACACCAGAAGTTTATTATTCACCTGGAACGAACCGGATATTTTGGAAAGAAACACAATCCGCGAGTACTTTGGGCCGGGTTCAGGAAAAGCAGGGAGCTCATTGATTTACAAGAATCTATGGTAAAAAGTCTGGCAGAGAAAGGTTTTAAAATTGACGAAAGACCATTTAGTCCACACCTGACAATCGGACGTGTCAAATACCTGGAAAACAAGGACATATTTTATGACCAGGTTTCAGAACACAAGGATACGTATTTTCAAAGCATAGATGTAAAAAAAATTATCCTGTTCGAAAGCAAATTACACAAAACAGGTCCGAAGTATACAAATGTTGCTGATTTTCAGTTGGCGACCTAAGGGCCTGAAAAATAATAACATGAACATTTTACTCTGACTGTTTTTTTTGTATTAAACTTTAACAATTATTTCGGGGATACCCAACAAAAGGATGCCTTATGGCCGATCTTCCGGTCGGCAGATTTACCTTGCAGACTGTAAATCTCCCCGGCTGAATCGAGACAAGCCCTTTACTGTACTGAGACAAGTTGCAGTACAATGATGTTTCATCTGTATGGAAAAATGACAGTGAGGTTATTCCAAAGCGTAAAAATA
>CAZVTW010000492.1:0-4220 GCA_964629805.1 uncultured Bacteroidales bacterium | reverse complement strand
AATTGATAAAATACCGGTATTCAATTTTTGAAATTATTATCATCCCTTTTATGAGTAAGGGATTTAATAAGAATATAGGTGATTTTATACTATCACCTGTGAGGTTAATTTTCAGGATTTTTTACAAGATTTTTTTGATAACGCTTAATAAAATCTACCCGGGAAATTAAATTGTAATACCTTAATATCATGAATTGCTGGCAGCAAATGAAGGATTATCCTGGTACTTTAATATTCTGGCGTCAGCCCAAAGATCTTCAAGATGATAATATTCCCTGTAATCTTTTTGAAAAATGTGAACAATGACGTCAGAATAGTCGAGAAGCACCCAGTTGGAATTTTTTACCCCTTCTTTGTGTGAAGCATTTTGGCCGGTAGACTTCTCAACCTGGTATTCAACAGATTCAGCTATTGATTCAACCTGTGTATTTGAATCTCCGTGACATATGACAAAATAGTCACAAATAGTCTGATCCAGCTTTTTAAGATCAAGTCGTACTACTTCATTGCCTTTTTTTTCAAATATTCCTTCAATTATTGCTGTTAAAAGAACATCACTGTTAAAATTGGTTTTTTCCATATAGTGTATTTAATATTTTATTACAAAGATAAAGATATATTTTCTAATATCATGACAATGTATTATTTTGTTCATGATTGTTTTTTTTACGAATTTACTACAGAATAGTTGGCCTTATATCTGAAACTTATATTTATATGCCATTATTGTAGCGCACTCTGCCTTTCGTTTCAAGGATGAATGGCTTATCAGTACTGAGTGATTCAAAATAATAATTTTGGCCTAATTGTTGGAGTTAGATTCTTTTGTAAACAGAACAGAAAATGACCATAATTCATGAGCAGTTTTATAGGTAAAAATATTATCAGGGTTGAAAGAGTATCATCCACAAACGACTATGCCCTTGAATTACTGGACAGGCAAAAGGAAAAAATTATTGATGGTACCGTAATCGTTGCTGACCAGCAGACTGCAGGAAAAGGACAACAGGGAAATACCTGGCAAAGCGAAAAAGGACAAAATCTAACCCTAAGTGTTGTGTTGTTCCCAACATTTGTGCCACCTGATGAACAATTTAGTTTGTCAAAAGTTGTTTCTCTCGGCATAACGGATTTTTTGCAAACCTATTGTCAGGATGTGTATATAAAATGGCCAAATGATATCTATATCAAAAATGCAAAAATTGGTGGTATTCTTATTGAACATTCTATATTAGGCAATATGATTTCGCATACAATTGCTGGTATTGGATTAAATGTGAACCAAACATTTTTCCCGCAGGATATTCCAAATCCAACTTCTATGAAACTTTGCAAAGCCAGAGAGTTTGATTTGAAAAAAACATTAAATTTTCTACTAACTTTCATTGAAAATCGTTATTTTCAACTCGGGTTAGGCAGACAGGAAGAGTTGAACCGGGATTATACCAGCCGGCTTTATTGGCTCAATGAAAAACATGAATTTGAAAGTTTTGATGAACAATTTACAGGTAAAATTCTTGGCGCTGAAGACAATGGAGAGCTCAGAATTCAAACTGAAAATGGCGAAATACAGGGATTTTATTTTAAGGAAGTTGAATTTTTAAAATAATGTATATGGCAACTGTTATCTCTGTTCTTAACAACAAAGGTGGTACCGGAAAAACAACAACCAGTTTTAATTTGTCAGTTGCCCTGGCAAGAAGAAAAAAGAAAGTTCTGGTTGCTGATTTTGACAGCCAGTGTAATTTGAGTTCTGCATTTGGTATTTTTAATCCCGAAAAGCATATAGGACATTTACTTCTTAAACATGAAAAAGTTGACAATGTTATCAGCAGAATTAGTAATGTTTCCGTCATTCCTTCATCTGAGAAATTGCTTGACTATGAAATGCAACTGAACAGTGAACCTGGCAGGGATTATTTACTGCGTGAATCTATTCGTGAAGAGATGGATAACTATGATTTTATCATTTTCGATTGCCCCCCGAGTTTGGGACTTATTTCCATAAATACACTTGTTGCTGCTGATTTTTACATTGTTCCGATGCAAACTGAACATTTTGCTTTTATCGGACTTGACAGCATATTGCATACATGTGATAAAGTCAGGGAAAGACTAAATCCTTCTCTGGAGCTTGGCGGTATTTTATTTATCAGGTATTCACCTCGCACAAAATTTACCCAGGCCGTTATTTCGAGCCTACAGGAGCATAATCATTTACGCGATAAAATTTTTGAGACAAAAATCAGACAGGATATTTCTGTCATGGAATCCACTGCTTTTAATCAAAGCGTATTTGAATATTCCCCCAAAAGCAGGGGTGCACAGGATTATGGTAAATTTGCAAAAGAAATAATTCATAAATATGGCAGGAAAAAGTAAAAAAATATCTGATTTTCAGAAAGCCTTGTTGTCAAACACAAAAGTGATTGGTAAAGGACAGGACGAGAACAATGATCTCATGATCGATCACGAATATATGATCCAACTCGATAAAAAAATATATAAACAGATAAAAATTCTGGCTAATTACCAAAAACAGGATATCAATGAATTAGTGGCAGAAGCGCTCAATCATTACCTGGGACTGAAAAAACGCAAATTGGAAAAGGCAATGCTTGAATTGACAAAAGATGAGGATGATATGAATAAAAGCTAAATTCTTATCTTAGGTCCTGATGCGAAACATACTTGTTCAGTAAAATTGTCCAGGTTATTTCCTTTCTATCCCTTAAGGCTTCCACTCAGAAGGATTTCTTCTCCAGAGATTTAATGATTCAATCTGTTGTTTTGAAATTATTCCTCTTTCAACAGCCAGATCAAGCAGAATATTATAATTTGTGAGGGTATCAAACCGGCAATTAGCATCCCTGAATTTTAATTCAGAAATTTCAAATCCATAACTGAATATCGCCAGTAATCCCATAACCAGGCCGCCTGCTTCCCTAATGGCGCTGACGGCATTCAGGCTGCTTTTTCCTGTGGAAATTAAATCTTCAATCACAATTGTTTTTTGTCCTGTTTTTAGTTCACCTTCAATAAGATTTTTGAGTCCATGTCCTTTAGCAGAACTTCTGACATAAATAAACGGTAAGTTCAATAGGTCGGCAACCAGGACGCCGTGCGCAATTGCTCCTGTTGCTACCCCTGCTAAACATTCAGCATCAGGATATAAATCCTTGATCTTTTTAGAGAAAGACTCTCTGATACTATTCCTTACTTCCGGATATGACAATATTTTTCTGTTATCGCAATAAATCGGACTTTTCCAGCCTGAAGCCCAGGTGAAAGGATTAGTCGGCTTCAGTCTGACAGCATGTATGTCCAGGAGATACCCGGCTATTTGTTTTTCTGTTGATATCATAGGTAAAAAATTAAAATTTCAAGATAATATTATGCCTCTTTATGTGTTTTGTGAATATTTTTTTATTTTTGAAAAGCAAAAATATATGTAAATCAGAATATACCAAATTTCATTTTTCTGAATCGGTAAAATAAATAATATATGTACAAAATTTATTTTGATGACAGGGCAGTCTTATTAACAGATAACAGAAAAGAAGTTGAAAACACAGAAGAAGGCGTGGGATTGTTTTACCCTTTTGTTTCTGATCACGATCTCGAAAGGCTTATGGATATATTTGAGCAAAACCGTGCCATAAAAAAAATCTGTGTTTACTCAAAAGACCTAAAACAACTCAACGTTACTTTTCATTCGCTTTTTAAAGTTATTGAGGCCGCAGGCGGAGTAGTCAGAAATATGAACGGAGACTTTTTGGTTATTAAACGATTTGGAAAGTGGGATTTACCAAAAGGACATGTTGAAACAGATGAAGATATTAAAGATGCCGCTGTTCGCGAAGTGTCTGAAGAAACAGGCCTTTCGGATTTGAATATTACCAGGGCTCTGGCAACAACCTTTCATTCTTATGAAAAAGAAAGCGACAAAATACTTAAGAAGACTTATTGGTATGAAATGAAATACAACGGCAAGGAAACCCCAAAACCAGCCCGCGACGAAGACATTTCTGAGATTAAGTGGATACAGCCTAATCAGTTAATTACGGTATTGAAAAATACATACATGTCTTTGTATGATGTATTTGAAAAAGCCCTGAATCTTTGATTTTAAAATTACCTTTCCCCCCTCATTTTTTGTCGCTTCCGGTTATTCCAGACCTGGAAAAATTTTGCTTCAAATTCCCTGTCCGGTGCCGGAG
>CAZVTW010000491.1:2758-4220 GCA_964629805.1 uncultured Bacteroidales bacterium | reverse complement strand
TCTTTAAGGCCAACACCTGTTAATTCTTTAACAAGTTTAACAACCTGCAATTTTTTCTGGCCGGGATGTTTTAAAATAACATCAAATTCAGTTTGTTCTTCAGCGCCGCCAGCTTCACCACCTTCTCCACCAGCAGGTCCGGCAACTGCAACTGCTGCTGCAGCCGGTTCAATACCATATTCTGTTTTTAAAATATCTGCCAGTTCATTCACCTCTTTAACAGTAAGGTTTACTAATTGTTCTGCAAAAGATTTTAAATCTGCCATTTTTTATTGTTTTAAAAAATTTTTAACTATTCTTCTTTTTTTGATAATGTTTCTAATACCCCATGTAATGTATTTCCGCCTGATTGAAGGGAAGAAATAACATTTTTTGCCGGGGACTGCAATAATCCAATAAGATCGCCAATCAATTCTTCTTTAGATTTGATTGTTACCAGAGCATCAAGCTGATCATCTCCAAAATAATATGACTCCTCAACATAAGCTGCCTTTAATAAAGGTTTATTGAGCTTCTTATTCTTTTTCTTAAACTGCTTAATGAGTTTAGCAGGAGCATTTCCGGTATTGGAGAACATAACCGAAGTATTACCTTTGAGCACAGAGTCGAACTGTTCAAATTCATTATCTCCGGTTTCGTTTAGAGCTCTTTTTAACAGGGTATTTTTAACGACAACAAGTTTGATCTCATTTTTAAAACACAACCTCCTTAAATCACTCGTATCAGCAGCATTCAGTTCAGATATGTCTGCCAGGTAAAAATGGCTGTAGTTTTTAATTTGATTGCCTATATTGTCGATAATCTGACTTTTATCTTCCCTTTTCATTTGAAAATGTTCTTTTTGTTATTAACATTCCTAATTTTCATCAATTGTCTTAAGTTCAATCGGAATGCCGGGACTCATCGTGCTCGAAAGATTTATACTCTTAATATAAGTCCCTTTAGCAGCGCTGGGCTTTAGCTTGATAATTGTTGATATAAATTCTTTAGCGTTCCCGACTATTTGTTCAGGCCCAAAAGAAACTTTACCAACGGAAGTATGAATTATACCATATTTATCGACTTTGAAGTCGATCTTACCAGCTTTAACTTCTTTAACTGCATCTCCTATATCCATAGTTACAGTACCACTTTTGGGATTAGGCATCAGGCCGCGCGGGCCTAATATTTTCCCCAGGGGACCAACTTTAGACATGACCGGAGGCATGGTAATAACCACATCAATATCAAGCCATCCACCTTTTATTTTTTGGATATATTCATCCAATCCAACATAATCGGCGCCGGCATTTTTGGCTTCCTCTTCCTTATCAGGGGTACAAAGAACCAGGACCTTTTTTTCTTTACCAGTACCATGAGGTAAGGTAACAACACCTCTTACCATCTGGTTGGCCTTCCTGGGATCAACCCCCAAACGAACATCTATGTCAACTGATGCGTCGAATTTAGTCTGAGTTATCTC
>CAZVTW010000491.1:0-2658 GCA_964629805.1 uncultured Bacteroidales bacterium | reverse complement strand
CTTTTTTGTGTACGTCCGTTAAATTGCTTACAAAATTCCATTATGTTTACACCTTTGGCGCCAAGTGCAGGGCCAACAGGAGGAGATGGATTTGCGGCACCACCCTTAATTTGTAGTTTAATGATACCAGCAACTTCCTTTGCCATAATGATCACATTTATTTATAAGTGAATATTTGCTCAAAGTAAATATAAACAGCACATGTGGAAGCATTAGAATAGAAAGGATGCCATTTATAAATACCCTATTGCAATTTATTTTTGAATTGAAAATATAATTATCTAAAATAATAAAATCAAAATACTACGATTCTTTTTCAACCTGCATAAAGCTTAATTCGAGCGGTGTTTTCCGTCCGAATATCTTCACCATGACCTTCAATTTCTTCTTCTCATTATTGATTGCCTCGATGATACCTGTAAAACTATTAAAAGGGCCATCAATCACTCTGACAGTTTCTCCAACGATAAATGGCGCATTCAATTCTTCATCTTTCTCGGCCATTTCATCAACTTTACCTAATATCCTGTTTACTTCACTCATTCTTAAGGGCTGAGGGTCACCACCCTTTTCAGTACCAAGAAAACCTATAACATTAGGTATATTTTTCAGTATATGCGGTATTTCACCAACGAGTGCGGCTTCTATCAATATATATCCGGGAAAAAAATTTCTTTCTTTACTGATTTTCTTTCCGGCTCTTATTTGGTATACCTTTTCTGTGGGAATAAGCACCTGGGAGATAAAATCCTGAAGATTTAAACGAGTAATCTCGTTTTCAATATATTCCTTAACTTTTTTCTCCTTACCGCCTATTGCCCTGAGAACATACCACTTTTTTTTATTAGAATCACTCATTAAGTGCTATAATTTGATAAACAGTAGAGACCAGATCAATAGAATAAACTATAAACAAAGTCCATCAGATTCTTAAAGGTAAAATCCATCGCAAATATTATCAGCGCAATAATCAAAGAAGCAATCATAACAACAACAGCACTATTTTGTAAGTCCGACCAACTTGGCCATGTTACTTTATGAATAAGTTCGTTAAATGCTTCTTGAAAATATACTTTTATTTTCATTTTCTAAACAAAGTTAGCACGGGTGGTAGGACTCGAACCCACAGCCAATGGTTTTGGAGACCACTACTCTACCAATTGAGCTACACCCGTGTTTATATGGAAAAATAATAAAGAACAGAGTCCAAAAACTTTTCTGTTCTTTATTAATTTGATGAAATTATGATTATTAAATCGGAAAGAACGTATACAAAACTATTATTATTCTATAATTTCAGTCACCTGACCAGCCCCAACAGTACGACCACCTTCACGTATCGCAAAACGTAACCCTGGGTCCATAGCAACTGGTGTGATCAGATCAACAGTAATAGTAATGTTATCACCAGGCATAACCATTTCAGTACCCTCAGGTAAATGAATTTCACCAGTTACATCAAGTGTTCTGAGATAGAATTGCGGACGATAATTATTATGAAATGGCGTATGGCGCCCACCTTCTTCCTTTTTCAAAACATATACTTCTGCTTTGAATTTGGTATGAGGCGTAATCACCTCAGGTTTTGCAATTACCATTCCTCTTTTGATCTCTTTTTTATCAACACCTCTGAGCAACAGTCCGACATTATCACCAGCCTGACCATCATCAAGGATTTTCCGGAACATTTCAACACCGGTAACAACAGATTTCATACCTTCAGAACCGAGTCCGATAATCTGAACCGGATCACCTGTATGAATAACACCCTGTTCAATTCTACCAGTGGCAACAGTTCCACGACCTGTAATAGAAAAAACATCCTCAACAGGCATCAGGAAAGGCTTATCGACAGCACGTGGAGGAAGTGGAATCCATTCATCCACAGCATCCATCAATTCCATAACTTTATCTTCCCATTTTTCTTCACCATTCAGTGCGCCAAGAGCGGACCCCTGTATCACCGGAGTATTATCACCGTCAAATTCATAAAAATCGAGTAATTCACGAATTTCCATTTCAACTAATTCGAGAAGTTCTGCATCATCAACCATGTCAACTTTGTTGATAAATACAACAATACTCGGAACATTTACCTGACGAGCCAGCAGGATGTGCTCCCTTGTTTGTGGCATAGGTCCGTCAGTACCAGCAACAACAAGGATTGCGCCGTCCATTTGTGCTGCACCGGTGACCATATTTTTCACATAGTCAGCGTGGCCAGGACAGTCAACATGAGCGTAATGGCGCTTGGCTGTCTGATATTCAACATGAGCTGTATTAATGGTAATACCTCTTTCTTTTTCCTCAGGCGCATTGTCGATAGAATCGAACGTTTTAATCTCGGATAATCCCTTCTTACTCAGAACTATAGTAATAGCGGCGGTAAGTGTTGTCTTACCATGGTCAACGTGACCAATAGTTCCTATGTTTACGTGTGGTTTTGACCTTTCAAAATGTTCTTTAGCCATTTTAAATCGAATTAGGTGAATATTTTACATTAATTATACTTTATTACTTGAGAGCCAATGATGAGAGTTGAACTCATGACCTCTTCCTTACCAAGGAAGCGCTCTACCCCTGAGCTACATTGGCGGCAAAATGAGCGGGAAACGAGGTTCGAACCCGCGACCTTCAGCTTGGAAGGCTGACGCTCTA
>CAZVTW010000490.1:0-4224 GCA_964629805.1 uncultured Bacteroidales bacterium | reverse complement strand
AATGTGCAGTTCAGTGTTGCAGTAGATTTTCGTTTTAGAATTTTAGGTATTATTATTATTTCTATTCCTTTAGCTTTTTAAATGAATCTTTGCTAACGCCACAAACGGGGCATGACCAATCATCCGGGATATCTTCAAAAGGTGTTCCCGGTGGTATTCCACTATGTGGATCACCTTCCTCCGGATCATATGTATAACCACAAACCGTACACATATATTTGGAGGGTTTTTCTACTGATTTCTCAATCTCATCCGTCTCTTTTAGGGTATCTTTTCGCGAATCACTGTCAATTTTATCTTTTCCGATATATGTCGGTGAATTTTTTGGAGATAATCCTTTTATAACCTCTCTGTAGTATTTGTAAGTAAGCGGATCGGCAGAATCATCAATTAGTTGTGCATCAATGAGGTCTCCAATAAAAATAATGTGAGAACCTACATCGATTTGTTTGTTAACCTTGCATTCGAAAAACGCAATCGTCTTGTCTAATAAAATCGGTGTGCCGGTTTGTCCAACTTTGTAGTTTACATCTTCAAATTTTTCTAACTCTGACCCTGATTTGAATCCCCAGTTACCGAGAAAATCAAGACGAGCATCATTACTCAATGCTGATATTGAAAAAACCCCGGATTTATTAATATAAGTTGTAGTCAGGTTGTCTTTATGTGAACAAATAGCCATTTGTGGCGGTTCAGCTGTAACCTGAAAAACTGTGTTCGAAACATGCCCTGTCATTTTTTCTCCATCCTTAGAAGAGACAATGTATAAACCATAGGTTAATTTAAATAGCGCTTCTATATTCATAATCTTCATCTTTATTCGATTCTGGTTATTTGTTCATAGTATTATGTTTTACATCAATTTGGCCATTATACTTCACTCATTTTTTAAAAAAACTTCTTTCAGTAAATCTTCTCCTGCATTGATTACAGTTTCGGCCTGTATGTTTTTCATGCACCTGAAATGACCTTTGGGGCATTTTTTTAATCCCTTTTGTGTACAGGGTCTGCATGACAAATATATTTCAACTGCCCTGCTGCGAAACGGAATGGGGAAAAATCCCAGTTCACGTGTTGTGCAACCATAAATCGCGACAACCGGTTTTTTCTGCGCTTGAGCCAAATGCAACAGTCCGGAATCATTGGAGAAGACCAAATTTGCTTCTTTTAAAATGCCAGCTGCGCCCTGAAGATTATATTTTCCTGCCAAATTGACTGCAGGGCCGGCAGTTTGCCGGTAAATCCTGTCGCAGATATCAAAATCTTTCTCTCCTCCAAGCAGAACAATAAATGCGTTATGTTGATGTATGAAATAATTAGCCACACTAACAAATCCTTCAGGCAGCCATCTTTTTGTTGCATGGGCTGCCCCAGGGCAAATAACGATTATTAATTGGCCTTTTGTATGTCCTGATTCATAGAGTATTTGTTTAGCTTCAATGGTTATGTGGTCAGGGAAAAACACCTCACTTCCCTGTTGATCATTATGAAGTCGTATTTTACGGGCAACAGTAAAGTATCTTTCGATAACAGGAGTAATGTTCCTGTAAAGATTTATACCCAGTGTAACTAAAAGAAAACGTTTAAAAATATATTTGTGAATTCTGGAAATAACCAGAGCGCCGGAATTTATCCTTAAATATAGTGAACGCAGGTTGACATGCAAATCAAATATATAATCATATTTCTTTTTGCGGATTTCAAACTTCAGTTTTTTTAACGCTTTGAAGCCTCCTGATTTGTCAAATTTGATAATATTTGAGATATGAGGATTATTTGACAATAAGCCGGAAAATTCTTCCTTAACAATATAATCAATTTCAGCATCAGGGAAAGAGTTTCTGATATTCCTGACCAGCGGAGTGGTCAGAATAATGTCTCCAATAGAGCTTAACCTGATAATTAATATTTTAATATTTGTTTTCGTGGGATAGCTTATTTATCATTCATCATTTATGCAACAAATATATAAAGATTTTTTATACACGAAATATTCATTTTGCATTTAGGCTTATCCTTATAATTCATTAATCATTTATTAGTTTCAGTAATTTACCAACATCAACATCCGCACATTTGAAATGACCCTGCGGACACTGATCAAAACCATGCAAACCACAGGGTCTGCAACTGAGTTTGTGATCAGTTTCAAGGATGGTTGAGTTATCAGACAAGGGACCAAAGCCGAACCAGGGAACAGTGGAGCAGAAAATAGCAGTGACCGGCGCATTCACAGCTGATGCAAAATGTAGAGGGGCTGAGTCATTGACATAATTCATCACAGCTCGTTTCATTAATGCTGCAGTCTCAAGATATGAGAGTTCGCCGGCGAGGTTAAATATATCAGCTGTTCCAGATTTTAGCCGGATTTCCTCGCATAAAATGATATCATTTTTAGCGCCAAGCAAATAAATTGCATATTTATTACTGATTTTTTGAATAAACTCAATCCATTTTTCTTTCGGAAATTGTTTTGTATACCATACAGAGGCAGGTGCAATACAGATAAATGGTTTAATAGGTTTAACTCTCTCAAAATCAGTATTTGAGGGATATAGTTTCGGTTTAGTATATTCACTATTTGTTATATTTTTAATGAGATTGAGGTTCCTTTCAACTTCGTGGAGGTTATTATCCCTGGTTCCGATTTCATGTTTTATTTTTAAGGTGAAAAATAAAGACAATGGATTTTTATCAAAGCCGATTTTTTGTCTGGCGCCGGAAAATGCTGTTATCAAACCTGTTGAAAGAAAACGCTGGCAATTAATGATAACATCATATTTTATTTTTCTTATTTCTCTTATCAATCTGAAAATATCATGATATTTCCTGCTTTTCTTATTCCAGATATGGATATGGTTTATGAAAGGGTGTTGAAAAAAGAGATCTTCATTTCCTTTTCTGAGTAAAAAGTCTATTTGGGATTCACCATAATATTTGTTGATTTTTTCGATAATAGCCGTAGCTAAAACAACATCACCGATAAATGCAGTTTGAATGACGAGGATTTTTTTCATTTGTATTAGAATATAAATAAGTTAAAAATGGTTTTTACATACAACCAGATTACAAAGGAAGGCAATCAGATTTTTATACCAATGATTGTAATATCATCACGTTGTTCTTCGGCTCCCTGAAACTTTTCCAGCTCATTTTCGAGCCTTGTTTTTTGGACCGGCACAGGTAAATGAGCAATTTCATTGAGGATTTCCAGGAACCTGGCGCTTCCAAGCCTTTTTCTGGCTGCATTGTTTTGATCAACGTACCCGTCTGTTGTCAGGTATAAAATATCGCCTTTTTCCAGTTCGAGTATTTCATTTTTAAAATCATCAGTATTTATTTTAGACACATTTCCTCCGATCGGTTTATGTTGTTCTTTCAGGGTTTTTACTTCCTGCTTGTTTTTTGAATATACAAAAAGCGGCCTCTCAGCGCTGGCAAAGGTCAGGGTAGCATTGTACTGACCGGTACGCTGAAGCAGGCAAAAACACACATCCATCCCATCATCATTATTTGTTTCATCCTGGTTTAATACAATTCGTACACGCTGATTGAGTTGATCGAGAATATCCGCCGGATCAGTAATCTTGTCTTCCTTAATGATTTCATTCAGCAACTGCACACCTATTACTGACATAAAAGCCCCGGGAACTCCATGACCGGTACAGTCGATAACTGTCAGAAAGATTTTTTCCAGATGCTGATAATCACCCTTATCATGATAAAACCAGTAAAAATCACCAGATACCACATCTTTCGGTTTATAGTATATGAAAGAATCAAATAACTTTTCAATGGCACCTTTCTTCGGAAGCAAAGCGCTTTGGATCGTGTAAGCATATCTCAGGCTGCTTTGAAGCCTTTTATTGTATTGTTCGATTTGAGTTTTTGAGTTTTCGATTTCCCTGGTATAATGGTGAAGTTTATCCAACATGTAGTTGAATTTTTCAGAAAGCACTCCAACTTCATCTTTTGTTTTTACTTTAAATATGGCTTCTTTTGTCGAAAAATTATTTTGTATGACCTGTTGTATCGAGTCTTTTACTTTGTTTAACGGTGTAGTGATTTTCTTTTTGATAAAATGGAAAAATATGATGTAAAAAATGATCACAAACATGATGAAGCTATATATTATTATAGTGAGATTCTCCTTTAAGCGTGAAGATTTGTTGCTTAAATATATGTCATAATCATTAATCATGGTTTTCGTTTGCTTTGTATTGG
>CAZVTW010000489.1:0-4235 GCA_964629805.1 uncultured Bacteroidales bacterium | reverse complement strand
ATTTAGGGTTTTTAATCCAACGAAGAGATCGGACTTTATGGACAGACACTAAATAGTCTTTTTAAAAATAATCCTTACACAATAACCGAAGATACCGAAAGTTATTTTCATTCATTATTCTATCTCATCGTCAAACTTTTGGGCTTCCAGGTTGATGCTGAAGTGTTAACAAGTGATGGCAGAATAGATGCGGTCATTAAAAATGATACATCTGTTTACATTATTGAATTTAAAGCTGGTCAATCTGCTCAAAAAGCAATTGATCAAATAAAAGAAAAAGAATATGCAAATAAATATCTAACAGAGAAACGTGCAATAATTCTATTTGGAATTAATTTCAATGTGAGTTCAAAAAGAATAGATGATTATATTATCGAAGAGATTAACTAAAAAAAACGAAGTGCCCGGAAAAGGGCTCGAACCTTCACGGCCTTGCGGCCACTAGTCCCTGAAACTAGCGCGTCTACCAATTCCGCCATCCGGGCTTCGGCTGCAAAAGTAATAATTTTTTATGAAAACAAAAGCATATTTTTATTCAATAAGAAATACGGATTGCAGTTATAAGTTCTCCGTAAAAAAATCAAGACACATTTTAAACAGATGATACCTCGTATTCCCGCCGTAAATGCTATGATTGCGATTAGTGTACAGGTGCATCCTGAAATCTTTATTTGCCTGTACAAGTCTTTCGGTCATCTCCATTGTATTCTGCGGATGTACATTGTCATCGGCTGTTCCGTGGCAAATTAGCAGATTACCTTTTAACAAGTGTGCAAAGTTAAGTGGTGAGTTATCTTCATATCCTGACATATTTTCAGAGGGTTTCCTCATGAATCGTTCAGTATAGATATTGTCATAAAATCTCCAGTTTGTAACAGGTGCAATAGCAATGCCGGTATTGAAATAATCAGCCCCTTTGGTCATACATAAAAGGGTTGTAAATCCGCCATAGCTCCATCCCCAGATGCCAATCCTTTCTTTGTCAATATAGGCCTGGTTACCAAGATATTTTGCTGTTTCTATCAGGTCTGTGGTCTCATATTTTCCAAGCTGAAGGTAGGTAGATTTCCTGAATTCCTCTCCCCTGGCGCCGGTGCCCCTGGGGTCAATGCCAACTATGATATAACCTTTTGCAGCAAACGCCTGTGTCCAGTTAAACGACCATTCATCAAGAACAACCTGTGAATTTGGCCCGCTGTATTGCCTGATGACAACAGGATATTGGTTCACTGAATCGAAATCAGGTGGCCTTATCATCCAGCCATTCAGTTCAATTCCTTCACTTGTTTTAAAACGAAAAAATGTTTTGTCCGAATATTCATACCTGGTCAATTCTTCCTTCAAACCCTTATTAGAAGTAATTGTCCGAAATATTTTTCCTTTGGTGTTTTCGATAGTAATAACAGGAGGTGTACGCGCGTTCGAAAATGTGTGAATCATGTATTTATAATTCGCACTAAACATAGCTTCATTAAAACCCCGGGCTTTATGCAGTTTTTTCTTTTTACGTGCATTGAAACTTACGGAATATATTCCTCTCTGTACAGGCGATTCTTCTGCGGATTGATAATAAAACACTTTTTTCTTTTTATCATATCCATAAAATTCTGTCACATCATGGTTTCCTGATGTTAACCGGCGTACTTCTTCACCTTCCATGTTGAAAAGATATAAATGAAGGTACCCGCTTTTCTCAGACAATACCACAAAATGCTCTTTATCAGGTAAAAAAGTCACATAATCAAAATTTGTTTCGTCAATATAATAATCATTTGCTTCCTGGTAGATTACTTTTGTCTGGCCTGATTCAGGATTCGCCAATAGGATTTCAAGGGTATCCTGTCTCCTGTTGAGCCGGTAAAACACAGGGCTGTCAAGATTTTCCGGCCATCGAAGCCGAGGAATGTATTGATCTGTTTTTTCACCGGTTTCAACTTTTAATGTTTCACCGGTTTTAACATTATAGATATGAATCGTGACAATTGAATTCTTTTCACCCGCTTTTGGATATTTATATGACACTATTTCAGGATAAATGATATTTTTTTTATGGGATGGGGCCATTCCCTTATACATTTTGAGGTGGTATTCAGGCACTTCGGTTTCATTAAATTTCATGTAGGTAAGAAACCTGCC
The DNA here is from genome assembly GCA_964629805.1 of uncultured Bacteroidales bacterium. Classification (GTDB taxonomy): domain Bacteria; phylum Bacteroidota; class Bacteroidia; order Bacteroidales; family CAZVTW01; genus CAZVTW01. The sequence goes on along the minus strand of CAZVTW010000489.1, from coordinate 2,099 downwards.
GTTGGGCGACCATTGCCAGGCTTTCTCAAAGGCAAATTCTTCCTCATAAACCCAGTCAGGAATACCATTAATTATATGGTTGTGCTTACCGTCATTGGTAATTTGTTCTTCCAGACCAGATGTAATGTCCTTAATAAAGATGTTATTTTCACGCACAAAAGCCACTTTTGTCCCGTCAGGTGAAAAAGAGGCAACCTGTTGTTTACCGTTTTTTGATACAGGTAAAAGAAGGTTTTTGTCAATGTCATAGACATAATAATCAGCTATGAATGAATGTCTGTAGATGCTTTTTTTATTTGTATAGAGCAGAATTTTTTTCTCATCACGACTAAACTCATATCCGTAAATGCGTGTAATCGTATCTCCGGTTACTTTATCAGCGCGAAAAAGTGTATCTGCGATGTCTCCTGAAGCATAATGATATTTAACAATTATATCATCACCATTTTCAAGCCGTGTATAATGCTCTCCATCTCTCATTGAGGCCAGATCATCTATACTCTGACTCACAAATCTGTAATCCTTTAGCAAATCTTCGAGTGTTACTTTCCTTTTTTCCTGTGAAAATGAGAGATAACACGATGTTAACAGCAGGAGAGATATAATAAAAAATTTTCCGTACATAAAAAATTTGTTTGTAATTTTCATCAAAAATAGAAATTTGTTTTTAAACTTATCATGATAGATTGTATATTTGTAAAAAAATCTAACTGTTTAGGCACTAAATTTAACGAAGAGATTCCTCCCTGCGGTCGGAATGACACTAGACAATAATTTTTGGTGGGGAAAATACTAACAAAGCTTTACCAGGTTTTCTTACGGAAATGGCATTACCCGTCCGGGGGGGGATATGAAATAATCAATATACAGTTTGCTGCACAAAATATTTAGTTTGCATTCAAATACCTTTGATACAAATCTTTATTTTATAAAATATATTTTTTATCTTTGCGCCATTTTTTAAAAAATGACCAAGAAGATATTTCTCACAATGTAATAAGGAATAACAAAACGATGATACAAGTAACACTACCAGATAATTCAGTCAAAGAATACCCGGACAATATCACCGGGATTGAAATTGCAAAGCGTATCAGTCCAAAGCTTGCAAAAGAAGTATATTCCATTACTGTTGACGGCGAATTGTGGGATTTAACACGTCCTCTGAATAAGGATGCGTCAATCAGGTTGCATAAATGGGACGAAAAAGAGGGTAAACATGCATTTTGGCATTCCTCAGCTCATCTGATGGCTGAAGCCCTGGAAAAATTATATCCAGGCACCAAATTCGGAATTGGCCCGGCTATTGAGAACGGGTTTTATTATGATGTTGATCCCGGCAATGGCAAGGCAATATCTGATAACGACCTGCCAAAAATAGAACAAAAAATGCAGGAGCTTGCCCGGCAGAAGGAACAATACGTCAGGAAAGACATTAGTAAATCCGATGCCCTTCAGTTGTTCAGTGAAAAAGGTGATGAGTATAAACTTGAGCTTATCAAAGAACTTGAAGACGGTCAAATAACCCTCTATGAGCAGGGAGACTTCACTGATTTATGCCGAGGACCACATCTTCCTGATACGAGCCCCATCAAAGCCATCAAGCTTTTAAGTATTGCCGGCGCTTACTGGCGGGGTGATGAAAACCGTAAGCAATTGACCCGTATCTATGGTATTACTTTCCCAAAGAAAAAGATGCTTGATGAATACCTGGTCATGCTTGAGGAGGCAAAAAAACGTGACCACAGGAAAATCGGGAAAGAACTTGAACTTTTTACGTTTTCCCAGGCCGTAGGGCAGGGATTACCATTATGGCTACCCAAAGGCGCTTTACTCAGAGAAAGACTGGAGAATTTTTTGAAAAAAGTACAAAAAAAATATGGGTATGAACCTATTATTTCTCCCCATATTGGTGATGTAAATCTTTACAAAACCTCAGGACACTATCAAAAATACGGCGAAGATTCCTTCAAGCCTATTTCTACGCCGCAGGAAGGTGAACAGTTCATGTTAAAGCCTATGAATTGTCCGCATCATTGCGAAGTATACAAAATGAAACCCCATTCTTATAAAGATTTGCCTGTCAGGTATGCAGAATT
>CAZVTW010000488.1:0-4239 GCA_964629805.1 uncultured Bacteroidales bacterium | reverse complement strand
TTGGAAACCTGATTGGTGTTCTTGAAACAGAAAAACAGGAAACGATACAAAATTTCAAAAAAGTATTTGGCGAATTTGCATCAGCAAAAAATGAAACGCTTTTTAAAGAATTATTTCAATACTAAAAAAAGAAATTCATGAAAACCCTTTCGATATACAGCAATAAAGGTGGTGTGGGTAAAACAGCTGCAGCAGTAAACCTTTCGTATATGAGCGCTAAAGACAACCTCAGGACACTCATTATAGATTTTGATCCGCAAAGTTCAGCCACTTTTTATTTCAGGGTAAAACCCAAACTCAAAACCGGGGTTAAAAAATATGCCAAAGGAAAAAAAGATATAGCAGATGATATAAAAGGAACGGATTTTGAAAATCTCGACATATTACCTGCTGATTTTGCCCAGCGTAATCTTGATATCGTATTTGATAAGTTTAAACATTCCAAAAAACGCCTTGAAAAAATTCTGGAACGCTTCGAAAATGAATATGATCTGCTTTTCCTGGATTGTCCGCCAACAATAAATATTTTAGCTGAAAATATTTTCAATGCTTCCGATTATTTAATCATGCCGGTTATTCCGTCCACACTTTCATTCCGTGCACAGGAACAATTATTTAAATTTTTCAGGAAAAAACGCTATAGCATGAATAAATCTTTGCTGTTTTTTTCGATGGTTGATAAAAGAAAAAAAATGCACCAGGAACATATGACATTAATATCTTCAAAATTTGCAAATGTCCTGGAACCATACATTCCCTATTCATCAACTGTAGAAAAAATGGGCATTATGAGAGAACCTGTCCTGTCATTTTCTCCCCGCTCCAAAGCCGGACTGGCCTATAAGGAGCTGTGGTCTTCCCTTAGATCTAAAATCGGATTGTAAAGGAGTAAACTCCTTTAATAATTCTTTTTTGTGGCTTTTTATGTTTTGTCCACAGGATAAAATAATATCTTTGAAGCCTTATTTGGCTTGTATGAAATTATCAAATATATTACTATTTCTTATCCCGGCTTTTATCTGGGGTTCTACCTGGTATGCCATAAAATTCCAGCTTGGTGTTGTTGACCCGCTTGTTTCGGTAGGGTATAGGTTCTTCTTTGCTAGTATCCTTTTGATGGCCTTTTGTTTTATTTCTCAAAAAAACATGAAGTATTCCAAACGTGATCATTTTTTTATGGCCCTTCAGGGATTATTCTTATTCGGTATCAATTACTGGTTTGTTTATTATGCTGAATTAAGTTTAACCAGCGGACTTGTAGCTGTCATATTTTCGCTTATTGTATTTCTGAATATATTTTTTAGTGCTATTTTGCTTAAAATGAGGGTGCAACCCAAAGTTATTATCGGAGCAGTATTGGGAGTAGCCGGTACAACGCTCATTTTTAACAGTGAATTTCAGGACGTACAGCTATCAGGTCAACAAGTGACAGCTATTTTTTTCTGCCTGTTTTCAGCGATTATGGCTTCGCTAGGAAATATTATTTCTGCCTATAACCAGAAACAACATCTTCCTGTTATCCAAACAAATGCATTTGGCATGTTGTACGGTTCGGTTTTGGTTCTGATTGTTGCCGCTTTTGCCGGGAAAGAATTTAGTATTGAATATTCAGTATCATATTTGTCATCTTTATTTTACCTGGCCATTTTTGGCTCTGTTGTTGCTTTTTCGACCTATTTAAAACTGATTGGCAACATCGGTCCTTCAAGAGCGGGATATGTGATCATCCTGGTACCCGTTATTGCATTGATGTTTTCCTCCATTTTTGAATCCTATAAAACCACCTGGTACTCCATGACCGGGATTTTATTCCTCATATTTGGCAATTACCTGGCCCAGAAAAGGAAGAAAACAATTCCTGCTGCCACCAGCAAATGAACTTAATGGTGTTTTTATTGTTTATCAAAAAAAACCTCATATGACAACAAGAAGAACATTTATTAAGATTTTATCAGGCGCTGCATTAGGAACAGTTGTACCCCTGAAAGGTTTCAGTTTATCGGCAGAGCGGGAAAAAGACAAATGGGGCGAATTATTGCCGGAACGTAGTTTTGGAAAAACCGGCATACAAGTCACAATGTTAGGTGTAGGTGGATTTCACATAGGTAAACATACAGACTATGAGGCACAAAAAACGATTGAAACAGCCATTGAAGGAGGTATTCGCTTTTTTGACACCGCCGAATCATATCAGGGAGGAAGAAGTGAAGAAAAAATGGGTCGTTTACTCACGCCAAAATATCGTAATGAGATTTATCTGATGACCAAAACAAAGGCCCGTGACGGAAAAACTGCAAGAGAGCATTTGGAAGGTTCTCTCAGAAGACTCAATACTGATTATTTGGATTTATGGCAGGTTCATTCCGTAAATTCCGTTTCAGATGTGAATAACAGGATAAAAAGCGGGGTATTTGATGAAGTTATCAAAGCCAAAGCAGAAGGCAAAGTTAAAAATATCGGTTTCACCGGTCATGTAACACCTGAAGCTCATGCTTTGGTATTGGAAAAATTTGGCAGTGAAATGGAAGCCTGCCAAATGCCAATAAATGTGTTGGACCCGAGTTATAACAGCTTTATCAAAAATATTCTGCCATCTCTGACTAAAATGAATTATGGTATCATTGCCATGAAAACTGTTGCAGGCGGCGCTTTTTGGGGTGGTGGTTTTGAAGGTCAGTATGGCAAAGAGGTTCATGTGATGGATTTTATCAAAATGAAGGATGCCATGCATTTTGTCTGGTCATTACCAATCAGTACTTTATGTACAGGTCCTGACAACGCTGATATGCTGCAGGAAAAAATTGATCTGGCAAATAATTTTGTAAAACTTTCGGAAGATGAACAGGAAGAATTAATTAAGCGTGTGTCCCATATGGCAGGAACAACAATTGAGTATTATAAAGAATAATAATGTATCAGGTACTTTTATTTTGAGCAAAAGTTTACCATATTTGTATAGTTAACCATTTATTTACCTATGAAATACTTTTGTTCCGGATTTATTAGTCTGGCAATCCTGTTTGGGATATATATAACCGGATATACACAGGAAAAGCTTTTTATTCCCCTTGAAATTCAGGATGCTTACGAAGCAGGAACCCGTTCAAAAAACGGTTCTCCGGGTGAAAACTATTGGCAAAACAGCGCTGATTATATTCTGGATGCCCGTTTATTTCCAAAAACTGGGATATTATCAGGTAAAGGCAGGGTTACATATTTTAATAAGAGCCCGCATACGTTAAATTATATTGTATTTAAGCTTTACCAGGATGTATTCAGGAAAGGATCGGAAAGGTTACGGGAAATCAGTCAAAAAGATATTCATAAGGGGACGGAATTCCGCATGATAAAAATTAATTCCCAAAGAGTAGATTCTCTTTTCCATGAAACGAATATGTTAAGACAAAATGCCAATCTGGAAATAAAACTTGATGAAGCCCTTGCCCCTGAAGACAGCATCACATTCGAATTTGAATGGCGTTTCCGGATATCACAACATACCAATATTCGTATGGGCAGGTATGATTCAACATCATATTTTATTGCTTACTGGTATCCCCAAATTGCCGTTTTTGATGATATTCATGGCTGGGACAGAACAGGCTATGATGGATTGCATGAGGCTTATTTTGATTTTAATAACTTTGAGGTTGATATCACTGTTCCAAAAAATTTTATTGTCTGGGCAACCGGTAATCCTAAAAACACAGGCGAACTACTTTCTCTGGATGTTATTAAAAATTATTCAAAAATTTACAAAAGCAAAAATGTTGTTCACGTCATTGACAGCACAATGCTCAACAACGGCAACCTCACAATAGACAAAGATACCCTCACCTGGCGTTATTCAGCACGGAATATTCCGGATTTTTGTTTTGCTACCAGTGATCATTTCCTGTGGGATGCTCTTGTTTATAAAAATATAAAAAATAAAAACATATTGATTCATGCCGCATATTTACCAACATCGAAAGATTACAAGGAAGTTGCAGAAATAAGCAAAAGAACAATTGAATATTTTGAAACAACCATGCCGGCCATGGAATTTCCCTTTTCGCAGGTGACTATTTTTAACGGAAATGACGGCATGGAATTCCCGATGATGATAAATGCCCGTTCAAATGCAGAAAGGTACAGAACAGTGGCACTGATTTCCCATGAACTGGCTCATATGTATTTTCCTTTTCTCGTTGGTGTCAACCAGACAAAATATTCATGGATGGATGAAATGATGGCACA
>CAZVTW010000487.1:0-4243 GCA_964629805.1 uncultured Bacteroidales bacterium | reverse complement strand
GGTAAAGACTACACTTTTCTCCGGATCAATAATTCCTTTAAAAACTTGATATTATAATATCTAGTGCTTATTTTTAACTATTCATATCAAGAATGCTGTTGATAGAGGGGATATGCAGAATTGATAATGTCAATCAAGTTATTATTAGATTATTGGTAAAACCTCAGTTACGGGTGGGTAGAGCAAGATTTTTTCCAAAAAGAGCTTCATAGATATCCATTTCAGGATTTTCAGCTATTCTGTCAAGAGCATTATTAAATTCAGTTTTAACATCCGCACCAGTTCTCAACTTTAACGTTTTTAGAATTGTCATCAGGATTTCTCGTGTCTTGGCACCTGCATCAGAATGTGAACAAAAACTGACTTTCCTGGACATGACAAGAGGGCGTAGTTCTCTCTCAGCATAATTATTATCAGCCGGTACAGCACGACTGTCCGCCCAATGATAGAGGCGCTCATGTTTTTCTCTAAAAATATTTTGTATCTTTTGAATGCCAAAATGATTGGCTTGACTGTTGACTAGTTTAATGATCTCTTCCTTTGTTTTTGCCGCTCGTTGATAGAATTCCTCATTACTGATGGGCAGAGATCTGAGATTCATTGCCTCGGATAGCAGAGGGGCAAATGCCTGAACAAACCTGTTAATTTCTTGATTGTCCGGAAATTCTTTTTGCATATCCTGAACATCCCGCAAGAGATGAGCATAACAATATTGGATATCACATGGCGATTTATTGTATCCATTATACCTGTCTACGACAAGAACACCGGGCAATTTTTCTTTACCTAAAACATCTTGGGCAATTTTCCCAGCCCGACTTTTTCGAAAACGAAAGGCACAAGTATCTTCTGATATGAAAATCCATGCATAGCCATTTTGTCCGTCATTGCGCCAGCCCGTTTCATCGGCATGTTTGACAGCACTCTTTCTATACTCTGAAATGAGTTTATTCGGCACATCTTTGAAAAGTCTGCTTAATTGATGCATACTCTGAATCAATGAACCAATATTAATATTCGTCTGGCGTTCAAGATGCCCCAAACGTATCCCATTTAAATAATGTTCTGTCGCTACATGCGCCAAAACACTATTCCCAAACAAATTCTTCGGTAAAACCCCGGGGGCTTTTGCTTGAAAAACGGTCTCACATTCTCTACATCGGTTTCGCTCTAGCTGATAAACGACCGTTTCTCTTTTCGTGATGTATTCAATGACAGTTCGTTTGCGTCGCCCTAAAAATTCCAGATCCTTATTACCACATTCCGGACAGCAGGAATTAATATTCACATTCTCTATTCGATCAGCCTGTTCCTCTGAAACACACTGCCGACCATTACCTGCATGGCCAGACTTGGCGCCGCCACGTTTCTTTTCTTTACTGTTTTTATCGCTATTCTTTTTTACTGGTATTTTTGATGAGGGGGTTGAGGAACCAAAATAACCTTCTTTTGCCTTGCGTTCCTGGTACCCAAGCTGGTTCTTGAGCCGTTTCACCTCTTCCCTAAGCTTATAGATCTCTTCCTGCTTTATTATGCATTCTGAGCACACCACCCTGGAACTCATGTTTCCCCTGCAATATATTCTTATATCTATGATCAAGGGGATAAATGTAAATGTCCTTTATAGGTACTTTATTTTGACTATATCGATCATTACGGCCCCGGCCTGTTGTTTCTCCGATATGCTGCCAATTCGCAGCTTTGTAACAGGTACCTTTAAAACGACTCTGATCAACAAATGTCTCAATTAAAACAATATCTCTTTTATAATAATCTTGCCAGTCACGCCTAATACGTCGACTGACATGTCCTAATATATATGAGGCCAAATGCGGCACGCGAATCCACGGCAGTATCAAAAAACGATTATTATTGACAACTTTGACCAAATGCCGCTCGCGTGTGGCTTTATCCCAACCAATGTACTGATCCCTGGCCGCTGATTTGAACGCTGCGCCGCCAAAGCCTATTGCAGCTAATACATGACCATTACTGTAAATGATATATTTTAATTGCTCTCCGGTCCCCTGGTGATATCCTAAATAATGATAAGAGCCAACAAGTGCGTTATAGAAACTCTCATCTTTTTTCCCACGCACCATCGCTATATCTACCGATGCCAAACTCTTTAACGGTACGGATAACGGCGTTTCTCTAAAATATTTGGGCAATGAGGTCTTGTTTTTATAGCCCGGTCGGCGAGATGCTCGCAAGGGCGGGGGGAGTTGGATCAGTCCCCGTTTCTCAAGACGTCTAAGTAAATCTCTGCAAGCAATATCTTTAAGTTGACCATTGGGAAGTCGCCAGTCCCAGTGAAGGCATAATTGTTTGGAAATGTAGGTCCGGCCGAGGTCTCCTTTTGTGTTGATGATTTCTTTTATCAAAGAGAGCTCAGCAGGCCCTATCTCTCGCTTTAATATTGTTATTGATCTTTCCATGATGGAAAGATAAGAAATTTATTTTTGAGATACCAGTCTTTTTTTATTTTTTTTAAATTTTTTTTCACCCGTAACTGAGGTTTTACATATTTTCTTTCCTTTTTCTGAAATTTTAACTTTACATGTCATAAAAAAGTTCCTTTTATACTCTGATGTAACCTAATTATTACAATTGATATTTCAGTACAAGTGAGCCTTTTGTCTTATAGCTCTGTTTATATATGACTTGACTGAATTTTTCGAATTGAAAATAGATGGCATATTTTTTGCCTCTTAGACGTTGAGTAAGAATTAGAAGTGTTTGTCTAGTGGTTATGTATGTATAAATGCACAACCAAATGATGCTTTTTATAAGCATTTTGAGAAAAAGACGATTGACCTATCTATACTCATTTATCTTAAGCTTATTGATCCTAAATTGTTATATTATAAAAGCCAGGAGTGAACATAATGAAAAAGTACATTCTGATAATTGTGGTTGTACTGTTTTTCAGCTATACGATAAGCTCGGCTCAACTTGTTGTACGCAACCAATCAGGTGCCGATGTTCTTACCGTTGATGAGAATGGAAAATTAACCACTGAAATGTTGCAGCTAAGAGGAAATTCGCCAATGGCTGGACAGGTATTATTTCTGAGTGATCAGGCAGGCAATGTGACCTGGTCCAATCAACCACAGAACGGACATTATTTAAAGTGGGTTGGAACACAATCCCAATGGGTTACACAGGAGCCGCCATTGGGGCCAACGGGGCCCAGAGGAACTATTGGTCCCCGGGGAACGCAGGGACCAGCCGGTCCGACCGGCCCCCAGGGTCCTCAGGGTGATACGGGTCCTCGGGGTACGATTGGTCCCAGAGGAACTCGAGGTCCGGCAGGAGCGACCGGTCCGACCGGCCCTCAAGGTCCTCAGGGTGATACGGGTCCTCGAGGTACGATTGGCCCCAGAGGAACTCGAGGTCCGGCAGGAGCGACCGGTCCGACCGGCCCTCAAGGTCCTCAGGGTGATACGGGTCCTCGAGGTACGATTGGCCCCAGAGGAACACGAGGTCCGGCAGGAGCGACCGGTCCGCAAGGCCCCAGGGGAACGCGGGGTCTACAAGGTGCTCAAGGTGATACGGGTCCTCGAGGTACCATTGGTCCCAGGGGTACCAGAGGCACCCGGGGAACTCGAGGTCCTACAGGTCCGACTGGCCCCAGCGCTCACTATTGGGCCGGCTCTGCTGTCAATACCTCCAGCAATGCGTATAGAACCGGATTTGTCGGTATTGGAACGACAAACCCTCAAGCTCATCTCCATATACGGGACGGCTGGGGTAAAATTAAAATAACAGGTACTTATGGATCAGATGTAACATCGGAATTGTCATCCGGGAATAGTAACAGCCGGTATAATTCGAACGAAAATATCATCATTGTTGCAGATACGGACAACAATACGAGTAACACAGCGATAACATTTGCCATCAATGATGGTACTATAAATGGTCCTAACTGGCAGGAAATGATGGGACTCTATGAAAATTTCGCACATTGGCTTGTATTGGGAAATGGTGCTTATTGTTCAGCTGGTGGGACATGGACCAATGCATCCAGTCGTGATTATAAAACCAATATCATGGATTTGGATTTAAACAGTGCCAGGAAATGTCTTCAGGAACTGGAACCGGTAAGATTTAATTATAAAAATGAAAATGACAAGGATGAATATGTCGGATTTATAGCAGAAGATGTACCGGATCTCGTTGCTACAACCGAACGCAAAAGTCTCTCTCCCATGGATATTGTTGGTGTGCTGGCCAAAGT
>CAZVTW010000486.1:0-4243 GCA_964629805.1 uncultured Bacteroidales bacterium | reverse complement strand
CCTATGTCAATCGTGGTATTCGTTGTTGTAAGTCTTTTAACAAAAAAATTCAGTGATAGTCATCTCAAAGAATGCTTTAATGACTAAAATTTTAATATCTTTGCTGACTGTCTGATTATTTGAAATAAAATTGCAGAATCAATGAAAAAAATTGGTTTATTTTATTCACCTGCCGGTGGCAGCACTGAAAAAGCAGCAAATAAAATAGCTGAAACTATCGGCAATGAGTATGTTGACTTAGTTCTGGTAAAGGAAAACACCGAAGCGGAATTAATCAATAAGTATCATAACCTGATTTTTGGAATATCAACAGTTGGCAAAGACACTGTAGATACAACTTATAAAAAAAGCGGATGGGACTGGTTCATGCCAAAGATTGAAAACCTTGTCTTAAAGGATAAAACAATTGCCATTTTTGGTCTTGGCAACCATATTCTTTATCCAAAACATTTTGTTGATGCTATTGGCATTTTAGGAAAACAGCTACTTGAACAAGGGGCACAGTTGGTTGGTTATTGTCCTGTTGAGGACTATGAATTCGAGGAATCGGAGGCAGTTGTCGACGGTATGTTTTTGGGTTTACCAATAGATGAGGATACCGAGAATGATTTGACTGACAAACGGATTAATTCCTGGGTTGCTAATATTTTGGAGACTTTTTTTTGATAAATGTTTTAGTGAATGTGAAAAGCAGCAATTAATTTGCTGCTTTTTTTTTGAAATAACTTGTATAAGGGCTTGAAACGAAATTTCCATAACATCGTTTATTCTGTACGGGTTATTTCGCATCAAGCCTTAAGCAAAACTGACGGAATCTGTATTTACAATTTAATTTGTTAATTTTACAAAATCTCTCAAACGATAAAATCTAAAATTCAAAACAGATATGACAAACAATACACCCATTGATTACAATGTTGTAAAACAAATGATTGCTGAAACAGGAATATCCTGCATTGGTAATGCTTCAATACGTGAATTGGTAAAGATTGTGAATAAAATCGAGGCAAAAACCGGGCAAAAATTCATCAGGATGGAGATGGGCGTTCCGGGCCTGAATCCGCCGGAGATTGGAACACAGGCAGAAATTGAAGCCTTAAAAAATGGTGTTGCTTCAAAATATCCGATGATTGAAGGTATCCCGGTATTAAAACATGAATTGAAAAGATTTGTCAAAAATTTTTTGAATCTTCATGTAGATGAGTCTCATTGCGTTCCTTCAGTAGGTTCAATGCAGGGCGGAATGGCTGCATTTCTGACAGCTGGAAGAAGAGACAAGAAAAAAGACACAGTTCTGTTTATAGATCCCGGTTTTCCTGTTCAAAAAATGCAGCTTGATGTTCTCGGTCTAAAATATAAAACGTTTGATGTGTATAACTTCCGTGGGGACAAATTAAAGGGTAAACTCGAGACATTTCTAAAACAAGGTAATATCTCATGCATCATATATTCTAATCCAAACAATCCTTCTTGGATCTGTTTTACTGAAAAAGAGCTGCAAATTATCGCTGAATTATCCAATCAATACGAAACAATTGTGATTGAAGATTTAGCCTATTTTGCCATGGATTTCAGAAAAGATTATTCTCGTCCCGGCCAACCTCCTTATCAACCAACAGTGGGAAGATTTACGGATAATTACATCATTTTGTTCTCGAGCTCTAAAGCTTTCAGTTATGCCGGCCAGCGTATTGCTTCCATTATCGTATCGCCGGCTTTGTTTAATAAGGAATATCCTGATTTAAAACGATTCTTTACTTCCCCAAAGCTCGGGCATGCCATCATTTACGGTGCGCTTTACACATTGTCATCAGGAACGGCTCATTCAGGACAATATGCCTTTGCTTCTATGCTCAAACATGCCAATGATGGGACATTTAATTTCGTTGATTATGTGAAAGTATATGGTGAAAGGGCTAAATCAATGAAAAAACTGTTTGTTGACAATGGCTTTACGATTGTTTATGACAAAGATGAGGACGAAGTTGTTGCTGATGGATTTTATTTTACACTCTCCTACCCCGGCATGGATGGCGCCGAATTGGTAGAGAAGCTTCTTTATTACGGGATTAGCGCTATTTGCCTGAAATTAACAGGAAGTGAAAGAACTGAAGGTCTAAGAGCCTGCGTTTCCCAAACCCATGAATCACAATTCCCTGATCTTGAATACAGGTTGAAGTGCTTCAGGGCTGATCATCCGGTGGATTAGTAAACTTATGATTTTCAGACATCACAAGCTTCCAAATTTGAGAATATCTTAGATTCACTGTCATCAAAATATCCTTTTTATTAATATAAATATTTATGAGTCAACTCCTAAGAAACGCTAAAATTCCTTTGGAGATTATTTCGACAAGTTGACGAAACAGAAAACTCTTTACTTGGCAGTACTATTTTTGTCTCTCAGTCGAGGTCGAGTCTGCCCCCCGGAAAATATCGGGGACATTTCTTTCAACTATAACCTAAGTTGAGCGGTTTGAACGAAGTGAAAAAGCGCTTTACTTAGGTTTAACCCCGACTTAGAAATTGTTGGTTTTCACCGAATAGGTGAAGGTGAAAACCTTACAATTTGTTTGTCGTGAGCGAAAATCGCTCAATTTGGGTATAATCGAGACAAATAAACAAGAGTTTGGCAACAAAGTGGCTTCTGGTAACGGACTCTTCTATACTTCGGATATACATTCTTTCCTTTATTAATGCAAGCTTGCAAACAACTATTATTTAGCACTTTATTACATTCACAATAATGTAAATATCAGAAAATGTTATATTCAATGTTTTTTTTTAATGGTTGTTAAAAAAAAATATGTAGTTTTACATGAAATAATAAATTTATATAGAAATGGCAAAAGCAAGAGGAGCAATTGTGATAGACACCGAGCGATGTAAAGGATGTGTGTTATGTGTAACATCGTGCCCGACAGATGTTATAAGTATGTCAAGAGAAGTAAATAACAAAGGATATCACTATGCCTATATGGCCAAACCGGAAGCATGTATTGGTTGTGCAAATTGTGGATTGGTTTGCCCTGACAGCTGCATAACAGTTTATAAGGTTAAGCCGTCAAAAAAGGAAACAGTCGAAGTATAAATGATGCATAAATCTAAAAACAATTAATCAATGGGAGAATTACGGTTGATGAAAGGGAATGAGGTTATCGCCGAAGCAGCCATCCGGTGTGGTTGCGATGGCTATTTTGGATACCCCATCACGCCCCAGTCTGAAGTAATGGAAACGCTAATGTCAAGAAAACCCTGGGAAGAAACCGGCATGGTTGTTCTGCAGGCAGAAAGTGAAATCGGTGCAATAAATATGTTATACGGAGGAGGAGGAACAGGAAAAAAGGTTATGACTTCATCCTCAAGTCCTGGTATTAGCCTGATGCAGGAAGGCATCTCTTATATTGCCGGAGCAGAAATCCCCTGTCTCATTGTCAATGTAGTCAGGGGAGGTCCGGGGCTGGGTACGATACAACCATCTCAGTCCGACTATTTTCAGTCTGTTAAAGGAGGTGGCCACGGAGATTACAGATTACTTGTCCTGGCTCCATCTTCTGTACAGGAAATGAATGATTTTGTTGAACTGGGCTTTGATCTGGCTTTTAAATACAGGAATCCTGTTCTCATTCTCACAGACGGACTTATCGGGCAAATGATGGAAAAAGTCGAATTGTCCGAATATAAATCACGATTAACTGATGAGGATATTAAAAGGAAATATGGTTCATGGGCTTCGATCGGAAAACCTGAAGACAGGGAAAGAAATATCCTGACTTCTCTTGAACTGGATTCAGAAGAACAGGAGAAGCACAATATTCATATCCAGGAGAAATACAAAAAAATGAAAGATGAAGAAGTCAGGTTTGAAGAATATAAATGTGAAGATGCCGAATATATAATTGTATCCTACGGCTCTGCGGCAAGAATTTGTCTGAAGGCTATGGCGATATTAAGGGAAAAAGGTCATAAAGTTGGTTTATTACGACCAATAACGCTCTTTCCTTTTCCGGAAAAAAGACTTTTTGAACTCTCGAAACAATGCAAAGGGATGTTAAGCGTTGAAATGAGTGCCGGACAAATGATCGAGGATGTAAAAATAGCGGTTCAGTGCTCAATTCCGGTAAAACATTTCAGCAGGTATGGAGGCGTTATTCCTTCACCGTCCGAAATTGTAGAATATATGGAACAACAACTTATAGGAGGATAAGCATATGTCAATAGCAGAACTTACGACAGAAGAAAT
>CAZVTW010000485.1:0-4254 GCA_964629805.1 uncultured Bacteroidales bacterium | reverse complement strand
ACATTGAGGATTGAAGGAGCAATAATGAGTGCAATAATGGCAATGAGTTTGAGTAGAATATTCAGTGAGGGCCCTGCAGCCCCTTTGAGCGGATCGCCTGTTATATCGCCTACCATTGAAGATTTATGCGCTTCAGAGCCTCTGCCGGCATATTCTCCGTCAATAGTTACACCTGACTGAATGGCTTTTTTGGCGTTGTCCCAGGCGCCACCGGCATTAGATTGATAAAGCGCCAGCAGGACACCACTGACAGTTGCTCCGGCAATCATACCGCCAAGCATCTCAGCGCCACCTGCAAAACCGACAATAATAGGGACAATGATTACAAGTGAGGCCGGGAGAATCATTTCAATCATCGAAGCATTTGAAACAATTTGGACACATCTTTTGTAATCGGGTTGAATATTGAATATCTCAGAATCTTTTTCGCGCGAGCTATAACGTGGAGGTTTCTGTTTGAAAAACTCCAACGCTTTTCTGAGCTCCGGATTTTCATCAAATTGCCGTTTGGTTTCTTTAAATACCTTATGTGCCGTTTTTGCCACAGCACTAATGGTAATGGCAGAAAAAACAAATGGTAATGCTCCTCCAATAAGCAGACCAGCCATTACGAGCGGTTTTGATATGTCAATACCGACCTCACTAATGCCTGTTTGCTCCATGTAGGCAGAAAAAAGCGCCAGTGAAGTCAGGGCAGCAGAAACAATGGCCAACCCTTTACTAACAGCAGCTATGGTGTTGCCAGTTGCATTGAGCTTGTCGGTTCGGTGACGTGTTTCCTGTGGCAGACTGGCCATTTCAGCAATCCCCCTGGCATTGTCCGAGATGGGACCATAGGCATTCAGGGCTAATTGCATTCCGGTGTTGGCAAGCATACCTACTGCTGCTATGGCTATACCGTAAAACCCAGACAAGTGGTAGGATAAAATAATGGCCCCCGATATGATCAGGATTGGTAAAGAGGTTGATAACATTCCTGAGGATATGCCGGCAATTATATTGGTAGCCGGACCATTAAAAGATTGACGAACAATATTCCTAACCGGTATATGGCGTCCCGAAGTAAAATATTCTGTTGAAAAACCAGTAAGAAGACCAGCCACTATTCCGGTAATGACGCAAAAAAACACAAATAAACTGCTGTATTGCTTTTGGTCGTATTCCCAATTCAGCGGAAGCATAAAATATATGATAAAAAAGCTCAGAACAAGAAATATTCCGGATGAAAACAAGCCTCCCCTGTTTAGTCCCTGCTGAGGCATCTGGGTTTCTTTGATGCGCACAATAAAGGAACCTGCCATACTGGCAATAACTCCGGCTCCTCCTAAAAATAATGGCAAAATAACAGCGCTGATGCCATACCCGTAGTTAAATTCCTGCTGGTTGACAAAAAAAGCGCCAATGACCATGGCTGACAGAATAGAGCCAATGAATGATTCGAAAAGATCTGCTCCCATTCCTGCCACATTACCAACATTATCCCCGGCATTATCAACAATTGATCCCGGGTTCAGGATATGGTCGCCCGGTATGCCGGCAACCTTCCTGCCGCCAAAGTCAGACCCTATATCAGCTGACTTGGTGAAAATACCACCGCCAATGCGCGCAAATAGGGCAATAGATGAAGCACCAAAGGAAAACCCGGTTACTACATGTATGAATACATCAAGACCCCATTTGTCAATGTATACTTCATAGAAATATATAAAGACAGCGCTAAAACCGAGGATGGCAAATCCGGCTATACTCAGACCAATAGCAGTGCCGCCGTTGAAAGCCAGTTTCAGGGCTTTGGATATTGATGTTCCTGCTGCATTTGTTGTCCTGACATTGGCTATCGTGGCTGTTTTCATACTCAAAAGACCAGCTATGATGGAACAACATGAACCCACAAGGAAGGACACAGCAATCATCCAGTGTGAGTTGTACTCTGTTCTTGCTTTTAGGGCTAAAAGGACAGCAATAATCAGGATAAAAATAAACAAAACAGCATATTCGATGCGGATAAACAATAAAGCAGCCTGTGCAATGGATTTCCGTATTCTTTTCATATCATCATTGCCGGATGGCTGCCTGTATATCCACAATATACGAATGATGATATAAACAATAGCAATGATCCCGATAAGCGGGACTAAATAAATGAGTTGTTCTCTTAGTATGTTGAATTTCATATCTGAGCGGGAAACGGGATTCGAACCCGCGACCCTCAGCTTGGGAAGCTGATGCTCTACCCCTGAGCTACTCCCGCTTTTATGTATATGCAAAAATACATAATTATTTCTTTATTTCAACCTCTAAACAGTGATAATTTTCCATATCTTTATAGGATGAAGTTCAATATGCATATAAAACCCAAATTGAGCGATTTTCGCTCACTGCCTGCCCCGTGCACGAAGTGTCGGGGACAAACAAATTGTAAGGTTTTCACCTTCACCTATTCGGTGAAAACCAACAATTTCTAAGTCGGGGTTATACCTAAGTAAAGCGCTTTTTCACTTCGTTCAAACCGCTCAACTTAGGTAAAAATTACATTTTATTTTTTGTTTTCAATACACAAAAAACATGATCATCAATAAAACACAATTATTTTTATTTTTTATCTGTTTTATGACAAAACAAGACATTTACAGTCAAAATTTTAAGCAATCTCAGCTCAGGTATGCCAGAGTCAAAGAAACCTACGCTGAAAAGTTCGATTCTCTGAAGGCCGAATTATCAGAAGCAGGCATCCATACCAGGAATCTTAATATATTTATCCGGGCAGTGAAACTGGAAGAAATTCTTGAAGTATGGGTAAAAAATGATACTGATGACAAATACCGGCTTTTTAAATCGTACCCCTTCTGTATGAGTTCAGGCGAATTGGGACCAAAACGTAAAGAAGGCGATATGCAGATACCGGAAGGATTTTATTATATCAGGCATTTTAATCCTGTCAGTACGTTTTATTTATCACTTGGATTAAACTACCCAAACAGTTCGGACAGGATACTTGGCGATCAATACAGCCCTGGAAGCGCGATTTACATTCATGGCGCTTGTGCAACAATTGGATGTATTCCAATTACGGATGATAAAATCAAAGAACTTTATGTCCTCGCTGTTGAAGCAAGAAATAACGGCCAGGAACGCATACCTGTCCATATTTTTCCGGCGCACATGAACACTAAACATTTTTCTGTCATCAAATGTGCTCATGAAACTTCTTCTGAACTGAACAGTTTTTGGAAAAATATTGAACAAGGATATCATTATTTTGATTCATTGCATATTCTGCCGGAATATATGATAAACAACAGAGGGAAATGTGTTTTTAATTTTGAATGAGGGAACTATTTCTTTGTCCTGTAAGTTCTCTGTAAACTTCCGGTAGTCCTAAATGATTACATCTAAATACTTCCTGAAAGCATGATTATTACTTAAATCAGGAGGTGAAAGCTTACGCATTTAAAATGTTATGCCTGGATTGTTTTTCCGTTGTTTAAAGTCTCACGGGCAAAACATAAAGGTAATAAATCACAGATTGAATCAAAGACTAGTACTTTTTCAGCGCCGGCCAGAATTATTTTTATTGGAGCATGTTGTTTTTGTTCACTTTCAAGAATGACTTGCCTGCAACTGCCACAGGGAGGAACCGGCTTGTCAACCATTTTGTTATTCCTGAAAACGGAAATGGTAATCATGGTGATTTTTTTGTCCGGATAATTGGCATTCGCATAGTTTACTGCCACCCGTTCAGCACACATACCGGAAGGAAATGCGGCATTTTCCTGGTTATTCCCTTTGATTACCGTTCTGTCCCCGAGCATGAGCGCTGTTCCCACCCGAAAACCTGAGTATGGTGCATATGCCTTCCGTGCTGATTCCTTGGAAGCGTGTATGAGTTGTACAATATCATCAGGTAAATCATTATACGACTCATACATTCTATACCTGATATTTATTTGTTTTTCCTGCATTGTTCATTTTTAGCAAAATTAAAATTTTTTGGATGCTTCAGAATATGAAATGGAGTAATATTTTTTAATAAGCAAACAGAGGCGTTCTAAAAGCATAGTATCTGACGCTTAAAAACAGCAAATTATTGTAACTTTGTCAAAAAACATCATATCAGTATGAAAAAAAGACTTGCACTGGGACACCAGGAATTTTCAGAGGTAATTGGCAAAGAATGTATTTATGTTGACAAAACGCAATATCTTTTCAAATTGATACAGGAAGGGACCTATTATTTTCTATCGCGTCCCCGGA
>CAZVTW010000484.1:0-4276 GCA_964629805.1 uncultured Bacteroidales bacterium | reverse complement strand
TATATTTGCTTTCATTATGTCCAAATCAGCCAAAATGATTTCACAACATCCGACCCAAAGGGAGGATTTGGGAACATCATTTTGAAATTCTGTTTCTTCTTTCGAATAAAAATCCAGCTCATCTTTTTTGATTTTTGTATATTTGTACTTTAATAAATAATATTGATTAAAAATGATTGATAATATTCTGAGTGGATATATTAACGCTGCAATGGCGTATGCAGAATATGATAAGTTGGAGGATGGTTCATTTTGCGGAAAAATAAAAAAATGTACCGGAATAGTAGCATTTGGTAAGACTTTAAGGAAATGTGAAAATGAATTACAGTCTGTACTTGAAGATTGGATACTTACAGGCTTAAAATTCAATCATCAATTAACAGTAATTGATAATTATACTTTAAATAGGATAAATTTGTGAAAATAATATTCATTTTTGATGACTTTTTTTCATTATTTCAAAGAAATAATGCATCCTGTAAATCATGTTAATCCTGTCAAAAAAAAGACCTGTCCAATATTTGACAGGATTTAAGGATGATGTTTTACGCTGTAAAACAAAAGAGTTGTCATTCCTTTCTTTATATTTGCTGATAATATGTCCGAATCAACCCAGATGAGCCAACAAAATAAAATAGGAATGAAATTAATAGTGTTTTTTATATTTAATTGTGTTTTATTGAATGTTTTCGCCCAAAACAACATTGAGGTAAAAGCAACACAGGATAAAAACAACATCGTATTTTCATTCTCAGGATTTGAAAATAAAACCGAGTTTTATTATTTCACTCCCTCATCAAATGATAAATCATTAAAATTAAAACCTTTTCTCCTTTCAGTAAAAAAAAGCAGGGATAATATATTAAAATCTGTCACATATAACTGGTCAGCTTTACAATATGGCTATAAAGGCAATACAACTGATTTTACATTTGAGCTTGAACCTGTATTATATAATGCAAAGTATAAATCATGGCAATTTCCCGGATTGGGGCACAGGTATTTAAAAACCAGAATGCCGGCTTATGATAAAAAAAACAAATACCTTTTACCCGGTTTGGTATTTGCCCTTGGTTCAATAACTACAGGGGCCCTCTTTTATAATCAAATGAATATAAATAAATATGATTATACCTGCGAGGAGCAAAAGGATATTGAAAACAACAGGCTCATTACCGGTGGTGCATTACTGGGTTGTTGCCTGGCTTTTACATTCACCTATAGTGTAAGTTTACATAACATCAAAAAAGAAATCAATCTGTTACAAAAAAAATGAAAAATAAGTTCAGCCTCATACTGTTTATATTCTGTATTATTATCACTGCCTGCAATGATGAAGCATTTAATGGTTCAATACAAGGTAAGGTGGTTGATGAAAACGGTGATATTTTGGATGCTTATTCCTTAACAATAAAATCTGATGACAAGGAACACAATTATCAGGTAACAAAAAACAATGCTTCATACATGGTCCATGATGTCAATTCAGAGATTTGTTGTTATTGTGTACTCGCTCAAAAAGAACATTACACATCAGACTCAGTAGAACTTGAGTTAACCAATAAAAATCTTAATTTACAATTGCCGGATCTGGTGCTAAAACGATTAATTTCAAAACTTACAATTATCCCGGCTGATACAATAGTTTATTTTGCAAATGATACATCAAATACATTTGAAATAAGTAATCCATGTTATACGGATACTATTCTTTCATATTCCATTGTACCATCAAAAGACTGGATTCAATTTGAAAGTCTATCAGGCACTTGCCATAAAGATGAAACAAAATTTATTAATTTTAAAGTGAACAGGTCCGTATTAAAAAAGATGGATACTGTATTAACAGAAAAAATCACAGTTCAGGGAGATCATAACCAAAGAAAGGAGCTCACACTTCTTATTTACTATAATCCTGTAATTGCAGACTTTAATCAGACAAAAGATACTGTTTTGGTTGATGAAGAAGTATGTTTTAACAACACATCACTGAATTGGCACACATTGGAATGGAACATAGGAGGCAATATAAGCACCAAGGAAAACCCCTGTTTTACGTTTTCAACAGCAGGCATTTATGAAATTAAACTTACTGGAGCCTCTGTTGAAGGTTTAACAGATACTGTAACTTCACAAATAGTTGTAACAAACGGTACATTTCAATATCCCGCAAACATTTATATTAGTGCCACTGAAACAAGCAAAGAATTTATACTTTCAAAATCAGATAACGGTACAATACATTACACGCTTACTACCGATGATGAGCGAATAAATATACTGAAACCTATCGGAGTGCTTACAAAAGGTTCACAAAATATCATTACAATAGATATAGACAGAACACGGGCAAATAGTTTCCAAAACAGCCGTATTTATGTTGAAACGGGAAACGGCACATCATATATTATTGAAGTAAACATTGAGACATATCCTGCAATTTCTGATTTTGATGCCATTATTATAAACGCACCTGGAGATTCAATACCGGTTGATATCGTACAGAAAGGGGATGTTGTACAGCTCATCAACAACTCACGATATTCTTTTGACTATGAATGGAAAATCAACGGACAGATTGATCATTCATTGAGCCCATCAATAATCATTAAAGATGAAAAAGAATATAATATTGTTCTAAATGTAACCTCGTATGATGGAAAAGTTATTAGTAAGGGATTAAATATACCTGTAGGGAACAAGTATTTTGACCGTTTTATTATTACCCAATACAGAGATGATCCAAACGCTGCCGATGGCAACTGGGATGATGACAATGCCCTGCAAAAGCCAAAACCTGATATATTTATTATGATGTATACCGGTAATACACTGCTGTATAAAAGTGAAACAAAACTTGAACCTGACTTGCCTGTAACATACCAGATTACTTACGATTTACTCATGTCAGAAATGAGTTATAATTTTTATGTTTATGATGAAGATGAAAATTCATCAAGTTGTATTTGGCTCAATAAATGTGAAGAATTAATGGACCAGTTTTCTTTCAAACCGGGAATTTTAACACCAGTGAGAATCAGTAGCAATACATTGAAATATACACTGCAGAATACAGTCATTGACATAGAAATAATTGCTGTGATAAAAAATTAACCAGACCTGAATAAGACATATACAAGACTTAAAAATGATTAACAATAAAATGAAGCGAAATGTAATATATTTATATTGTATATTAGTTGTATTAATTGCAGCAACGGGTTGCACAAAAAAATATACTGCCAATATAACCCATGTTGTGTATCCTATACCTGTCAATGATAGTTTGCCACCGTTTGTACAACTTATTGATATGAACAGCAATTCATGGAGAGGTGCAAAAAAATTATTATCCTGTAAATTTTTGGTACTGGATGATTCGGGTATTGAAAATGTTAGAGTGGACAATACTATTGTTACTGATTTAGACGGAGATAGTGTTTATGATGCAGATATCAGCACAAATACATCAATACCAGTATATGTTTCCGATAAAAATGTGCCGCCAAATAGTAAAACTTACGAATTCACGAATGTAAATCCGGTTAATTATGCACTTATTATTGGAATAAACCGGTATGATAATTACCCGGATTTAACATATGCCACCGGGGATGCCACAAAACTCTATACAATATTATCGCAAAAATACAGGTATGAAACCGAGAATATGTATCTTTTAAAAGATGCCAATAAATCAACAATCGACAGTTGCCTGACAGAACTATCAAAAAAAATAAAAGAAAATGATAATCTGCTTGTGTTTTTTGCCGGGCACGGCGACCCGAATTTCAGATTATTTCCGGGAGATGTTTCATTTAAAGACAGGCAGATAAAACGAGGTACTTATTTATCAATACTGGAGCTTATAAGCTATTTCAATGATACACATGCAAACCAATTGTTAGTAATCAGTGATGCCTGCTATAGCGGCACTTTTACAGAAGTAAAAATTGAATCAGATATTAAGGGGAAATGCCGGAAAGTTATCACAAGCGGAACATCCTCACAACAGGTGCCGGATGAAAGTGTCTTTTTTAAGTATGTATTAAAGGCATTAAATGAGAATACAAAGAAATACCTGTCAGCAGAGGAATTGTATGAAAGCCTCCCTGACAGGGTAAACAAATATTCTAATCCTCAAATGAAATCAATTGGCTCATCACCGGGGAAATTTTATTTTTATAGAAAGTAAAAAATTCTGTCAGTTTTTGACTTTATATAACTCAAGTTTCGGAGTTGTTGTAACAGGCTAATAATCAGATATAAATATTTT
>CAZVTW010000483.1:1190-4342 GCA_964629805.1 uncultured Bacteroidales bacterium | reverse complement strand
AATAAACACCTTTTTTAAAAAAATGGGTGAGTTTCAAATAAGATATAGGTGGCCTTTAATAATTTTTGCTGTGCTGCTTACAATTTTTGGAATTACGGGACTAAAGCATATTGAAATAGCTAATGCCCGTGATGATTGGTTCGATGACAAGGAAGCTATTGCAATAGCTACCGAGGAATTTGAGGCCCAGTTCGGCAATAATGATAACATTAGTATTCTTATTGAAGCCGATGATATTTTCGACCCCGAAGTATTGAATATGATGAAAGAACTGGGCAATGCCTTGCTCGATAGTGTTCCATATGCCGATGAAATTACATCATTGGTTGAAATGGAAATATCTGTCGGAACTGATGAAGGTTTGGAGGTCATTAATCCTTTTGAAAATGGAATACCATCGAATCAGGCAGAACTGGAAGAAATAAGAACCTTGGTGCTTACACGACAGGCATTGGTAGGCAAAATAGTATCAAAAGACTGCAAGGAAACCTGGCTTACTCTTTCGTTGCTTGAATTCCCCGAACAAGAGGAATGGGAAAAGGAAACAAATATTGACCCGTTATTTCAGACTGGCGAAGTTGCCTTACGCATTGTAACTGACCCTAAATGGCAAAGTGATAAATATTCGCTTAAACCTGTTGGACTACCATATACCGAAACCGAAGAGCGAGACTTTTTCGGACCGGAAATGATGAAGCGTTTTGTTTCAGTTTTTATTGTCATGATAATTTTGTTGACATTTCTTATCCGTTCTTTGAGGGGCGTTCTTGTCCCTGCTATAACAACCATTTTAGGTGTAATTGTGGTTTTTGGAGGAATGGGTTGGTTTGGTATTGGCATTGATCAGAATATGATGATGCTTCCCATGATTTTGGGGATGGCATTGTCCGTCGGTTATTCTATTCATCTGATTAATGCTTTTAAGCGTATTTTTAGGAAATCAGGAAATAGAAAAGAGTCAGTTATCGAAGCTGTTGAAGAAACAGGATGGCCTATCTTTTTTACTGCCATTACGACCATCGGATCAGTCTTATCTTTTATTTCAGCCGGAATTATGACAATAGCATGGGTCGGTTATGCATGTGCCGCCTTTGTCTTTGTCGATTACCTTTTTGTAATCATCCTTATTCCTATTTTGATGAGTTTTGGTAAAGACAAAGAAGTAACCAAAGAGCAAAAAAGCAAAATACCAATTTTTGAAAAATGGATGGAAAGTCTTGGGCATTTTGTATTGAGAAAACGAGTAGCAATACTTGTTGCTTTTGGGGTAGCCATGATTGTTATTACCCCGGGCATCAGAAACGTAACCACCAATATGGATATTTTTCAGTTTATGGGAACTAAAATACCTTACATTAAGCGTGTTTATGACGTTACTCAATCTCAATTAGGTTCATATCTTACTTATAACATCACCATAAAATTCGATGAACCCGATGCTATAAAAAATCCGGAGGTTCTCAAAAAGTTTGATGCTTTGCTTGATACAGTATCTGCCTTTGAACTCACCAAAAAGAATGAAGACGCAGCTTCGGTTTTTTCAATTCTCGATATAATTAAAGAAATGAACCAAACGTTAAACAGCGATAGCATTAAGTACCACACAATACCCGATAACAGCGATATGATTGCACAGGTGCTATTGCTTTACGAAATGTCAGGAGGTACAAAAACATTCAACTGGATAGATGAAGACTACTCTATGCTTCGAGCCCAAATTCAACTCGAAAAATTTGCTACTACTGAAATAGTAGAGGAATTAGAAACCATTTTAAGAATAGGAAAGGAAAGTTTTCCCGAAGCAAGGGTTAGCTATGTGGGGAGTGCTGTGCAGTTTGCCGAGCTAAACAGTAAAATAGTATCTGGCGAACTAAAATCAGTAATATGGGCACTTATAATAATTGGAGTACTGTTGGTAATTGTATTTAGCAGTATTAAAACAGGTATTATAGGATTGATTCCCAACTTTATGCCATTGGTTGTTATTGGTGGCTATATGGGGCATTTTAATTCTCCTCTTGATATGATGACTATGACAATAATGCCAATGTTACTTGGTATTGCTGTTGACGATACCATTCATTTTATTAATGCAATCAAATTTGAATTTGAGAAATGTGGCAGTTACAACAAGGCTATTATTGCAGCTTTCCATACCGTAGGCAAGAGCATAACCATGACTACAATAATTCTCTGTGCCAGTTTTGCCATGTTCACCTTTTCGCCTGTTGCCAATATGGTGCGCATTGGTTATCTGGCACCAATGGGACTTTTTGCAGCTTTAATTGCCGACTTTTTTGTTACTCCGGCCTTAATAAGTATAACAAAACCTTTTGGAAAAGAAAAAGGCTAATAATTATAATTTCAAAAAATCTATTAATTACATAAAAATATAACAATGAGAAAATTAAAGAAAATAACAGGAATTGCAATTCTAATTGCAATATTTACAATGAGTAGCACAGCAATTTTTGCACAAAGCCTTACAGGGCGAGAGATTGTGCAAAAGGTAAAAGACCGTCCCGATGGAGACTCCCGTTCATCTGAAATGACAATTCAGCTCATCAATAAACGGGGAAATGTACGCGAACGTAAAGTCATATCTTATTCAATAGATGTGGGGAAAAATAAAAAAGACCGCAAAACGCTCATGTTCTTTCAATATCCGGGCGATGTAAAAGGGACTGGCTTTCTTACCTGGGATTATGATGAAATTGGTAAAGACGATGACAAATGGCTCTACCTGCCTGCCATGAAAAAGACTAGACGCATCAGTGGTTCATCTGCTAAGAAAGATTATTTCATGGGTACTGATTTCACTTACGACGATATGGGTAGTCGAAACGTTGATGAGGATAACCACAAACTCTTACGCGAAGAAACCGTGGATGGTCATAAATGCTGGGTCGTTGAATCAACTTCAAAAGACAGCCGTGATATTTATTCAAAAAAAATATCGTGGATACGACAGGATTGCCTCATTGCTCTGAAAGTAGAATACTACGATAAACTCGGTAAGTTGCATCGTGAACTTAAATTGTCTGATATCACACAGGTTGATGGTATTTGGATTGCGAAAAAAATGGATATGACCAATGTTCAAAACAATCACAAGACCATCATTCTTATTGAAAATCCAAAGTATAATATTG
>CAZVTW010000483.1:0-1090 GCA_964629805.1 uncultured Bacteroidales bacterium | reverse complement strand
CCCAACGATTTTATGAGTTCACGTAGTCGTTTACGAACCGAATTTGAAGCAAGTAAAGGGAAGTCATATATGTTTGCTTCGCTCAACTCTACCTATAATAGCATTGTTGAAGATGCAACTAAAATTGAACTTCGCGAAGCATTTTTCCAATACACCAACAATAATTGGGACTTCAAAGTTGGGAAACAAATTGTTATTTGGGGAGTTGCTGACGGAATGCGAATCACTGATATTGTTTCGCCCATGGATTATAGCGAATTCCTTGCCCGTGATTATGATGATATACGCATTCCGGTAAATGCTTTTCGCATGAAATACATTCAACCAAACTATAACCTTGAACTGATTTTTGTTCCTGTTTCCGAGTTTTTTGTATTGCCGATTGAAGAAGAAAATCCCTGGGCAATTACTCATTCCTTTGAAATGCCTTACCATGTCAATATGGATAATACCCCGGCTCACACCTTAAAAAACAGTGAATTTGGCGGGCGTTTTTCTTTTTACCTGAGTGGAATCGATTTTTCATTATCGGCTTTACATACCTGGAACAAAATGCCTGTTTTGAAATACAGTTATTCCGGAAATAAAAACACACTTTATATGGATGCCCGGTATGAAAGGTTTGACATGGCAGGCCTTACCTTTTCGCTGCCTGTAAGTCAATTTGTAGTCAGGGGAGAAATCGCCGGGTATTTTAACGAGCTATTAGAGGTTAATCAAGATGAATCCATTGATAAAAACAACACGAACCTGCTTTTGGGTATCGATTGGTATCCCGGACATGACTGGACTGTTACAGCGCAATATTACCATAAACGAATTAACGATTATGATAATTCAATGGAAACGGATAAAAATACGGTGTACACAACTTTGGGAATCACAAAAAAACTAGTCCGAAGCACCTTAAAATTGTCCACATTCTCATACCTCGACATGAATAACAAGGCACTATTCAATCGCTCGTATGCTGACTATTCATTATCCGACCAGATTCACTTATTGATTGGTTATGATTGGTTTTATGGTGATAAAGGCATGTTCGGTTTTTATAAGGATAATTCAGAGGTTTGGATTAAAGCAAAATATA
>CAZVTW010000482.1:0-4365 GCA_964629805.1 uncultured Bacteroidales bacterium | reverse complement strand
GACCTCGAACTTTCTGGCCGAGACACTTACTTTATGGATGGACACTAATTAGTATCTGTGATATTTAATAAAATTTCACATAAAAATATTTGGAATTATAAAAATGCTACTTAACTTTGTCACAAATTGAAATTTGGTATAAGTATTTTGAAGAAAAACAATATTTCATATTATCTATTTTACTTTTTATATTTCTGGTAATTATCAGGAACGGGTATATATTGAATGAAACTGAATATATCCCGATCAAAAGTCTGGATTTTTTATTATATTTTAACAGGAGTCAGCTCCTAAAATTAAGATTTTATTGATTATGAATACATACAGTGCCCCGAGTTTTTTTTACTTTTATTTTTACTTTTATTCAAACAGATAAAAGCACGGGGTTCTTATATAGAAATGAAAAGAAATAAAAAGTCCCGTGTAGTATATACGGGACTTTTTTTTTGTATTAAAGGTTCATATAATGAATGTAAATTTGATTGAGAGTTAAATTTGTCAAAAACTTAATAATTCACAATATGGAAGACACGAAAAAGATTGTTGCCATACAGGGTTATAGCGGAGCATTTCATGAAATTGCAGCCAGGGGGTTTTTTCAAAACAATAATCTGGAAATATTTCCCTGTTCCACTTTTGAGGAGTCTGTTGAAGCATGTGAAAATTACCAGGCAGATTTTACTGTGATGGCCATTGAAAATACCGTTTCGGGCAGCATTCTTCAGAACTATGCGCTTTTAAGAAACTCCAATCTTTTGATTATTGGTGAAATATACTTGCGAATTGCTCAGAGTCTGCTGGTGAATGATGGCATTAGTATTCAGGACCTGAAAGAGGTGCATTCACATCCTATGGCAATTAACCAATGCCGGGTCTTTTTTAAGAAATACCCGCATATTAAACTTGTTGAATCTGAGGACACTGCCCTGAGCGCCAAGTATGTGGCAGACAATAAATTAAAGGATACCGGCGCTATTGCAAGTAAACTGGCAGCCGATATTTACAAACTAAATATCATTGCCGATGGTATTGAAACTAATAAGCGTAATTATACCAGGTTTCTTGTTCTGATCCAGCGGGATAATATCAAGCTTATTCCTTCTGAAATTGATAAGTCTTCACTGTGTTTTACCGTTCCACATGAAACCGGTAGTTTATCAAAAGTCCTTTCTGTCATTGCATTTTACGGGATTAATCTGACCAAAATACAATCTTTTCCTATCCTGGGGCGTGAATGGCAATACCTGATATTTATTGACATCACTTTCAATGATGCTGAAAGATACAGGAAAGCCCTGGAGGCAATAAAACCACTCACTGACGGCCTGGAAATCATGGGAGAATATCAAATTGGTAAGAAATCATTTAAAGAAGTCCATAATTATATTTAAATCATTTTGAATATGATAATAAAAACAGCAGAAAGGCTGGGTACAGTCAAAGAGTATTATTTCTCACGAAAATTAAAAGAGATAGGTGAAATGAAAGCCAATGGCGCTCATGTTCTGAATCTTGGTATTGGAAATCCTGATATGCCGCCTTCTGAAGATACTATCCTAAAGCTGAGGGAATCTGCTCTTAATCCACGAAATCATGGCTACCAGGGATATACCGGCATACCGGAACTACGACAGGGATTCTCTGATTTCTATCGAAAATATTACGATGTAATACTTAATCCGGACAATGAAATCCTGCCTCTTATAGGTTCAAAAGAGGGCATTATGCATATTTCAATGGCATTTCTGAATCCTGGCGACAGCGTCCTTATTCCTGATCCCGGTTATCCCACTTACAAAGCTGTGTCAATGCTTATGCAGGCCAATATTATTCCATATGACCTGACTGAAAAAAATAACTGGCAACCTGATTTCGATTTATTAAATCGTATGGACCTGACAAATGTTAAAATAATGTGGGTTAATTACCCGAATATGCCGACTGGTCAACCTGCAAATATGGAATTATTCAGAAAATTAATTGATTTTGGGAAAAAACATCATATTCTGATATGTAATGACAATCCATACAGCTTTATTCTGAGTAAAAAGCCACTCAGTATATTGAGCATCTCAGGGGCGAAAGAGATAGCAATTGAACTCAATTCATTAAGCAAGTCACATAATATGGCCGGTTGGAGAATCGGGATGGCCGCAAGTTCCCCTGAAATTATTTCAACAGTTCTGAGAGTAAAAAGCAATATGGATTCCGGCATGTTTCGTCCTCTCCAGTTAGCCGCTGCTGAAGCGCTTAAAGCGGATGAGCTATGGTTTGATTCGGTTAATGATGCCTATGCAGAACGGCGGCAAATCGTTTATGACATCCTTGATGCGCTCAATTGTTCATATGATAAAGAAGCTGAAGGAATGTTTGTCTGGGCTCAAGTACCTGAAAAATATAACGGAGCGGAAGAATTATCCGAATATCTTTTACAGAAAGCTCATGTGTTTATCACACCGGGCTTTATTTTTGGTGATAATGGTAAGGATTATTTACGCATTTCATTGTGTTCTGATAAAGAAATGCTTAAAGAATCCCTAGACAGAATAAACAGATTATTTTCTGAAAGAACTAAGTGATATGAAAGTAGCGATTATAGGTGTCGGGTTAATAGGTGGTTCACTGGCGATAGACCTTCTTAAAAGGGAATTTTCATCTCATATTATTGGCGTTGACAACAATAAACTTCATGCCAATACAGCCCTTCAGATAGGCTTTGTTGATGAAATCAAACCACTTGATGAGGCTGTGGAAAGCGCTGATTTAGTCATACTTGCCACACCGGTGGATGCAACCCATACTCTACTCCCTAAAATATTAAATTTAGTTGACAAACAGGTTGTTATTGATATGTGTTCGACGAAAAGAAAAATTGTTGAGCTGGCAAATCAATCAGCCAGGCGCGAAAATTTTGTTGCTGCGCATCCAATGGCAGGAACTGAGTTTTCTGGTCCCTGGGCTGCAATTCCGGACCTCTACGACGGGAAAGTTGCGATTCTGTGTGATATAGAGCAAAGTAACAAAGATGCTGTTGCTCTGGCTGAAAAAATGTTTGGATTGCTTAACATGACAGTGATTTATATGAATTCTGAAGAACATGATGTTCATGCTGCTTATGTTTCGCATATTTCGCACATCAGTTCATTTGCCCTGGCCCTTACAGTGCTTGAACAGGAAAAAAATGAAAAACACATATTCAACCTGGCAAGTGGTGGATTTGACAGTACAGTGCGCCTTGCGAAATCTTCTTCTGAAATGTGGACGCCAATCTTTATGCAAAATGAAAACAATGTGTTGACTGTTCTTGATACTTACATCAATAAGCTCAATAAATTCAGACAATCAATTGCAGAAAAAAACAAGGATGCAGTACACGACCTTATTATTGAAGCTAACAGAATAAAAAGAATATTAAAAAAATAAACCTGATAACTATGGAACATGAATTAAAAATTAAGCCATTACGGGAATGGGGTATTCCGGGATTGGAGGATAAATTATTTATTGCCGGCCCTTGTAGCGCTGAAACCGAAAACCAAATTATGGAAACAGCCAAAGGAATAAAAAACGGGAAGGTTGTTGCTTACAGAGCGGGAATCTGGAAACCGCGTACAAGACCCGGAAGTTTTGAAGGTGTTGGCTCAATTGGTCTTCCCTGGCTCAAACGGGTGAAAGATGAAACCGGTCTGCTCATTGCCACCGAAGTAGCCAATGTTAAACATATTTATGACGTTCTGAAAGCCGGGGTGGACATTCTGTGGGTTGGTGCACGTACAACAGTGAATCCTTTTGCAACACAGGAAATTGCAGATGCATTGCAGGGGGTTGATATTCCTGTTATGGTCAAGAATCCTGTAAACCCAGACCTGGAATTATGGATTGGGGCCATTGAGAGACTGAATAAAGCCGGAATAACACGATTGGCAGCTCTTCACCGGGGCTTCTCAAATTATGAAAAATCTCCTTACAGAAATGAACCCTACTGGCAAATTCCGATAGAACTGAAAAGAAGGTACAATGATCTTCCCATTATTTGCGACCCAAGCCACATTGCGGGAAACAGGAAACTTATACAGGATATCTCACAAAAATCCATTGACCTGAATTTTGACGGACTCATGATTGAAACACATCATAACCCTGATGAAGCCTGGAGCGATGCAAAACAGCAAATAACACCGGAAGCACTTCATCAAATCCTAAATAGCTTAATAATGAGGAAACCGAATACTAATGACGCGAAATTCATGAAAACCCTCGAAGAACTCCGTGTTGAAATTGACAGACTGGATGCTGAAGTACTCAAAATCTTCGAAGACAGGATGGAGGTAGCTAAAGAAATTGGCAGAACGAAAAAAGCAAATA
>CAZVTW010000481.1:0-4390 GCA_964629805.1 uncultured Bacteroidales bacterium | reverse complement strand
AATAGCAATGTACAGTTCAGTGTTGCAGTAGATTTTCGTTTTAGAATTTTAGGTAAAACATAAAAACTTGAAAAAATAACACAATTATGAAACTTGAACTCATTGATGTACTCATTATTATTGGCTATCTTATATCAACTTCAGTTATTGGGCTGGTCCTGGTAAAAATAGCCAGTAAAAGTAAATCATCTTATTTGTTAGGCGGGAACAAACTTCCCTGGTATATGCTTGGACTGTCAAATGCTTCAGGGATGTTTGATATCTCCGGTACCATGTGGCTGGTGACAACCTTGTTTGTGTATGGTCTGAAAAGTATCTGGCTTCCGTGGCTCTGGCCTGTTTTTAATCAGATATTCCTGATGGTTTATTTATCAGCCTGGCTCAGGCGCTCTAACGTGACTACCGGCGCTGAATGGATAACCACACGGTTTGGAACAGGACTTGATGCTAAGATGTCCCATGCCATCATTGTTATTTTCGCTGTAGTTAACAGCCTTGGCTTTTTAGCGTATGGCTTTATTGGTCTGGGAAAATTTATTGAGATATTCCTACCCTGGGAAGTTGTTTCTCAATATGTTGATATTGCTATCAGACCGGAGTATGTGCCACATCTTTACGGCATTGTGTTTACCCTGTTTGCTGTATTTTATGCTATTCTTGGCGGTATGGTCAGTATTGTATGGGCTGATGTTCTGCAATATACGATTATGACCATATCATCAGTTGTTATTGCTGTTATTGCAATGGAAGCTCTTTCCGTTCATGTGCTTCATGTACCGGAGGGCTGGATGAGTCCTTTTTTTGGGAAATATCTTGATCTTGACTGGAGCACGAAAATCCCTGAGGTGATACAAAAAATTAAGGAAGACGGTTATCAAATGTTTTCAGCCCTTTTTATGATGATGCTTTGCAAAGGCTTCCTGGTGAGTGCTGCCGGGCCAACCCCAACCTATGACATGCAGAAAATTCTGGCAACAAAATCTCCCTCCGAAGCAGCCAAAATGAGTGGTTTCGTTTCTGTTGTCCTGATGCCAATCCGATACCTTCTTATTGCCGGATTTGCTGTTTTGGGCATTGTTTTTTATGATAAACTTGACTTGCTGGTTGCCGGTCAGCTTGATTTTGAACAGGTGCTTCCTTCAGCTATTAATCAGTTTGTTCCTACCGGCCTGATGGGGCTTTTGCTGGCAGGTCTGCTGGCTGCATTTTTCTCCACATTTGCAGGTACGCTCAATGCAGCCCAAGCTTATATCACAAATGATTTATACTGTAAATACATCAACAAAAACGCCAGTAACAAGCAAATAAATATTGCTAATTACATCATCGGTATCATCACTGTATTGGTCAGTATTGTTTTGGGTATGATGTCGAAAAACGTCAATCAGTTATTGCAGATCATCGTATCTGCACTCTGGGGCGGATATGTAGCCTCCAATATTCTGAAGTGGTACTGGTGGCGCTTTAACGGATACGGATTCTTTTGGGGAATGGCTTTTGGAATGGTAGCCAGCGCCATGCCATTTATATGGGAAAATATGCTAGAACTTTTATACCCAGGTTTAGCGCCGGATATCAGGTACTTGTACTATTTCCCCTTTATTCTGGCGTTTGCAACGATTGGTTCAATTATTGGGACTTTGTTTTATAAACCAACCAACATTGAAGTTCTTAAGAACTTTTATAAAAATGTCAGGCCCTGGGGATTCTGGAAACCTATCCATAAACTGGTGGTGGCCGAACATCCTGATTTTAAAGAGAACAAAAATTTCTGGCGGGACATGCTCAATGTTGTACTGGGAATTATCGGACAGACAGCGCTTGTTGCATTACCGATTTATCTGGTTGTTAAACAATATACACCAATGTTGATTACACTGGTAATATCAGCTATTTGTATACTGATCATGAAAAAAACCTGGTGGGATAAATTGTCGGATGAATAATTATCAAAAAAAAAGCGCTGTCATTTGTTGGCAGCGCTTTTTTTAAAATTACCATTTTCCTGATTTCGCAGGATTAGGTTTGGGATATTTTTCAATTGAAGCGAGGTATCTCTCAATTTGTTCCTGTGGCAGTTCGTAATCCTCGAGCATACCGTTCATGAATTTATCATAACCGGTCAAATCCATCAGTCCGTGACCACTCATATTGAAAAGGATGACCTTTTCCTTGCCTTCTTCTTTTGCTTTTTTTGCTTCTCTGATAGTTGCAGCAATTGCGTGGTTTGTCTCAGGTGCAGGGATGATACCTTCAGTTTGTGAAAAGAGTCTTCCGGCTTCAAAGCATTCCAGTTGATGTAAGGAAATTGGATTGATCAACCCTTCATTGACAGCACGGCTGACTAGTGGCGCCATGCCGTGATACCTCAGACCTCCGGCATGTATTGGCGGCGGAACGAATGTGTGCCCAAGTGAATACATTGGCAGCAATGGGGTCATTTCAGCAGTATCACCATGATCATACGCAAATGGTGCTTTCGTAAGGGTAGGGCATGAAGAAGGTTCAACAGCCAGTACTTCGATATCAGCGCCATTTATCTTATCATAAATAAAAGGGAAGGAAAGTCCGGCAAAATTACTTCCGCCACCGGCACATCCAATCACAATATCGGGATTTTTTTCACCGGCTTTTTCCAGTTGTTTCTTGGCTTCAAGGCCAATAATGGTTTGATGCAACATCACATGGTTCAGCACACTACCAAGAGAATACCGTGTTTCTCCTTTTTTATCAGAAACAGCTTCTTCAATGGCTTCAGAGATGGCTATACCCAAACTACCGGGGGAATCAGGGTCCTGTTCAAGAATGGCCTTTCCGGCATTTGTCTGGTTGCTTGGACTGGGTATACAAGTGGCGCCCCAGGTCTGCATCATCATCTGGCGAAAAGGTTTCTGGTCAAAACTAATTCGTACCATATACACTTTGCACTCAAGGCCCAATAAGGCACATGCAAAAGATAAAGCGCTTCCCCACTGACCTGCGCCGGTTTCGGTGGTTAATTTTTTGATTCCAAATTCTTTGTTATACCAGGCTTGTGCTACTGCAGTATTAGGCTTATGACTGCCGGCAGGTGATAAACTTTCGTTTTTAAAGTAAATTTTAGCCGGCGTATCAAGAGCTTTCTCGAGTTCCAGGGCGCGATGCAGAGGCGCCGGTCTCCATCTGAGCAATAATTCGATAATACCTTCCGGAATATCAATCCACCGGTCCGGGCTCATTTCCTGTTCAACCAGGTTCATAGGAAAAACAGGCGCCAGCATATCGGGTGAAACCGGGTTCCCGTCTGGTCCTAATGGCGGATCCATTGGTGTTGGTAAATCAGCTGCGAGGTTATACCATTGTCTTGGCATCTCATCCTCTGTGAGAAAGATTTTTCGGATTTGTGACATAATTTTTGATTTAAATTGTGTTTAAAATAGGATTAACATCTGTTTCCGTTTAATGAAATTCAATATAATAAACATTACCTCATAAAAAAAGGCATGCTGTAAACAACATGCCTTCCGTTAAGAATATTTTTTTGACTATATTTTCGGGATATTGTTTACAAATGTGATATAGAGCTGCTACGCCACCACCACCAAATATCCGCAATATAGTTTATAATATCAATCATCTCTGTTTTATGTTTTTGCACAAACAAAAATAACAAATATTTTAAATATGCAAATATTTTTGATTTTTTTTCTGCTATCTAATTTTATTGGTTTGCTGGTTTTTCTAAAGCAATCCTTAAAATGAAGAACGCAAATAAAACAGTTACAATAGCCATCATTTTTTCAAATGTTGTTTTAGCAAAAATATTTCCGATTGTATTCAGGACAAACAAAATAAGCAATATCCACAGAAAAAAATCCTCAAGGCCTTGATTTTGACGAAAATCTAATTTTTAGGAGTTGACTCATGAATTAAATGACCTGAATAATTACGTTAATATTGTATTTCCAAATCGATTTTATAAACCTGTGAAAGATTCTGAATCATTTTCTAATTGTTACAGATTATTATTAATTTTGAAACCTATCTATTTGGGTATTGTATATATTCAAGTGCAGTAATTTAGGCATAATAATTATGAAACATATATTTACAATTCAAATAATCTCACTTTTTCTCATTTTTTTTCCGGTAAAAATGTATGCACAGGCTCCGACAGTCCAGGATTGTCTCGGGGCAATACCTATTTGCCAGGATTTTTATTATATTGATGACCCGTCTCCGTACCTGGGTAACGGCAATTATTTTAATGAGTTCAACAGGTATGATGCTTGCATATCGCCAGACACAAGCGGTATTTGGTATGTTTTCACAGCTCAGTCGAGCGGAGATTTGCGTTTTACTATAACGCCTGATATTCCTTACCAGGATTACGACTGGACTGTATTTGACA
>CAZVTW010000480.1:0-4394 GCA_964629805.1 uncultured Bacteroidales bacterium | reverse complement strand
GATAAAATAAACCTAAGATGAATACTGACAATAACATTTTTAACCTATTTGAATTTCATAACTTCATCAGCCAGAATATACTCATCTCCTACATGGGTCCGTTCGACAAGTATGTCATTTCAAGGTTAGGCGGGAAAATAAATATTTTAACAAACGATAATCCGAAAATCGGCAAAAAGCTCTTTAAAATATTTATTGAGCTTGCCCAAAATGTATCTTTTTATTCTGAGGAAAAACGTACAGAAATAGATGCAAAACGCGATATTGGAGTTGGTTCTCTTGTAATCGGGGAAACAGTAGATAGTTATATTTTTGCAACAGGTAATGCTATCAACAATGAACTTGTACCCGTTCTTGCTCAAAAATGTGAAATTATTAATACCCTCGACAGAAATAGCCTCAGAAAATATAAGCGTGAACAGCGGAATCTTATTCCCGGAAGCAATGATGGCGCTCATATCGGACTTATCATGGTAGCCCTCATAACAATGCGCGATCTGGATGTTGAGTTTATCCCGATTGACGAATACAATTCTTATTTTACTGTGACTGTCAGGGTGTTAAAAAAAGCCTCCTGAGTGAAATTTCTATCCCTCTGATTTTAGAATAACGCACTTGTCTCAATTGATTATTGAGAAAAATTTAAATACAAGGGCTTTTTCATTTCTGTCAAAAACAAACTGACTTTCCTTTTAAAATTATATGTCTCACGCTCAGCATTTAGAAGAGGTGTGTGGAATAAACATCTAAAAAAATTATTTGTCTTTTCATTCCCATAAAAAAAATTATTATATTGTTTTGACATATGTTATTTGTTAATTCGTTAAATAATACGGGTTTAATATTTTCATGTCGTGAATTTGATGTATTTCAAAAAGAATTTCACGGTACGTAACAACCAACAGACTGAATGAAACAATTGCTAACCATAGTGTTATTCTTTGCTTTTATTGGTTTAATCCGGGGACAAAACAATTTTTTAGGGAAATCCCAGGAGTATATCACTCAATTTTATGAAAAAAATAATAATTTCTCAATGGTGATAGACACACTAACCGAGGACAATATTTTGATGACATTTAAATCACTTCAACAATACCCTTATTATACCTATGAGATAAATACAAAAAAAAATGTTTGTGTTTCATATGGTCTCGTCTCAAAAGACGAAAATATTCTGCAAACTTATTTTGAACTGCTTGAATTCGCAGGGAAACTTGTTAAAAAAGATAAATTTTCGCATAGTTGGATCTATGAAATCCGAAATGGGGAAAAAGTCAGGTATTATATCATCAAGCAACCATACCTGGATGATCAAAACTCTCTCAGGCGTAAATTATTTTATGTACTAATCCGGGAAAAAACACTGTTGCCTGATTTATAAAAACACATATTTGCAAATATGATTAGCACGAGAAACACAATTACTAATTTAAGTATCATGACTAACATAACCCGTATTTGTTATTTGGAAAGAAAAATATATATTTATTTAAACATGATTTTTTTTATTTATATCTTCGTGTAGATTTTTTATTAATTACTAATAATTTTAGCTATGATAATATCTATTTCAACCTGGTGGGCAGCTCTTACAATTTTTGAGCAGGTATATTGGGTTGTTGCAATACCTTCAAGCCTGATTTTCATCATGATGCTCATTTTAACGTTTGTCGGTGGTGATTTGGACGATCATCCGGATGTTGATACAAGTCATGATGCAGATCATGGAGGTGACCACGACGGAGGCTTTCATGTATTTACTATTAAGAATATTGTGGCGTTTTTTGCTGTTTTTGCCTGGACGGGACTCGCCTGCATTGATGCAGGTATGAGGACGATGATTACCCTGTTTATATCCCTTTTTGCCGGTACAACGATGATGTTATTACTGGCAACCATCTTTTACCTGATGACAAAACTCACCGAAAGCGGTACGCTTGATATGCGGAATGCAATTTCCGGCACTGGTGATGTATATTTGTCCATTCCGGCAGCTAAAAGCGGGCTTGGAAAGATACAAATTAAAGTACAGGGCGCCTTGAGAACGCTCGATGCAATGACAGATGAACCTGAAATCATTAAAACAGGAAGTCTTGTCGAAGTAGTTGATGTTATCAATGAGAATATTTTGGTTGTCAGAAAATCAATGAATGCATAGTCATTTCGACCAGAGGGAGACCACGTAGTAGCAGCGAAGCTAAATCTCAAGATGTTAAAAGTTAAATAAAAAATGACATTATTTTGTTGTAAGTTTTTTATAGAATAAATTTTTATCTTTTTAATTAACCCTAAAAACAAACAATATGGAACAAGGATTTGCAATTCTTATTATTGTAGCTGTTCTTGCAGTTTTTATTATTTTTATCAGTTTGCTAAAAAGGTATAAAAGGTGTCCCTCAGACCAAATACTGGTAGTTTACGGGAAAGTCGGAAAAGACAATGAAGGATTTGGCCGTTCCGCAAAATGTATACATGGCGGCGCTGCTTTTATATGGCCGGTTATCCAGTCGTATGAATTTCTGGATTTAACACCGATTCCTATTGAAGTCGGGCTTGAAAATGCATTGAGCCGGCAGAATATCCGCGTTAATGTGCCCTCCAGGTTCATGGTCGGGATTTCGACAGACCCGGGTGTTATGGATAATGCAGCAGAGCGGCTGCTCGGACTATCCAATGACGAAGTCAGACAACTGGCAACAGATATTATTTTTGGTCAACTGCGCGTTGTCATTGCCACAATGGACATTGAAGAAATCAACAGCGATCGTGAAAAATTCCTGACCAATGTATCTGCCAGTGTGGAGCATGAACTGAAAAAAATCGGTCTGAAGCTCATAAATGTGAACGTGACTGATATCACTGATGAGGCTGGTTATATTGAAGCCCTGGGTAAAGAAGCAACAGCTAAGGCTGTGAATGAAGCTAAAAAACAGGTTGCTGAGAAAAACCGCGATGGGTCTATTGGTGAAGCTAACGCCCTGAAAGAAGAGCGTATCAGTGTATCATCAGCTAATGCAGATGCTATGGTGGGTGAAGCTGATGCCAAGAAAAAGGAACGTGTGGAAGTCGCCAGGGCTAATGCAACAGCCGTAGAAGGTGAAAATATTGCCAAAGTGACCATTGCTGATTCTGACTCGGAACGAAGAGTTCGTGAATCTGAGGCGACAAAAAAAGCTGTTACTGCTGAAAAAATTAACGAGGCAAAAGCGCTTGAGGATTCATATACAGCAGAAAAAGAAGCTGAGCTTAGCCGTGCCGAAAGAGAGAAAGCAACCAAATATGCTGATATTGTAGTGCCGGCAGAGATTGATAAACAAAAAGTGGAAATTGATGCAGAAGCAGAGGCAGAACAAATCCGCCGGATAGCCAAAGGTGAAGCTGATGCCAAATTTGCAAAAATGGAAGCTGAAGCTAGCGGCTTGTTAGAGATTCTGACTAAGCAGGCCCAGGGATTTAAGAAAATTGTTGAAGCTGCCGGAAATGATTCCAAAGATGCTGTTATGCTCATGATTGCAGATAAACTGCCTGAACTCGTTAAAACACAGGTTGAAGCCATCAAGAACATCAAAATAGACAAAGTCACTGTCTGGGATAATGCTTCTGGTAATAAAAACAACACAAGCTCAACATCAAATTTCCTGTCAAGCATGGCCGGGTCTATACCGCCACTGCAAGACCTTTTCAAAATGGCCGGAATGCAGTTACCTGATTATTTGAAAGGGAAAGAAACGGAAGAAACGGAAAAAAATGTGCAGGATTTTGAAAAAGCCCAGCCGTCGGATAAAGAAATAGAAGAAGCTGCCGGTTAGATGTCCTGAAAGGACTGTTATTTATTGAATTGACAGAAAAAGGAGCATGATAACAAATACATTCAGGTTCCTTTTTCTGTTTTTTTGCATTCGATGACTAAAACTTAAAATCATGAAATTACTTTTATATATCTCCGCCATAACAGGTATCATTTTGCTGGTGGCCGGTTTCGCAGGATATTTTGCTATGTCTCAATATTATCAATTTTGCCTGTTTACTGGCATTTCCCTGATTTTGTTTATCTGTTTACCATTGTTTTTTTGGGACAGATACAGGTATCAGAAAAAAATCAGCAGGATAATCAAATCTTACGAAAACGGAGAAAAGCAGGAAGAGAGAGTACAACAAAAAGAAAAAAAGCCGGCAAAAACCGGTTGGAGTATGAACAATTCACCCTTCAGAGAACGCAAATCCGGACTTACCTGGGGTGGCGGAAATGTAAAAGGCGCCACAGCATCGCGAGGAAACAGGAAAAGTTTTCTGAAGTAGGCAGGGTGAAAAACAAATAGAAATGAGAAGGGATTTACTTTAGATATAAAAATTACCTGCATAACCGGGGTTTATACACCCCAAATCAGCCG
>CAZVTW010000479.1:0-4440 GCA_964629805.1 uncultured Bacteroidales bacterium | reverse complement strand
GCTTTTATTTGCAGATTGAGGTTTAAAAAATGCGTAGAGTTCCATTATCAAGTCATTGAGATTCATCTCTTCAGTTGTAATGGTGATATCTCCTGTCTCAATTTTAGATATATCGAGGATGTCATTAATGAGGTTCAATAGTTGTTTGCCACTGTCAATGACTATTTTAGCAATAAAGTTACGTTTTTTATCACTCAGACCTGATTTCAGATACATTTCAGAAAAGCCAATGATACCGTTCATGGGTGTCCTGATTTCGTGACTCATATTAGCCAGAAATGCAGACTTCAGACGCTCACTTTCCTCTGCTTTCTTTTTGGCTGTTTCAAGAGCTGTATTCATTTTTTGGATTTGAGCCAGACTTTCACGGAGTTCCTCATTGACTGACTGATATTCTTCATTTTTGTTTTTGAGTTCATTCTCCATTTGTTTTCTTTCCGTAATGTCCTGGCCGAATTCGACAAGGGCAACAACATTATTTTTGTTGTCCATAACAGGATAGCCCCGCAGATACCAGTACTTACCATCCGGTGTTTTTTGTTCGCCTTTAAATGGTTTTTTATGTTTTTTTGCTTTTAGAACAGGGCAATCAGGGCATGGGGATTTCCTTTTTTGCCAGATTTCATAACAATGTTTTCCTGACAATTCTTCATTGGTCATTCCCACCGATTCTGCAGAAGCTTTATTCGCCCAAATTACCCGCAGGTCCGTATCATAATAAGCGATCATTTCGGCGGAAGAGTTCAAAATAATTTCCTTTTGATGTTCACTTTCCCGGAGGGCCTGCTCTGCTTTTTTCCTTTCAGTGATATCAAGGGCCGTAAAGGTGACTCCTTTTGATAAATTGTTCAGATCAACAGGGGTTGATGCCAGGAGGACATCAATGATCACCCCATTTTTTGTTTTCCAGCGGGTTTCAACCACGCCTGTACCGTGTTCAGCAATTTGTCGATATTTTTCATTGCCAACAAATTCATAATCAGCTTGGGTAGGATACAAGCATCTGGCGTTTTTTCCGGTGAGTTCCTTTTTTGAATACCCGGTCATTTCACAAACCCTCGGATTTACTTCAGTTAATACCCGGTTTTTCACCAGGCCTATTCCTGTTGGCGCTATTCGAAAAATACTCCGCATTTTTTCCTCATTTTTTCTAAGAGCCGCCTCTGCTTTTTTTAGTTCTGAAATGTCATGAAGGGTGACAATAACACGGAAAGGTTTGTTTTCATTTTTTTTAAATTCCGGAATAGCTGTAATGCTCAGCCAGATATATTCATTTTTTTGTGGATTAAAGACGCCGGAAATTTCATTTCGAACCGGTTTTCCTGTAAGCAGAGCTTTCATAGAAGGATGTTTACTACCCGGAATTTCAGCGCCTTGTTCATCAATAACTTTCCAACTGGTATCCATTGATGTTCTGCTGAGAAACTCATCCCGACTCATACCAAATATTCCCAGCAGGGCAGGATTGCAGTCAATTAACTGACCATTAGATAATTGGTAAAAAACACCCTGCTCCATATTATCAAACAATTTCCTGTATTTTTGTTCACTCTCAAGAAGGGATTCTTCAGCCCTTTTTCTGTCTGTAATATTTATTGCTGTGCCAATAATGCGAAACACATTCCCATTTTCATCGATTAAAGGATTTAACCTGCTTAACCACCATTGATTGTTCCAATTATCAGGAAGTTCATATTCAGATTCAAAGACATCTTTGGCTGAAACACAGGTGTTATAAATATCATACAGGTAATCTACTGTTTTCTTGCCTAACACAGGTTTTAAATCATCCGGTGTTTTTCCGATGATGTCATTGTTTGAAATTCCAAAATGTTTTTCATGTGTTTCATTGATACCCTCATATGTATAATGACCGGGTTTATGCACCTTTACTATAAAAAATGCAATTTGACTGTTGTTATAGATGGTTGAAAGAAAGTCTCTGCTCCTCTGTAGTTCAAATTCGATTTGTTTACGCCTGGTTATATTTATACTTATGGAGCCCAAAAAGGTTTTCCCGTTTTCATGATTCAATGGGAATTTTCTTGTAAGCCAATATGATACACCACTTTTACCGTGAAATGAATGCTCGGATTCCAAAACAACCCCTTCATGTCTAACCTGTTCATTTTCCTTTTCAAATTTATCTGTTAAATCTTGTGGGACATACTCATTTGTTGTTTTGCCAATTAAATCTTCAGGTTTGTTTTTGGTTAAAGCAGCAAAGCAATGATTACAATAAATTATCCTGTCTTTCTCATCTTTGATATAGGCAGCGCCCGGCAACTGTTCCATAAAGGTACTGAAATGATTATCTCTTTCTTCCAGCGCTTTAATTTTGGTAAGGAAAACTTTGTTTTGAGATTCCAGTTCTTTTAACCTTTTTTCCAGTTCTTCATATGTTGGTTTTGAATGACTCATAAAATTGTCTTCATTACATTTTTTTCTGTCTCAATATTAGACAGGAAAGGAATATATATGTTTTATTAAAGTACATGTCTCATAACTAAATGTTTTGATGAGTAATGAGTTTTAAATAAAAACAAATGCTCTCTAATGGGTGCGTATTAAAACAACTTTAGCACATAGAATTTTTTTCTAATTCGTTAAGTAATGAGATAAATTGAGTGTATGAAATGTTCTATTACACCCCCTAAATATTTTATTTATATAT
This sequence comes from uncultured Bacteroidales bacterium, assembly GCA_964629805.1. Lineage (GTDB taxonomy): Bacteria > Bacteroidota > Bacteroidia > Bacteroidales > CAZVTW01 > CAZVTW01. The sequence continues at coordinate 1,766 of CAZVTW010000479.1, read as the reverse complement.
TTTTACGTGAATAATACAATTTTTGTTCCTTTTTTATTTATTAGAATTTTTGTGAATAAAACTGTTATTCAAACAGTCGGAAAGATGGTTCTGTTCAATTTAGTTTATTGACATGGAATCAATTGTGAAAAGTTAAACCTGTCACTTTCAAAAGCGCGCAATCATGGGGTTCTACCTCCATTTCAAATTTACTATTTTTGAATGTTCCCGGATTTTTTTTCAACCCAAGGTCCCTGACTTTTGCATGGGATTCGCGAATGAGAAATAAGAAATTAAAATTGATAGTAATACCAAAATTCTTTTATAATACTTCTTATATTTGCCGAATGATAAGAAAAAACAAATCCGAATAATCATGAACTCAAACAAAAGTCACTTTTATACGTTGGTATTACTTTATCTTGTTATTTTGATAGTCTGCCCAATGATATTTCAACATACTATATCCCTGGCTCAGGAAATAAACCTGGCTATGCAAATTAATGAAAGCAAAGATGAACTCAGCATGCAAACAAGGAATAAAAATATAATAAATGATAGTATCAACAAAAAATTTATGACAAATAAAAAGACATACAGAGGATTGCTACTTACAGGGAATGATCATCCGGCGCATAAATGGCAGGAGACAACACCTGAAATAAAAAAATCACTGGAAGAACATCCGAACATCCATATTGATGTTACTGAAAACATTGAGGACTTGTCGCGGGTTTCAAAAGAAACATATAGTTTTCTTGTGTTACATTATTGTAACTGGAAAGACCCAAAAGGATTAAGCGGGAAGGCCAAAGAATCATTTGTGACTTACTTAAAAGAGGGAGGTGGATTACTGATTCTACATTTGTCAAATGGCGCTTTTCATTATTCACTACCCGGCGCCGGAGAATCTGACTGGCCGGAATATCGTAATATTTGCCGGCGTGTCTGGGATCATCATGGCGGGAGTGCACATGACAATTATGACCAATTTAAAGTGGAAATTGTTGATACCACTCATTTTATAACCAACGGTTTAGCGTCATTCAATACAAAAGATGAATTGTATTATAACCAAGCCGGTACAAAACCGATTGAGCCATTAATACAAGCTAAATCTATAAAAACAGGACAATATGAACCCCTTGCCTGGGTGTATACTTACGGAAAAGGCAAAATTTTTCAATCCCTCCTTGGTCACAGCGCTGAATCTTACCAGGCAGAGGAAGTGAGAGAAATGCTGAAAAGAGCAGCCGTATGGGTCTCACAGAATTAATCTTAAATTAATATCATTTTTTTACACCATTTTGCAACTTTTCCCATCTTTGCCTGTCATTATCGCATTAATCAAAACACAAAAATTGAATGAAAAGAAAATTGTTATTATTTGTTTTCTTGTTTGTGCTAAAAATATTGCATGGACAGGAAGAGTTCACAATTAGTGGTTACATTAAAGATTCCCGAACAGGAGAGGAACTCATTGCTGCTACCATTTATGTAGAAGAACTCCAAAAGGGAACCATTACAAATGTCTATGGCTTTTATTCTTTGACAATCCCAAAGGGGAATTATACCCTCAGATTTAATTTTCTGGGATATAATCAATTTAAAAGAACGGTAGAGCTGGATGCAGATAAAACTATTGATATTGAATTGCAGGCAAAAAGTGAACAGTTAAAAGAAGTTGTGATAGAAGGACAACGTAAAAATCGAAATGTTGAGAATATTGAAATGAGTGTTGAAAAAATGCAGATGAAACTGGTCAAAAAACTTCCTGCATTTTTTGG
>CAZVTW010000478.1:0-4451 GCA_964629805.1 uncultured Bacteroidales bacterium | reverse complement strand
AACTGTTATCAATGCGTATAATGAACTTCGGTGCAGGGGAATTATTGATGCTTCACATGGTCGCGGCTTTTTTGTATCAAAAGTCTATAATATCAGTTTGAACAGAGTTTTCCTGCTGTTTGATGCTATGAATAGTTATAAAGAAGTCCTGTACAGGAGTTTTACACAAGAATTAGGTAAGTTTTATCAATGTGATATCTTCTTTCATTACTACAACCAAAAGCAATTTGAACGTTTTATCATCAATAATTTGGGCAGTTACGAGCATTATGTCATCCTGGCCCACTTCAACACAGATGTTTCTCATGTTTTGAAAGCAATACCCCGCGAAAAGCTGCTTTTATTGGATAGTAACGTTGATATACTTGGTGATGGTTATGCAGCAGTTTATCAGAATTTTGAAAAAGATATATATAATGCTTTAACCTCTGGTTTGGAGCAAATAAAAAGATACAAACGAATCAATTTTGTCCGCCAGGACGGATTTCAGTTTATCCCTGATGGCATTTACAATGGTTTTGTGCAATTCTGTCATGACTTTGGCATACGATACAATACCATTGAAGCTTTCACCCCGGCTCAAATTAAAAGTAAGGAGATTTATTTGGTTATTTCTGATAATGATTTGATAACCTGCATCAAACACTGCTTGGAAACCCGAAAAAAAGTCGGTCGGGATGTTGGTATTATCTCTTATGACGACACACCACTAAAAGAAATTCTTGCCGGTGGTATCACTGTTATCACCACCAACTTTGCGCTTATGGGGAAAAAAGCCGCAGAAATGATCAGGGAAAGGGTATTCGATAAATTTGAAAATCCCTCAAGACTCGTCATAAGAAAATCTTTGTAAAAGATTGGCATGTCAACTCTTGATATCCTAAAAAATGTTGGTATGTATGGAGAGTTTTTTATATCTTGTTCCAAAATTTCATGAACTAAAACTACTACAATGGACAACACAGTATCTATTTCCAGGAGACATTTTCTCAAAAATGCAGCTACCACTGTGGCAGCAGTAACAGTTTTACCCAGGTTTGTTCTCGGTGGTAAAGGCTATATATCACCCAGTGATAAAATCCGGCTTGGTTTAATAGGAACCGGCAAGTTAAGTTATGGTCTGATGCGTCGTTTTGTTCCGCTACCATTAGCTGAAATGGTTGCTGCCTGCGATGTTTTTAAAAGCAAATTAGAAAATTTCAAAAATGAAACAGAGTCATTTATCAAAGAAGAAACCGGAAAATCGAAAATACAAATCGATACATACCAAGACTACCGTGAACTTCTGGAGCGGAATGATATTGATGCGGTGATTATAGCAACACCAGATCACTGGCATGCCATACAGTCAATTGATGCCATGCGTTACGGTAAAGATGTTTATTGTGAAAAACCATTATCTCATACCATTGAAGAAGGCCGTACCATGGTCAATACAGCCCGGAATTTGGATAAGATAGTGCAGACCGGCAGCATGCAGCGTTCCTGGGAAAATTTCCGGAAAGCATGCACACTCGTACGTAACGGATATATTGGCGAATTGAAAGAAATTTGGGTGAGTGTGGAAGACCCTCCTGTACCTTATAATCTTGAAGGGCAACCTGTTCCTGAGGGTCTTGACTGGGATTTTTGGCTTGGGCCTGCTCCCAATTGTGACTATCATGAAAAACTGGCTCCTCCCCTAAATAAGGATTTTTGGCCACGATGGCGTGATTATGAGGAGTTTGGAGGTGGTAACCTGGCAGACTGGGGCGCGCATATGTTTGATATTGCCCAATGGGGCATGGGAACTGATTTTACAGGTCCTGTTAAAATCAATCCTCCTGAAAATGCTGCTGAAAAAAGAGGCCTTACATTTGAATATAAAAACGGAGTTAAGGTCATCCACAAAAATTTTGACAGAGGATATGCCGTCCGTTTTATAGGAAAAGACGGAAAAATTGACATTAGCCGCCAGTTTTTTGATTCTAAACCAAAAAAAATTGTAGACATAGAAATGAAGGAATCGGATATACAACTCTATCATTCTGACAATCATTATGGTGACTGGCTAAACTGTATTAAAACACGCCGGCTTCCGGTTGCAGATGTTGAAATAGGACACCGTTCTGCTTCTCTCTGTTATCTTGCCGCAATTGGATATAAACTGAACAGAACCCTTAGCTGGAATCCGGAATTGGAAATATTTCCGGATGATTACAGGGCCAATATGTTACTGACAAAGGACTACCGGGCACCCTGGTCTTTTGATAAATACAAGCATTCCTCAATTTTTAAATATATTAATACCACGCACTAAGTATAGTTTATTATTTTTTAATATTTTTGTTCAAAAGAGAATCATGAATAAAGAACAAATACACGAATTTAATGCCTACCGTGCTAAAATGAATGAACAAATTCTGGCAGGCGATAATAAGGTGATGAAAAGACTCTTCAATCTCGACATGAATGCTTATATGGACGGTGTACTGCCGGCAAAAACAAAAGAAATGCTCGGCTTAGTCAGTTCAATGGTTTTACGCTGTGACGATTGTATTACATATCACCTTGAAAAGTGCCATCAGCATGGTGTAACCACTCCGGAGATGCATGAAATATTTGCCATTGCCAACCTGGTTGGCGGGACAATTGTGATACCTCACACGCGAAGGGCTGTTGAATACTGGAATTTATTAACCCTTCCGGATAAAGAAACATTGGTTTAAGCAGTTATCAAGGAAACAGCTCCCTGTTTCATCATATTGGTAATCTTCGAAGGCGTTACAGCGATTTATGGACTGAATTAAAGAATACGCTATTCTCCAACTTATCAGACGTTTATTTTACTTCATCAGCAAAAAATATCAACATCCACTGGTGATTATGGGTCTTACTGCTTTTATTATGCGAAATAATTAGTATTTTTATATAATTATTTCGTATTTCTGTCTAACATACCTTAAAATGAAAATCAAAAATATTTATAATTACCATTCATTCAAAATCGCTTTTATATATTTTGTATTCAGCCTGCTTTGGATTTTATTTTCAGATAGCCTGGTAGAGATTTTTGCAAAAAAGATCGAAATATTGGCTTTTATCCAGACAATTAAGGGCGGATTGTTTGTTTTGGTGACATCCATTATCATCTATTATTTAATTAAAAGAGAGCTTGATAAAAAGAAACATTTTATTACTTTACTAAAAGAAGAAGAGGCAAAATACAGATTATTGTTTGAAAATGCCAATGATGTGTTTTTTTTGCTAAAAGATGATATTTTTATTGACTGCAACCTAATGATGTCAGAGGTATTTTTGTGTCGTAAAAATGATATCATTGGTAAAACACCTTATGCATTTTCACCTGAATATCAACCAAATGGAAAGAAAAGCGAATATGAAGCGAAAAAACATATTCATCAGGCCAAAAATGGCAACAGGCATCGTTTCGAATGGAAACACAAGAGGCTTAACGGCGAATTATTTGATGCTGATGTCACACTCAATCCTGTTGACATTGGCGGTGAACATTTCGTTCATGCCATAGTGAGGGATATCAGCAAGATTAAAGCTTCTGAAAAGGCTCTTAAAGAGAGTGAACAACGTTACAGGGCCCAAATCGATAATTTTCCTTTGCCGGTTTATACGCTTGAGAAAAAAGGGGATAAATTTTATTTTGTTGATGTAAATATTGCTGCCAAAAATAATCCCTATGTCAAGGCTGTTAAAACACTGGGTCATCCGATAGATGATTTTTTCGGACAGGAGGATAAAGAACTTATGAAATACATCAGGGATTCTTTTGAATCGCAAAAACCTAATAAGCTGGGTAAACTATATAAGTATAAGACAACTGGCATCAAGCGTTATGTGAATTTCTATTGCGGATATGTCCCGTCAAAATATGTATTGTTGTTTACCGAAGATATCACAGAAAATAAAAAATCACTGGACGCGCTTGTTGAAAGTGAAAAAAAGTTCAGACTTATATTTAATTCCGTTTTGGATGGTATCTCAATTGTTAATCCGGATGGGAAAATTATTGAAGCAAACAAAGCAATGCTTGAAAGACTTGGGTATTCAAAAGAAGAACTTATGGAAATTTCTTATGAAGATCGATTTCCCAAAGAGAACAGGGAAACAATTGACGAAATACTGTCAAAAATTCATTCACAGGGTGTCTTATCATTTGAAACAGAACACGGAACAAAAGGAGGAAAAACAATACCAATTGAAATGTACTCCAGGTTGATTGATTACGAAGGAAAACCTGCCATCATTTCTGTTTCCAGGGACATAACAGAGAGAAAGCTGACCCAAAAAAGAATATTCAATGCTGTTATTAAAGCAGAGGAAACCGAACGGGGCCGCCTTGCCAAGGAATTACATGACGGGGTATCACCCATTCTCTCTGCAGTAAAACTATTTATCCAGTCAATGATTGAATGTAAAGACCCAAAACTCCGCGA
>CAZVTW010000477.1:0-4484 GCA_964629805.1 uncultured Bacteroidales bacterium | reverse complement strand
TATTGATTTTATTGATGTTTAAACAAATCAACCTTAAATTAGAATAGAGCCATCAAAGATTTTAATTAATTTTATTAATAATAATTTTTTATCAAAAAGAAGTTATATCTTGAAAAACAATTTTGAAGATAAGGAGCTTTTTCAAATTTTTTTTGAAATAAGTCAGGAAGGCATAGTTATTACTGATATCAGTGATACGATCCTTGATATCAATCCTGCATTTGAAAAGATATCCGGGTATTTGAAAAAAGATTGTGTTGGCCTCAGTATTTTTGATTTTGTACCTGAAAAACTTCATCAGGTATTAAAAAAAAGACGTGGATTATTGAGCAGAAATATCCCTGTCGATCTTGGGGAATTCGAGTTTATTGACAAATCCGGAATGATAAAGACTGTCGAATCTAATAGTATTACCATTCCATACAAGAACGATAATGCAATCTTGTCAATCATCAGGGACATAACAGAAAAGAAAATGATTGGACAACAGTTTTTACGTGAAAAGCAATTTTCAGAGAACCTGTTAAAAAGCCTGCCCGGAATATTTTTCGTTGTTGAAATATTACAAAAATTTGCACTTAGAATTTATAAAAAGAAAGAGATTAAAAAAGACTGTCTCACAAACAAAGAAAAAGAAATTCTTATTTTCATCTGTAAGGGTTTATCATCTAAAGAAATATCCGACAAAACAAACATTAGTCCGAAAACAGTTGAGGTACATCGAGCCAGACTTCTTAAAAAAACAGATTGCAAAAACACTGCTCAGTTGAAAAAGTGTTAAAGAATGGATTATTTTTTCAGCAAAATATGAAAGTTAATAAATTTAAATTTTAATGCCATATAGGGATTTCCTTCATCATTTTTACCGGAATTTGCCATATTTACCTAAATGGAAATGGGTATTATCTCCTCTCAACCTGTTTCACCGGTAATCTGATGATGAATTCGGCGCCTTTGCCTGGTTCGCTCAGGACATCAATATGGCCGTGATGGGAATTGATAATACCAAAAACAATTGATAAACCCAGACCTGTACCCTGTCCGACATCTTTGGTAGTGAAAAATGGTTCGAATATTCTGTTTTTCACTTCATCAGGTATTCCTTTGCCCGTATCCTTAAAGGAAATAAAGATTTTTCCGTCTGATTGAAATGTGCGGATATAAATATCTCCTTTCCCTTCCATAGCCTGTGATGCATTGTTGAGAATGTTGAGGAAACATTGGTTCAGTTTGCCGGGATAACAATCTATGAGTGGAATTTCACCGAATTCTTTATGCACTGTGATGTTGTGTTTCAGCTTGTTTCGCAGGAGCATGAGCGCCGATTCGATGCCTTCATGAATATCTGCCGGTACAAATTCTTCTTCGTCCATCTTTGAGAAGCTTCTGAGGCCTTTGACAATTTCTTTGGTTCTGATGGCGCCTTCTTCCATGCCCTGTAACAGCGATTCTATTTCCCTGTAAAGGTATTCAGGCTCCAATTCGTCTCTGAACACCCTGATTTTGTCCAGCAAATCGATTGGATCAGCAGCTTCATGCAATGATTCATATTTTTCGAGCAGTTCTTTTACATCCCGGAGATCAAGTTTCAGAGGACTGATATTTGAGGACACAAAATTAACCGGATTGTTTATTTCATGTGCTATTCCGGCTGTGAGTTGCCCGAGAGAAGCCATCCGTTCGGAATTAACCAGTTGCGATTGTGTATCCATGAGCTTTTTCAGGGTTTGGTCAAGCTTGTCACGTGTTGCCCGTTCTTTTTGAAGGGTCTGTTCAAGCTCGGTTTTGGTCTTTTCCAGGTTTTCATTGCTTGATTTCAGCTCTTCGGTATTCTGGCGCAGTTCTTCTTCGGAGGAAACCAGTTCCCTGTGTGCTTCCATGAGTTTCTTTTCTGCCGCTTTTTGCTCGGTGATGTCTCGTTGAATAGAAGCAATGTATTTTCGTTCTTTGGTTTTAGGATCAAGAATATAAAACACGATTGAGCTGACATCCAATGTTTTGCCGGAAAACATGTGTGTTATTTTTGTTTCACTGGTCCACACGCCTTTTTTTTTCAGGGTCGCGAGAACATTGTTTTTGAAATCCTCCCTGGCCTTTTTCGGCATATAGTCGTTTTCAAGCAGGTTGATGTGGTAATCATATCCTTCAATACCCATCATTTGTATGGCTGCCGGATTAAGATACAGGACATTGGATTCCAGGTCGGTAATTGAGATAAAATCCAGACTGTTCTCAACCAGGGCGAAAAACTTTTCCTGCTCCTCCTGTGCCCTGATCAGCTCTATTTGTGTTTCCTTCAGTTGGTTTATTATTCTGTTCAGTTCCTGGTTCTTTTTTAAAAGCTCTTTTTCGGCTTTTTTCATGCTTCTGATATCACGTTGTATGGAACCAATGTATTTTGGTTGTCCGGTTTTGGGATCATCAATGCAGAACATGATAACATTCACATCAAAAAGTTCGCCTGTATTGACATTAGGCAGTTTCATATCTCCTGTCCAAAAGCCGTTTTCCAACAAGGTGGGCCACACGTTGTTTTGTTTAAAATGTTTTAATTTCTCTGTAATAATGGTCGGGTCGGACAGGTTAAGACCGGTCTCAAGATGCTCCAGGCCAATCATGCGGGCGCCGGCAGGATTAACATACAGCAGGTTGTCTTCCATATCTGTAAAACCAATATAATCAAGGCTGTTCTCAATCAAGGCAACAAATTTTTCCTGTTCAGCACGTATTCCCTGTAAGTTTTCTTCTGTTTTGCGCAACTCATCAATCGTATAATTCAGTTTCCTGTTTTTTTCCCTCAACTCATTTTCCACTTTCTTTTGGTGTGTTATATCAGTAACAACAACAGCGCTGCCGGCAAAATTATCTTCTTCATCCTTCAGGGTCTCGGGTGAAAAGATACAACATACCTGGTTATCCTGAATGTCTTTCATCATCACCTCAAAGGCTTTTGTCCTGTGATTTTCCAGTTCCGACAGTTTTTTGAGCAATATCGGGAGATATGATTTTTCAATAAATTTTATAATTGGTTTACCAATGATATCTTTTGGCTTGTAGCGTAGTATTTCACAGAATCTTTTATTGACATACGAGATTTCATATTTTGTATTCACTGTGAAAAACCCTTCATTCATGATTTCAATGAACCGCCTGTATTTTTCTTCTGTTTTTTGCAGATTGTCCTCTGCTTTTCTCAAAACACTCAGATCAGTCAGGACTGCTACACTACCGTCAAATTCCCCTTCCTCGTTGTAGATAACCTGTGGAGAGACAATAGTGGGGAAATTGTGCCCGTTTTTGTGTTTCCATTCAATCTCATACTGCCAGGCTAAACCCTCTTTTCTTTTTCCAAAACGCTCCAGGAATAATTCTTTATTCTGTTCGTCCAGAAAATCAACCGGTGAGCGCCCAAGCACTTCCTCTTCACTGTAACCGAACATATGGCATAACCTGCTGTTTACAAATGAGATGACTCCTTTTTTATCCAGAATAACCAAGCCTTCATTCATGGATTCAACAAGCTGACGGTATTTTTTTTCCGATTTTTGGAGCTCTGCCTCTGATGCCTCCCGCCGGGCATTTTCTTCAATGATTTTATTATTTGCAGCAAGGAGTTCTTTTGTCCTTTCCTTAATTTTTTCCTCAACAAGTTGTTTCGATTCCTTCAGTTGCCGGTTTTTATTGTTGAGCTCTTGTTTTGTTTCTGTCAGTTCATTGTTTTTTTCGATTTCAGATGAGAGATGTTTGCCTAAGGAAATCATGAAATTGGTGAATTGATGAATTTTCTTTTCAGAAAAATCAGGGATGTTTTGTATGGCATCAGTATATGCTTGTTTGTCAAATCCGAATTTTTCAGCCACTTGCATAAAGACTGATGTTTGTGTTTTTTTTTGCTGACTGGTAAAAAAAAGTCCGGTTAGGATGACAGCAATGAGATTTTTGCCTGATATCACCGGAACAGCAGCATAGTGAAGTCCGTGAAAAATTTCAAAAGTGATGCTTTCCTGCCCGGCTTTTAATTGTTGAAAGATATCAGCCTGTCGTAACCTGATGAATTCACGGCATTCGAGGGACTGCATGTGAAAATCAGCTGTAATTTTTTGTTGATTTGGTCCGGCAATGATATGACCATGTAAATCTGCCAGGTAACACGGCAAATCAGTTAACGCTGAAAAATCCCGGAACAATGCTTCCAGGCTTGTTGTAAGAATAACTTGTGTTAATGTATTTTCCATAACAAATAATATAAAGCTGAATGACTAAAAAATTTATTATTTGAGGATTTGAAAATTTCAAACAACAGTTTTCGGCCTGTTTTCAACTTGTTCATCTGTTTAAATTTTGGCCATGAAATTTTTTTTGACCGCGAATTAATTAGTGTCTGTTCTCAAAGTGGATTTTTTGACTACGTCAAAATTTTTTATCCACAAATTTCACCCCGTGAAATTGTTTTAATCGTTAAAGTTATTTCACGGGGTAAACGA
>CAZVTW010000476.1:0-4486 GCA_964629805.1 uncultured Bacteroidales bacterium | reverse complement strand
TGGCGTGTGTTCGTGAGTTTTCGACTGTTGTGCCACTCATATTGTTAACTTTATCAACAGCATATGATCTGATAACAACCGAACCGGATTGTGAAGGTAAATAAAATGGTTTTTCGTATAGTTGTTTCTCCCCTCTGTCAATTGAATAATATATTTCTTTCACGCCGGCTTTGTTGTCAACTGCTGTTATCTTGAGTTTGGTTCTTCCGGATGAGTAAGCTTTTCCGTTGATGTAGAACTGATCGCCAAGTACTTCTTCAACAACAATTGGTGGGGTCTTATCTAAAAAAAAAACATAGTCTTTTTTTTCTTCCTGGTTTTTTACTTTATCCACCGAATAGTAGGTCAGGGTATGTTCACCCTGGCTAAGGTATTTCATATAAATTGTTCCTGAATAAATTCTTGGTTTACCTCCGTCTATCTGGTAATATGTGCGTCTGATTCCTGATGAATTGTCAGTTGCAGAAAGAGTGATTTTTGATCGTCCCGATAAGACATTTTCTTCCTGGTCACCTTCAATGGTGTGCGAAGTCACAGGACTTTCAGTATCTACAACAAAAGTGATTTCATTGTCTTCTTCAGCATTACCAACATTGTCAACCGAATAATATTTAATTGTATATTCTTTTTGTTCATTTACAGGTATTGGTTGTGTATATTCTTTATAATCAGAAGAATTAACAGAAACATAGGTTTTGTCAGTTCCGGATGTCACATCTCTTGATTCCAGCACAATACTCGCTCCTGAGCCTAGATACAATTTTGACCTGATGAATGTCCTTCCGGCATCACCATATGATATTTTTGAGTCCGGTGGTTCACTATCAGAATATACCTCAAAAATAACATCTTTCTGCGGATATACCGGCTTTTTGGTAACCGTATCAACAGCCGAAGGGGAGCGGAATGTATTGTATCCCTCCGTATCAAAATACATGGGATTAGAGTATTCCGTTGTTATTTCACTTTTTAGCAGATATGATTCTGCATCTTCATCAGGAGAAGTTGCCAGACGCAAATAGACTCCGAGAGATTTGTTGATGAACAAACGACCTTCTGGTGATCGATAGACTTTTGGTTTATGTTCCGGTTTTGTTTGTGCAAATGTACAGACACCAGATATAAATAAGATTATCAATAACTGTATTACTTGTTTCATAAGTATAAAATTAATATACAAAAATTCAATTTATAAATATAAAAAAAATATTACATCTCTACATATAAAGATTATTATTTTTTTAAAGTAACTTTTATAATTCCAAATCTCAGAGGTACTCATCTCTTACCAGTAGACTGAAATGCCTTGATATTCGGATTTTTAGAACGTACTTCAGTTTCTTTTCTGTGTTCATTCAAAATTTGAATTTAATCTGAAACCAATCATGATAATATCATCTGTTTGGGGCTGATCATCTCCTTTCCATTTAAGAAATTGTGATTCAAGTTTGGACCTTTGTTCTTCCATTGAATATGAATGAATTTGTAGTAATGATTCCCTGAGTCTCCTGGAGGAAAACTTTTTATTTTTAGGCCCCCCAATCTGATCAGCATATCCGTCAGAAAATATGTAAAAACACGTTTCCTGTTTGAATGATACTTTGTGCAGATGAAAATGCTGGTCTAATCTCCCCTGGTAACCACCAACAGGAACTTTGTCTCCTTTAATAACATGCAATTGACCATTTTGAATATAAATTAGGGGATTATAGGCGCCGGAGAATTCGAGCTCTTTATTATGATAATCAACAATACAAAGGGCAAGGTCCATTCCGTCAGTATTATTTGTTGTCTCCTGATTTAAAGCAGTCCGGATTTCTTTACGGAGTTCTTCTACAATTAAATTGGCATGAACAGGAATATTTTTTTGAATAAAATGACGGTTAATAATTTCATTTAACAAATTAATGCCAATCATTGACATAAAGGCACCGGGAACTCCATGTCCTGTGCAGTCTACGGCTGCGATGATAAATTTCTTAGCTCCTCCCTGCAAAAAAGATTTGAACCAGTAAAAATCACCACTGACAACATTACAGGGATGAAATACGATAAAAGATTCTGGTAAATAGTTGTGAAGATTTTTTTTATCAGGTAAAATGGCTTCCTGGATATTTTTTGCATAATCTATACTGGAAGATATCTGAACATTTTGATTATATATTTCGTCAAGTGCATTGCCCAGCCGATCGCTTGTTTCCTCAATCATGGCTTTTTGAAATGATATTTCCTCATATTGTGCCGAAAGTTTTTTATTAGCTTTATGTTTCTCATGATAGCCAAAAAATATTAAACCGACAAGCAAGAATGATATTACTATTCCTCCTATGAGAACCTTTCTAACGAGCGCATCGTGTTTTGACTTTATGTCTTTTTTCTCCAGTTCAAGTTCTTTCTTTTTCTTTTGGTCCTCAAGTAATTCAATGTAATTCTTATCTTCAAGAATGATTTTCCCAATTCTTTGCAAACTATCTTCTATTTCTTTAATAAGCCTTGATTTGAGCTCGAGTTCGTTTTCTTTGGCAATTTTTTCAGCTATGGCCTTTTCAGTGGTTTCTTCAAGTCTTTTTTCCTTTTCACGGCGTATCTTTTTATCAAAAGTTGAATATAAATTAAAATATTCCAGTGATTTCTGCTCATTCCCCAATAATTTATGATTTTCTGATAAAATACCATAAGCGGTTCTGGTAAAGAGAAGATGAGTAATACCCAGCGCTTGTTCCAGAGCGAGTTCTGCTTTTTCAATCGATATTTGATAATTTCCCGAATGATTATACACCCGCGCCAGATTTAATAATTGCGATATTATCTCAGGTTTGTTATCAAGTTGTTTTGCAAATTCGTAGCTTTTATTAAATTGGGAGATAGCTGTATTGTTATTTTCAAGTTCACTGTATACTAATCCCAATTGACCATGTATAAATTGGAGGGCATTTATATTATTTATAGATTGGTTTATTTTCAGTGATTCATTAAAATGATTAATAGCTTTGGCAAATAGTCCGTTCTGCCAGTATAATGTGGCTAATCGATTGTGATATTGGGCTTCCTGTGGTTTATTACCAGTCTGTTTATGTTTTGAAATCAGTTGTTTGCAGGTGATTATTTCCTGTTGAATATTCTCAGGAATACTCTGAGAATAAGAACTTTTTGTAAATGCAAGAAAACATACAAAAACTAAAAGCAAAATAAAAATATATATTTTTTGCTTATTTTGTCGACAAATACTCATTTAATATAATTAAATTCAGCAAAATGGATAAATTTAATTTTATACTGCCAATTTATGTAATATTTATAGAAAAATCATATAAAATTTGATGAAAATTGATATATTTGTCTAAATAACTTTATAAACATAACCCAACGTAAAATTCAAAAATTATGGAAGAAAAAACCTCACCTGAAAAAAACAGGGAATTAAACAATGCACCGAAAAAGAAAAAGAATGTTATTCTGATCGTTCTGATTATTGTTTTAGCTGTTTTAGCTATAGTTCTTGGTGTTCTGCTTAAGCTCGAGACAGGAAAAACCGGGGATTTAAGAAATGAGCTCAATAAAAGCAACTCGGAAAAACTGGAAATCACGAATGAATTGAATGAGTTGTACCTGGAGTATGAAGAACTTAAAACCAACAATGACAGCATAAATGCCCAGTTGGAACTTGATCAGGAAAGAATACAGGAATTGTTGGATGAATTGAAAAGAGTAAAATACTCTAACAGTGTAAAAATTGCAGAATTTAAAGACCAGGTTACTTCACTTAAGAAATCTCATACACGCTTGCAATCAACAATTGATTCTTTAAATGTTGTGAACAGGCAATTGACGAGAGAGAATTTATTAGTGAAAGATGAAAATCTTCGCTACCAGGGAGAAATCGAAGAAATGACTGAAAAACAGGAAGTACTGGAGAAGAAGGTGCAATTAGCATCAACACTGGATGCTTTGAATATTGATGTCACCGGTTATAAAGAGAACGGCAATGAAACCCGGCGATATAACAAAGTAAAAAAGCTGGAAACCTGTTTTAATTTGAGCGAAAACAATGTGGCAGAGCCGGGAACAAGAACTATCTATATCCGAATAGCACGTCCTGACGATTATATTCTCATTTCAGATACTGCAAACCTCTTTGAATATGAAGGAAAGAAAATCGCTTATACTTCAAAAAAAGAAGCTGAATATGAAGGCAAAGAAAAAAGGGTTTGTATTGACTACCAGGTCAAAGAACCTCAGATAGAAGGGAAATATATTGTTGAAATTTTTTGTGAAGGACAAAAAATAGGGACAGCAGTTCATTTCATGAAAAAGTGGACTTTGTTTTAATTCTTTTTTATCCTGAATTCTATTCCACCGGAACATTAATTTCTGTCAAAAGTTTGATAGCGTATATTATACTTCAATTGGTTAATTATTTAATTTGAAAATAAATTGACAATCAGTAATTAAGGAACGATTAAAGTTAAGATTTAAACCGTTTAAA
>CAZVTW010000475.1:0-4506 GCA_964629805.1 uncultured Bacteroidales bacterium | reverse complement strand
AATTCAAATAGGTTAAAAATGTTATTGTCAGTATTCATCTTAGGTTTATTTTATCACGTTGTATGCTCAATTTTCATACGTATTTTCACAAAAATTGTTCGAAAATCTTTATACATTGATTTTTTTTATGTCTTACCTTTAAAATGACATGTTATCTGTCAAATATCTACAAATTCAAAGCCAAATTTTTTCTATTTCAACATAATCATAAAAATTCCCTATTTACCTTATACGATATTTTTTGAAAAGTATTCATTTTTATTGGTTTTTTTTGCCCGATTTTTTTTGACGCTGCCTGGTACAGGCAAATCAGCAGGTTTAGTCCTGAAAGCCGGCAGCGCTAAAAAGGCTCATCTGTTGCGGCCTTCACAGGGTAAATTATTCCGGTTTCACAGGTTATTTTTAATGATCGTTAAGAGATCTGCAAAAGTAAAAGGTTTGGCAATATAATCAGTACAACCGGCCTCAATACATTTTTCTCTTTCCCCGAAAAGCGCAAAAGCTGTTTGGGCAATAACAGGGATATCTTTATTGAATGTCCTTATTTCCTTTGTGGCCTGATATCCGTCAATTCCCGGCATTTTCATATCCATCAGGATAAGGTCAATATCAGAATTTTTGGCCTGATAAATTGCTTCCTGTCCGTTTTTTGCCCAAATTACTTTTGTGCCGGTTTTATTCAGAGCTGCCTGAATAAATCTATAATTTGACTCTTCATCCTCAACAACAAGTATCACCTTATCATTCCAAAACGGGTCTTTAAAAATATTGTCTTTCTCCATTGATTTTGATTTAACATTTTCAATAACAGGTAATGTAAAATAAAAAGTTGTACCTTTTCCCACCTCTGATTCCAGCCATATTTCTCCGCCAAGCATCTGAACCAGGCCGTTGGTAATCGCCAGCCCAATTCCGGCTCCTCTGTATACCTGCTCATTCGTATCGCCGACTCTGCCAAATAAACTAAATATTTCTTCATATTTTTCCTTTGGAATACCTATTCCGGTATCCCTGACAAAGAATTCTATTTCATTTCCGACCAGTTCAAATCCGAAGTCAATACTTCCCATGTCTGTATATTTCATAGCATTATCAATCAGGTTTGAAAGTATTTGTCTGAGTCTTTGCTGATCGGTAAGGATAATGTAACTGCCTGAATAAGTTTTTACATTGAGTTTGAGATGGCCTTTATTTTTCCGGAGTTTGGTATCATTATACATTGCATACAAATCAATCAACAATTCATTAACATTGACAGGCTCAATATTAAGCTGTACGTCTCCTGTTTCAATCCTTGACACATCAATAATATCATCAATCAAATGAAGGAGAGAATCGCAGCTGCTGTGAATCTGGCTGATAGCTGATTTTTTATCCTCATCAGTAATATCTTCGTAATCGAGCAAAGAGGAAAAACCAATGATAGCATTCATTGGTGTGCGAATTTCATGAGACATATTTTTAAGAAAAGATGTTTTGAGATTATCAGACTCTTCAGCTTTTAGTTTTGCCATTTCAAGGTCTTTTGTACGCTCACTCACTTGTTCTTCAAGATAAACTTTGTGTTTTTCAAGTTCTCTTTTTTGGGCTTGTATTTCTTCATTTTGCTGAGAGATTTCTTCATTTTTATCTTTCAGTTCAGCAGTTTTTAAATCTACTGCTTTCTGAAGCTGAAATTTTTGTAATCGTATCTGTCTTATTTTAAGATGATAGAAGCCATAAATAAGAAAGGCAAGCATGAGAAAAAAAAGTATTCTGAAAATCGTTTTTGTCCAGAAAGGCGGATTGACAATAAGTTTTAATGTTGTCGGTGTATTATTCCACACATTGTCATTGTTGGCAGCTTTGACTTTGAAAACATATTCACCTCCGGGCAGATTTGTGTAAGTGGCAAATCTCCGGTCAGACCCGGTGAAATTCCATTTTGAGTCAAAACCTTCAAGCATATATGCATATTTATTTTTGTCGGGTTGTTTAAAATTGAGGGCTGAAAATTCGAAAGAAACCATATTATCCCGGTAGTCGAGAAAAAGTGTATCTGTCAGGAACAAAGGTTCGGAGAGTAAAATTCGTCCGCGTTTATCGGGCTGTCCTGGACGAATTTGTTTGTTTGAAACAAACAACTTTGTGAGAAAAACTTCAGGAAGGAACGTATTGATAACTATTTTATCCGGTTCAATAAGGTCAAAGCCATTTTTTCCGCCAAAAATCATATTTCCGTTCGATAATTTTACTGCAGCGCCAATACTGTATTCACTATTTATGAGACCATCACCTTTATCGTAGAAACTAATTTTTTCAGTTACCGGATTGAATTTCATGAGACCTTTATGAGAGCCCAGCCATAAAAAGTCTTTCTCGTCCTCCAATATACTTGTTATGTAGTTACTTGATAAACCATCTTTTATTGTATATTGCTGAAAAACTTCCTTTTCCCTGTCAAACAAATTTAATCCACCTCCACCGGTACCAATCCACAATTGGTTTAGTTTGTTTTCAAAGATACAGAAAACATCATTATTACTTAAACAGGTAGTATCCCCAAATGAATACTGAAAACGGCGGAATTTCCCGCTTTTACGATCGAGCAGTTGTAAGCCACCTCCCATGGTTCCTATCCAAAAATTGCCGCTGCCATCTTCATAAACAGAACGGACTATATTACTACCAATTGAATTTTCATCCTCCGGTTTATGAAAAAAAATCTTAATTTCAGATGTTTTTTGGTTGAACTTCACTAATCCATATCCCCAGGTTCCAATCCAGATGATATCCGAGTTGTCTTTATAGATTTGATAAACAGCATAATTTCCAATATCGTTCAGGAGGTCTAAGCCTTCCAACTGAGTGAATGTATATTGTTTTGTATTGAAAACAAGGACTCCTGTCACTTCAGTACCAATAAGCAGGTTATGATCATCAAGAGGATAAATGTCATAAATAACATTCTGGAAAGAAGTACTATTTTTCAGGTTGGGAATATCAAAATGCTTCATTTGATTGATACCTGGTATAAACATGTTTAATCCGCCACCTCGTGTACCCAGCCAGACTCTGCCCTGATTATCCTGAAATAGTGCCCTTATTCGATTATTAGTCAGGGAATAAGGGTCTTCTGGTTCGTGGTAATAGCTTTTATAATACGAAGGATTTATTGACAATTTCATGATGCCTTTGCCATCCGTACCAATCCAGATTATGCCCTGTCTATCTTGAATAAGCGATAGAACAACATCATTTTGAAGTTTTTTGGGTTCTTTTTTGAATAAAAATTGTGATGTTTCCGGATCAAGGCATTTTATGCCGCTTCCGCGTGTGGAGAAGAGCAACAAATCCTTACATTGGCAGACTGACGTGATAATATTGGCAGCATTTGTTTGCTGTTTGCGGTTTACCGGGTAAATAAATCTCCGGATTTTTTTATTTAGGTTGAATCCTGGTATTTCCTCATGAGGAATTAGATTCAATCCTTTTCCATATGTGCCTGCCCAAAGATTTTTTTCCTTATCAATGTAAAGATGCCTGATTATATTACCACTCAGGCTGTTTTTGTTCTGAGGGTTATGATAAAACCTGTAAAACCTGTTCTGTTCCCTGTCAAATTTGTTCAGGCCGTTTTCTGTCCCTATCCAGATATCATGAAATGAATCTTCAACAATCGAATAAACAATATTGTGAGAGAGGGAAAAAGGATTATTTTTGTGCTTATATGTTATAGTTTGTCCTCTGTCTTTTGTAATTCGGTTTAATCCACCCCCTTCTGTACCAATCCAAACGTCATCGTTATGATCGACACAAACACATCTCACTGAATTATGACTGATTGTATTTGAACTGTTTGAATTGTGAAGATAATTGATAAAATCATCTCTATCGTATCTGTATTTGTTCAGACCAAAGTTGGTTGCTACCCAGATATTGCCGTTTTTATCAGCATCAATATCCCATACCTGATTGTTGGATATTGTTGTTGTATCATTTATGTCATGACGGTAGATGGTGAAATTGTAACCGTCATAACGATTCAAACCATCAAAAGTACCAAACCATAGGAATCCATATTTATCCTGGTATATACAATTAACAGAATTTTGTGAAAGGCCTTGTTCTGTGTCAATTGCTGTATAATGGTAAGTATTGTTTTGTGCAGTTACTTCAAATCCAGGGCTGAGAGAAACGAAAACGCATGAGAATTTTAAAAACCCTGAAAAAAAACACAGAAAAAAAAGCAATAAAATTTTGAACTTCATCGGTGAAACAGGGAGGATATTCATGAAGTTGATATTATGAAGAGATGTGCTATTTATTATTTTATTGATCGACTGCATTTTATAAAAATAATCCCTGAAGTTCTTTTATAAGTCCGGTAATGGTTTATCTTGCATTTTATAATTATATTATTTATTTCAAAAGTATTATTTTTTTTAAAAAGCACATGAATATTTCATCATTTATCATAAAAACTTATCAACTTTGTGTCTTAAATTTTATTTGGTATGCAATATA
>CAZVTW010000474.1:0-4519 GCA_964629805.1 uncultured Bacteroidales bacterium | reverse complement strand
TGGGCGGGCACACGGACTGATCCTACATATACCCTTGCCGGCCGTCCGCCGGGCACTGCCTTCCGGTTACCACTACCGACCCCCTCCCCCCCCCTGCTGCCACAACAATCATAAAGGGGCTGTTTAACATAAAAGCATTATCAGAACCACCGCATCAAAGAAACTTGCGTTTTAAAACATGAGGTCATTTTTTTTGTTCCGCAAAAAAAATTGTCGAATGTTTTAAAACTCAATACCTGACAATGCGAAGCGGTGGGTTTGATAATGTCCTTTTATGTTAAACAGTCTTAGCGTGTCAAGGAAAAATGAACCGGAACATCGTAACAAACAAGGATAGAGGAATAGCAGATAATTTCGCCACAATGCGGGGTGGCTATTGTTGTGGCAGCAGGGGGGGGGAGGGGGGTTTCACACTTCAAAAGGATTGTAGGCAGGAATTAACTATCAACTGCGGACTTCCTAATTTGAAGCTCGCTTTTATATATTCAGCATGCATAAAAAAGTTAAACCATGGTTAACGAATAGAAATAAAAGATATCATAAATGCAAACTCCGAATTAGAAAAAATTCAAGTGTCGTAAATTCGTTTATACATTCCAATATAATATTCATTTGAAATATATGATAGCCATGATATCTCTTTTTTTAGATCAAAATTTTTATTGAAAAATATCACAGTGAACCAGTCGTCACTATATGATTCCACCTTGCCTTCTTCCTCGAGTTGCATCAATCGTTCCTGCAATGAAGTTTCAAGCAATTCATTATATACATCTAAGGTTTTAAGTCTCTCGCTCATATACCATTTTCGCCCTTTCACCTGTCCATGTTCTTCGTCTTTTGTAATGTATTTCAGCATATAACGGTAAAACGTATACCAATTTGTTGCTGCCATTATCTGGGTGGATGGTGGTTCTCTATGTTTATGTTCCTGATTAAAACGTGATATATAGCCTAAGTTTTCTTGTGATGAATTCCAAATTTTCTGAACAGTTTGACGGTATATGAATGTATCTATAAGGATGTGAAAGTGAATATTCCCATTCTTCTGCTTTTCCGCTTTCCAAAAGTAGTATTTAAGGGTTGAGACCCTTTGCAGTTGTTTAAGGAATGGTTGCAAAATTTCCTTCTTTATTTCCTGATCACTATGAATCTGTTTCGCGCTTAATGTGACTGTCAACATAACCGGAAATCTTTGTTTCCGCTTATATTGCATACAAGGTTGATTGTTATATGCTTGTATTGCTTTGCACCAGGCTTCCACTCGACGGCGGATAACCATGCGGGATGGACGCGATATATTGATATTATTTTGTGGTTTTTTTAGGTTCTTTAGGCTTATGTCATTGATTGATCTGCTCTTGCGCTGCCCCTGATACAGGTAAGAAATTACTATTTTGTTTTCATACAAATGATAGCTGGGTAGTACAATTGGCGAGGGTTTATAAAATTCTTGGTAAGTTGTGGAATCATATTCTAAACTCATTGGTCAAGGTTTTTCAGAAGGTTTCAATTTCAGTGCTAATATATAGTTTGAGTTTTATAAGTTTTCTTTTCAAGCAAAACAGGCTTTGAGCTGTGTACATGCTAACGATATTAGTATAATGAACTTCAATTTAGGAACAAAAGGCCCGGAGCGTTCTATAGCTCCGGGGTCCTGTTTCACTTGGTTGTTTCGATAAACTTCGATAGTTGCACTCCTGCAGAGCTATCTACAAAATCTCACAACCTTGACAAGATAAACGAACAATGTATAGAATACAAGTTTTTTCTATGACAATATGTCATATCGACAATGACAAAATGGCAGTAACAACCGGAACAGCTGACTGTATATAAGGCAGTGGATTATTTAAAATGTTTACAAATTAATATTATAGAGTTGATTTTAGGCTATGGGTTTATAAAAGTATTACCAACCCACCATGGAGCCCAGTTAAAAAATTTACTAAACTCGCCGGTCGATGGTCGATAATAAAAATTAAAAACATTAATCCGATAACCTGCCTCAAGGGGTTCAATATAATAATCAATTGTGTTTCCAACACCTCTCGCATAACCAGTCATATCAAATTTATATTCATTTCTATCCTTGCAATATATAAAATAATATAATAAATCTTCATCCTTCACATTCCCTGGTTGACCTGCTGCTGTATCCCATGTAACCTGCAATAAAGATTCATCGGGGTACCATGTCTTATCTGCCCAAGTACCATGATCCACTGGGCCATCAGTTAACCAAAGATAACGATAATACGGAATCCCGTTTGATCGAAAAGTTGGAATAACTGGCATCATTGAGTGCCAAATAGATATTTGTGGATTCCAATATTCCGAAATTAAATCGAGATAGGACTCGGGTGCTTCTTTATACAATCGCAAAAGGCCATTAAATCTATTGCGATGTTGTCGTTGAGCCATAGTATCAGCATCTTTGCGTTTTATTTGCTTACTCCGGATTATGTTTTGATTGTTATGATTATATCCCTGAATGTTGCCAACGGAGCCGGTTACATCGCCAAGGATGCCTTTGCTATATTTTCCCATGATAGTTTTTTTTGATGAACATTATTATAAACAGTTGAGTGCTGATTGGGTTTTTAATCTGCAAAATAAGATAAAAAGAAATTCGGGATTTTGATCTGGCAGGAAAAACCTCTTAAACCCCCAGATTCCCGAATTCCTTTAATTGGACACTACACAAAGACAAGACAATATCAATTAATTTTTATACGTCTTCCGTCTTATAACCAGTATCGCTGGCAATTGTTCCATCATCCCTGCGAAACGCAAGATAGGCGTGTAGGGAATCGCCTGTATTTGCAACGCTCGGCAATTCTACATCAAGGGTACCATCATCCCTATCAGCAACAGCGGAAGACACCGCCCAATCTTCGTTATCTTCGTTGATAACGACACAATAGGCTTCATCATCTGCCAGCTTATAGCCTGTACCCGAGTCATCCGTCCATGCGACCGTTACCGTTGCATCACCGTCAGCACCCGTTACCGAGTCGATAACAGTTTCTGCCATTTTGCCTGTTGAGATTACCAGATTCGCATAGGTCGCAGGCAAAGCGGCTGCAAACTCCGAAAGGTTTTCACTAACAAACGCGTTAAAACCGGACATTTGCGATGCAAACCGGTCCCAGAGCGGTTTAATGATTGTTGCTAACATAGTAACCGCAAAAGCCACTACATTACTGAATTTCTCCCGCTGTGCCACCTGACCGGCGGTCTTGGGGTTCGCGACGGAAACCGGTCGCGCTTTCATTACGTTTATTCCTTTCCAGGAACTACCAACGATCCCTCCGATTTTACCACTAAAACCGCCGAGGATACCTTGTTTAATTGTTGCCATGATTCAAAAGTATTAAGTAATTAATAAATAAGAAAATAAGAAAATAATTTCAAAATCAGTCAAATATTTTCAAAATTGATTCGATCAGTTCGTTTAAGCTTTCCCAGTTAGCAAGTAAAAAACCTATTACCAGGTAAATTACATTACCAAACCTTGACTTTGGAAATAACATTTTAAGCAGGCTTTTAAGAGCTTTCAAAAGTATATGTAATATTTTCATAACAAAAAAATTAGGTAAATTAAATTAATATTTAAACTTATTCTTTCTTCTGTTTTTTCGGGCACCGGATCACTCCGGTGCGTGTCACCTGAATATCTATATTCCTGAATGAACCCGAGGGCGATCCAAGTATGCCGCGGATAACCTTAATTTTTCTACTATTTATTTTTTGCATAATATTCAGCGGATCTAATAGATTTCTGACCTAGCGATTTCTGTGTATCTTTCAGGTCTTTATTTATAGTATAATAGTCATTTCCTCTTATTTTCCTAAATGCATGTGTGACACTTCGTTTTTTATCTCCCTTATACCATACATAGAGGCCGCGTTTCATATATAACCTATAAAAATAGAATCTTGAATATATCCTACCCGGCGTCATTCCTGTTCTTTTTGCTTTTATCCACTTCCAGGCAAACAGTGATGAAGTTACATATCTATTATCAGAACCTTTAAGGCCAGGCACTTTTATATTTCCTTGTTCAGTTATGCATTTCCAGTCAACCGCTAACGCTTCCGATATCCTACAGCCTGTTAATGCTTGTAATTCTACTATCATTTTTACGTCATCGCTAATATTATTATCCTCTATAATGCCACGTACTATATTCTTTATATTATCTATATTCTTACTGTCACTGGTATACTGTTTGGAATACTGTGCGGCCGGATTTGCAGCGGACTTAAGCGGCAAAACGCCTTCGCGGTGCTGTATAAGGGCACGTAAATTTTTCTCGATCAAAACGCCTGTCTCGGAGACGTAGTAGCAAGCTGTTTTTGAGGCCATTTTTTAGTCTTTTATATAATAACGACAAATTTAATACAAAATTTCAGATAATGCAAATTTCGACTATATTTCGTACTCTTAAACTTCAATTTCAGATCAGGTTATCCATTCAATGAAAAAATGTGATAACTATTTATACCAGAACCC
>CAZVTW010000473.1:0-4526 GCA_964629805.1 uncultured Bacteroidales bacterium | reverse complement strand
ATAGGCGGAACAGTCGATTTTTCAGCAACTGACAATACCTTTTCTATGGATGTCTATTCTGATGTTACGGGAGAGGTAATGTTCAAAGTAGAGAAAATGGGCGACAATTCAATCGCCTCAGAGGTGAAAGCTCAATATGACGAAGCAGGTATCTGGAAGACAATGGAATTTGTTTTCCCTGATGATCTCGAAGCTGGTGTTTACGGACAGATTGTCCTGTTTTTTAATTTTGGCGCTACTGAAGCAACAACCTGGTATTTTGACAATGTCACCGGACCTCCGTCGACTTTTGCTTCGAGCACTGAGGTAAACTTTATTGTGGATGACAAGCTCGGCCAGGCATCCGATATTATGCTGAATATTGCAGGCCAGGAACTGGAATTAACTGGCAGTGATAACATCTGGACAGGATCAAAAGAACTTGACCCTTACAACATGATTGATGGAGGTGGCGAATATGAAATCATTGTGGTTGCAGACAGTGAAAATGTTGACACAACAACTCTCAGCATCACCGAAGGCGGCGGCACACTGGACTGGAACTATCTCCTTCTGAATGAAGAGCCGGAAGACGGTACACTGGATTGTAAATACACAACTTCACCTCCTGAAATAGATGGTGAAATTGATCCAATCTGGGATGATGTAAACCTGCATCCTCTGCAACAACGTGAATGGTGGGGTTCTCCAACCGGTTTATACTCCTGGTTTAAAATGATGTGGGATGATGAAACATTGTACATTTTGAATTATATCGAAGATAACACCCTGGTAAACGATGCAGCTAATCCCTGGGAAAATGACAATGTTGAATTATTTTTTGATATGGGCCGTGAAAAAGCAAATGATGGCGAGGGGTTTGATGATAATGATTACCAGATACGGTACATCTGGAATGATGATACCTACACCGGTTCCGAAGGAATTGATGAGACATGGGCTTCTTCAAACGGCGTTACCAGGGCGCAGACCACATTGGATAATGAAGAAAGATATGTCATGGAATGGGCCATTCCGTGGGACGCTCTGGCTGGAATCACTGTCTTTGTACCTATTGGCGGATCAAAATTTGATTTTGATGTGAGTGTTGCTGATAACACCGGTTCCGGAAGAGCCTATATCATCTCATGGAATACTACTGCGGATATCAACTACAAAAACACAAGCCTTTATGGAACAGTGACCCTTTCTGATGAGGAAGTGAGTACTTCGGTTGATTTACCTGTCGGTGCATTGTTCAACATGTACCCTAATCCGGTAACTGATTATATGAGTATTTCTCATAACAAGTTGATTAAAGATGTAATAATTACCGATATGATTGGTAAAGAAGTGATGATGATTAATTCCGATTCACAAAATCCGGTAGTTGATTTAAGTAAACTCGGTAATGGTGTTTATTTTATCCGGATAACTGACGAATCCGGAGCCGATTTCACACGGAAATTTCTGAAGCAATAAATCAGTCTTCGAGGGTCTTAGACCACTTAATGTCTTCGACCACTTTGAGGGTCTTCGACCACTCGAAGCTTGCCGCTCATACTGTGCCACAAAATCACTATAAGAGTCTTCGACCACTTCGAGGGTCTTCGACCACTCGAAGGGGTCTTTGCGTAGATTCGAAAATAATAACTTTACACAAATGAGATTTTTTAGTTATAGTCTGTTTATTCTTTTCTTCCTGCAAATATCTTCTTTTCCCATTTATTCTCAATGTTACGAGCTGGTATGGTCAGAGGAGTTTAATTACACTGGCCTGCCGGATGATTCAAAATGGTCATACCAGTTGTGTCGTGGTTGTGGGAACCAGGAAGCCCAGTATTACACTGAAAATCGTTTAAAAAACGCCCGTGTGGAGGACAGTGTTCTAATTATTGAAGCTCATAAAGAATCATTGGGCGGGTATGACTACACAAGCGCTAAACTCGAGACAGTCAATAAAGGCGACTGGAAATACGGACGCATTGAAGTCAGGGCTAAGCTTCCGGGCGGAAGGGGAACATGGCCGGCTATCTGGATGCTGCCAACTGATTGGGAATATGGTGGTTGGCCCTCAAGCGGGGAAATAGATATCATGGAATATGTCGGATACCAGCCTGGTATTGTGCATGGAACGGTTCATACTGAAGCGTATAACCACACCCTTGGAACACAAAAAGGCGGTACGGCTTCTGTCCCTGATGCAGAATCAGCTTTTCACTTATACGCCATTGAATGGACAAGCGAAAAAATTGATTTTTTTGTTGATGATACAAAGTATTACACTTTTATAAACCCGGAAAAGACTTATAAAGAATGGCCCTTTGACAAGGAATTTTACCTGATACTGAATATCGCCATCGGTGGAACATGGGGAGGTGCACAGGGAATTGATGACAGCATTTTTCCCGTTCAGATGGCTGTGGACTATGTCAGGGTATATAAACAAACCGGACAGGTTGATATTTCTGCTCCTGATGCTGTCTATCCGAATCAAAAAAATATAATATTCTCACTCCCGTTTCAGGATGAGGGGCTTTATGACTGGAATGTACCGGACGATGCACAAATTATTGATGGTCAGACTACAAACACAATCACAATGAACTGGGGTTGCTCCCCAGGGCAGGTTACATGTCTGTATGAATCTTCATGTGGAAACTTTGAATATTCTTCCTCAATAAAAACAAAACCATATGAGATAACCGGTCCTTTCTTTGTCAAAGAAAATGAAAAAGATGTTGTCTTTATCCTTCCTCAAGTAAAAGAGTCAACATACGCCTGGACAGTGCCGGACCAGGCAATAGATGCCACCGGTTTAACCAATGATACACTCGTTCTCTCATGGACTAAGGGCAGGGGTGAACTTCGGGCCACCATAGAAAATTCCTGTGGTGTGTTTCAGGCAGAATGCACTATCAGGCCATATGATCAATATCCGTATCCTGATCCGGAAAAACCACATCCTATTCCGGGTACAATATCGCCGACTGATTTTGATTATGGGGGGGATGGATTAGCCTACCACGATAACACCCCGGGCAATCAGGGTTCCGGCCCCAGACAGGACGAAAAGGTGGATACCGAAACCTATAAAGATGGTACCAATATTGGCTGGGTGGAAAAAGGAGAATGGCTTGAGTATTCTGTTTCTGTTGAAAAATCAGGGTTTTATTCTGTTTATATTGATGTAGCCAGTGAGCAGTATAATGGCGGAGGTGCTTTTACACTGGTTGTTAATGGTGAAGAAAGAACTGAATTTGATCCGGAAAATACCGGCTCTTGGGATACATGGGAAACAATTTCAAAAGACCTTGTGTATCTCTCAACCACTGACACACTCCTGAGGGTTGATCTTGGAAATGGCGGTTTTAACATGGGCAACCTTACTTTTGTGTTTGATGAATCGCAGAATAGTTCCTCAATCCCAGGTCTGAATGATAATAGCGAGTCTGTCGGTTTTGTTTATCCGAATCCGGCCAAAACTTTTATTATTGTCAACTTAAATTATTTGCCGGCCACTGTAAGTGTATTTGATATATCTGGCAGAATGATTTTTAGCAGAAAGCAAAACTCAAAAGAACAACACTATCACCTGAAGGACATTAAAAATGGTCTTTTTATGGTCGAAATACGCAGTGAAAATGGTCCGTCAACAATGTATAAATTATTCAAACAATAAGTTATGAACAGAGTTTTATTAATCATGTTTTCTCTCACCTTTGTTTTTGTTTCATGCCAGACAGAAAAAGTGGATGAATGGGAGTTGGTATGGTCAGATGAGTTCAACTATACCGGATTTCCTGATGATTCAAAATGGGGGTATGATACATGCCGGGGATGTGGCAATAACGAGCTCCAGTTTTATACAGAAAAAGACCTTGAAAATGCCAGGGTTGAAGATGGTTTCCTGGTGATTGAAGCCCGGAAAAAAGACACCATGAATTACAAGTATACCTCTGCCAGGATAAAAACGAAAAATAAAGGGGACTGGAAATATGGCAGGTTTGAGATAAAAGCTGATATCCCTGAAGGACGGGGTATCTGGCCGGCTGTCTGGATGTTGCCAACAAAACGGGAATACGGTAACTGGCCTGAAAGCGGAGAGATAGATATCATGGAATATGTTGGATATAATCCCGGAACAATATACGGAACCGTGCATACTGGCTCTTTCAACCATATGAAAAATACTCATATCGGTGATTCTGCGAAGGTAAACAATGTTGAAAAGGAATTTCATGTGTATGTGTTGGAATGGGATAAAAATAAAATAAAAGTTTTTGTAGATGAAAATCATTATTTTACCTTTAAAAACAGACAGAGGACACACAAAGAATGGCCTTTTGATAAAAAATTTCACCTCGTTCTAAATATTGCTGTGGGAGGAAACTGGGGTGGAAAATATGGCGTTGATGACAGCATTTTTCCGCAGCAATTGAAAGTTGATTACGTGCGTGTTTATCAAAAAAAAGTAAACAGAAATATTCATGATGAGGCAGGTGAAAGATTTTAATGTGCGTCCCTATCCTTTTTTAATCATTGCA
>CAZVTW010000472.1:0-4528 GCA_964629805.1 uncultured Bacteroidales bacterium | reverse complement strand
TACCAATAAAAAGCAATAAAAAAACAATGAATAAATCTGTACGTTCGGTTCTGCGAGGGGATAGGTGGGGTAACTCACTATTCTATCTCAATCGTTGAACGGAATCGGGTTGTTTCAGGTCAATATGAATCATCATATGCCCTAATCAGAACCATCTAATCAGCGCTTATCTCAATCTTCCATTCATTCCCAAAGCCAATATTGTATTGTTTTGCAAAATGAGCCTGGTTGGCAGCTACGCCAAGTTGTCCGTTTGAGTCAGGATATAAAATTTGCTGGCCGGTCTGCACATGACCAAAAGAAGTGACAAACGGCAGTTGCTCATCATACTTCAGTGACCGGTCTTTCAAAATGTGTGTTTTGTATTTTGAGCCGGATATGTGTTTTTTGAAATCAAAAAAAAGGTTTTGCGGTATATTGGTCACCAGGTTGCCAAAAGGTTCTTCAATTTTCATGACCATTCCGCTGAGTTTTCCCGATTCGTTCAGTTCAGCCGGTTGGTATTGCAATCTTACTGGTTTTGATGTCATTAAATTGCCAACTTCTTCATAACTCATTATTCCTGAGGCTAAACGGGCGCCTGTGTATGCATAAATATCCCGCCCGTGAAAGGTGTGGATGTCTTCACTGCCCGGTCGTCTGTTTGTCTGTTCGTTTATTTCACGAATAGCCTGTATTCCGGGTTGCTCTATAACAAACGTCAGTGTGCCGTTATCAGGCGTAACAATGTATTTATCGTCATTTGTAAGTGCTACAATCGATTTCCTGCTTGTGCCTACTCCCGGGTCTGTCACACAGACGAAGACTGTTTTCCGGGGCCAGAAATGAATTGTGGAGGCAAGTGTCAGGCCAGCCTCCCAAATGTTGTATGGCTGTATGTGATGGGTTATATCAAACAAACGGATGTCAGGACTTACAGTAAGAGCCACGCCTTTCATAGTGCCTGTAAAATGCTCTTTGTGGCCAAAATCCGTTAAAAATGCCAGTATATTCATATTATCCCATTGTCACTCTTATATCATTTACGTTCCTGAGTTTATCAGCCGGAATACTGTTTGATGGTAGTTCTTGACTATTGAGGATCAATTTTTTCACCCCATGTTCAACATGACCGGGATTAACAACCTCTATGTTCAGTCTTTTACCTCTGAATATCCGCTGAACAGAAAAGTTATCCCAGTCTTTGGGAATACACGGATCAATGATGAGCTCTGAATAACCCGGTCTGATACCAAGTATGTACTGTGTGATGGCAAAATAGGTCCATGTAGCAGCGCCACTCAGCCAGGGAATCCTGGAAGCACCGTGTTTGGGACTGTATTTGGCATGAGTAGACTGGCAAACAACATAGGGTTCAATCTCCCTGATTTCAGCTGTTGTATTATAAGCAGCCGGCAGATAAGCCCTGAGGTATGTATAAGCCTGGTCGCCGTTCCCGAGCATGGCCTCTGCTATGACACCCCAGCCCTGTGTGTGGTTGAAAATACCGCCGTTTTCTTTTAACCCGGGATTCATTAACTGTGCCCTGACAATGTTGTAATCAGAATTTGTATATGGCGGATCACACATCATGATACCATAATCAGTGGCCAGTTGTTTTTTAACTTTTCCCATCGCTGTTTTTGCCTGTTCCGGTGTTGCGGCACCGCTCATCACAGCCCAGGCCTGCGGGTTAAGGAATATTTTTCCTTCAGGGACATCTTTGGAACCGAATTTCATTCCGTCAAACCTGTAACCGCGCATAAACCATTCGCCATCCCAGGCATGTTGCTGAATGCTTTTGTCCAGTTCCTCAAGGAGTGTTGTGCCCCATTCTGCTTCATCCTGTTTGTTAAGCATTTGTGTAATTTCAACATACTCCCTTAAAGCCATCCTGAGTTGCATGGCTACAAACACGGTCTCACCGTTATGGCCAAATTTGAGGCAATCGTTCCAGTCAGCAGCCAAACCACAGGGAAGCCCGTGAGCGCCCATCCTGTCGAGGTTAAACTGGATTGCTCTTTTCATATGGCCAAGCACGGTATCCTTGCCTTCATCAGCATAAGGCAGCACCTTATCATAAAAGGATATATCGCCTGTTTCCTTCACATAAGCTGGAATAGCATTGAAAAGCCACATACAGTCATCCGAACGATACTGTTCTTCCTCGGGGGCTTTTTCTTCGCCCGGTTTGTGCGAAATGGGCAGAACAACAGGCATGGCGCCACCTGTTGAAACCTGTCCGGTAATCATCATTTCAAGCCTTTTTCCGGCTTCTTCGGGAATGGCATGGATGATACCAAGTAAATCCTGCACTGAATCGCGGTACCCAAGTCCATCCCTGTCAATACCCGAATAGATGAGACTTGCAGCCCTGGACCAGGCAAATGTGATGAGACAATTATAGATTCCCCATGTATTGATGGTACTGTCTAATTCACTGTCAGGTGTCATGGCGGTGATTCCGCGCATCCGGTCCTGCCAGTAATCTTTTACCTGCTGAAGCTCAAGATCGGTTTTCGACGGGTTACTGTAATCCTTCACAGCCTGTTGCCCTTCTTCCTCAGCTTTTCCAATACCGGTGATAACCAGGAATTCTTTTGTTTCGCCCGGTTCAAGTGTTAATTCAGCCTGGAGTGCACCGCAGGGATTATCACCATACCCTTTTGAGTTTGAACATACCCCGTTTTCTACAGCAACAGGGTTACCATACGACCGGTAAGGACCCAGAAAAGCCTCCCTGTCTGTATCATAACCCGTAACAGCCAACCCGGTCAGGGCCTGGAAGGTATGCCGTCCCTGGTCCTTTTCCTTAAAGTTATCGGGCATATGAGGTATATTCACATTTGTGCCATGATCAATGATATTGTTTTTGACGTTCATCATGGCTGTGTACTGGACATACTGAATATTAAGCAGATCATCAATGGCATTCCAGCTTGCTGCATACTCAAGATAGGTAAATACACTGAGTTTTCGTTGTTTATGACCTATATTGGTCACTTTGACTTTCCACAGTTCATAATTTTTGCCAAGGGGAACAAAAAAGGTCGCTTCTGATTCAATGTTTTTATAAGCAGATTTAATGATGGTGTAGCCGGTACCATGCCTGCATTCGGAAGCGTATTCATTCAGCGATTTCCCAACCGGCTGCCAGGATGCTGACCAATAATCTTTTGTGTCATGATCATGAAAATACAGGTACCTGCCGGGTTGGTCCATTGGAATCGAATTAAATCTCATCCTCATAAAACGCCCCATACCACCGGATTTGTAAAAACTGTAACCACCTGCATTGTTGGTGATAATAGCGCCATACTCAGTGGAACCGAGATAGTTGCTCCAGGATTTCGGTGTACCAGGGCTGGTAATCACATACTCCCTGTTTTTGTCATCAAAATATCCGAACTGCATAATTTTAAATTTTTTATTGTAAATTTGTATTCAGCGTATTTGAAGTATTGAATTTTAGATAAGCATAATTATGAATTTTTTTTGTGAATAACAAACAATTATTTTTAACAGACTTCTAAATTATTATACAATGAAAACCAAACATATTATTTTCTTTCTTTTGCTAATTCTTTATTATTGCCCTTACTATCTTTATGCACAGAACAACCGGACAGATTTCAGTGACATTGATATTTTGAAATATATTTTCCACATTAATATCAGTGATAAACATGATACTGTCTATTGCAGGGCATTAGTCCGGTTTGCTGTTCGAAAAGACATTGAAACGATGACATTAGACCTTGTCAGCAGGAAAAAGAATCAACCCGGGATGTTGACGACACAGGCTGAGATGCATGGGAAAGAACTTATATTCAGACAAACAGCCGGACAATTGGTAATTCATTTTCAAAATCGCTTAGATTCCGGATTTATTCAACAGGTCAGTATCACGTATCACGGTGTTCCCATAGATGGTTTGATAATTTCAGAAAATGATTATGGAGACAAGACATTTTTTGGGGATAATTGGCCTGATCGTGCAAAATATTGGTTGCCGGTTGTTGATAAACTCTCAGACAAAGCAAAAGTTGAATTCAATATCACTGCGCCGGTGTACTATGAGACAATAGCGAACGGATCGATGATTGAAGAAACCATTCTTGATACAACCCGCAAATTCAGCAGGTGGATTACTGATTTTGATCTTCCCACCAAAGTAATGGTGTTCGGAGCAGCAAAATTTGCTGTTAACTACCAATATTTCAATAACCTGCCATTAGTCAGTTATGTTTTTCCCGAAGACCGAATTATAGGAACACAGACATTTTCAGTGGCAGATGATATCCTGGCATTTTACATCAGCAGACTTGGAGATTTTCCCTACAAAAAATTAGCCAATGTACAGTCTAAAACAATATACGGTGGTATGGAAAACGCTTCAGCCATATTTTACAGTGAAAATATGTTCATGGGATATGCATTCAACAATGAAATAATCATTGCCCATGAAACAGCGCATCAATGGTTTGGTGATGCGGTGACAGAAAAGACATGGGGTGATATCTGGCTAAGTGAAGGTTTTGCTGATTAC
>CAZVTW010000471.1:0-4537 GCA_964629805.1 uncultured Bacteroidales bacterium | reverse complement strand
GTTTTTTGCAGGGTTGTAAAGGGCAGGAAAATGCATTGCTCTTGCCATTCGGCCCAGCCTCCGTTATGCTTGGATTTAAATAATCCGGCAACTTTGAAGTACACCCCGTTTATCCTGATATATTCACCAACGGGTTCCACATCTTTTTCGAAAAGTTCTTCATACACCCTGTTTCCTATTATTGCCACTTTCCTTTTTTCTTCAATATCAATGTAATTGATAAACCTTCCACTTACAATTTCAACCGGATCAATCTCGTTGAACTCCGGATAGTCACCCAAAATATTATAAGCGCCGGTTTTATCTTTCCTGATTACATTGTTTGCTCCTTCATTATTCCATGAACGCACCTGTAAACGCGGAGCGAGTAACTCAACCTCTTGAATATTATTTTTTATAGCCTGGATATCATCATTCTTAAAATTATAATACCGTCCTTTTTTAAATCCCTTGTAAGGTTTTGTAGTCCTTTGTGTCCAAATAAATACGGAATTGGTAGCAAAATCTCCCATGCCGTGGTATACGCCATTTTCAAGCCCGTTACCGGCCCCAAGCATGATTACGAGCATGAAAATACCCCAGAATATCCCGAAAGCTGTCAAAAAAGTCCTGAGCTTATTACTTTTGAGCGTATGATATATTTCCTGCCATCTGTCTTTGTCAAACATAGTAAAATGTGTGTTAAAAGTGATTTATATTATTCATCCCTGAGAGCAACAACAGGTTTAATTCTGGCTGCTCTCATTGATGGCATCAATCCGGCAAGAGCGCCACAAAAAATAAGAAGTAAAGTGGCACCGATTGCAATGTTGAAATCTACCTGTGGGTTACTGAAAAAATCAGAACCAGGTATGGCATTGCTAATCAATTCAAGCAGGCCAATTCCTAATACAAGACCAATATAACCGGCAAATCCTGTAATGAGTATTGATTCTTTCAAAATAAGGCTTATAACCGACCCCGGGGAAGCGCCGATAGCCTTCCGGATACCAATTTCTTTGGTACGTTCCTTTACAACAATTATCATAATATTACTGACCCCCACAATTCCCGCAATAATTGTGAATATTCCGATAATGCCGACAAAAAACTGGATACCGGAGAACAATCCCTGCATGCGTTTATATTCTTCAAATGAATTCCGAATCCAGATAGCTCTTTTGTCTTCTACGTCAAACTTGTGCCTGGATGCAAAAGAAGCCCTGACGCGCTCCTCAAGACGCTTACTTTCTTCTATGCTCATATCAACCGTCGTAAAGGCAACATTATAGATATCCCGCCCCTGGTTGAAAACCATTTGGGCTGTTGAGATTGGCAGATAAATCCGGCGGTTATCTCTGTCCACATCCCTGAACACCCCAACAACCTGGAAAGGTATGTTATTAACTTTGATAAAGCTGCCCAGAGCATCAGCTGAGTCTTCCTTAAAAAGTTGTTCCCTGACAATATTGCTAATGGCAGTCACTTTCCGGGTATCTTCAATATCTCCATCATTAATGAATCTACCTTCAAAAATTTTAACATTTTCCAGTTCTTTTGTGCCGGGATGAACATTCACAACATCATATGATCCGGATTCTCTTTTGTAGGAAATTGTCCGGTTACCCCAAACATTTGATCTTGATGATGCGCTTTCGATATAATCTCCAAATGCTGCCCTGACATAATCGTAATCAGAGTTGGTAAAACGGATTTGCCTGCCCGGTTGCATGCCCTTATAGGCTTTGCTGGTTTGCCCGCGGTAAATCCATATACTGTTTGCCGCGTCATCCTCAAATTGGTTCATGACACCATTCTTCAACCCATTTCCAAATCCCAGCAGGACAATAAGGATAAAAATACCCCAGGCAACACTAAAGCCGGTCAGAACAGACCGCAATTTATTTTTCCTGATTGTACTTATTATTTCCTGCCATTTATCTATATCAAACATGACTGTGAGAATTTAATCTTTTAATCAACGAATAATTTATTGTTAAGCGACTTCGGCAGTCACTTCAGCGGACTTTTTTTCATCCTGCTTGTTTCCATTTTGAAAAAGAGCGCTTTTAATATCGCCATTTTCAATTATTTTATCAATATCGCCATCTTTCAGGCGAATTACTTTTTCAGTTTTGGCGGCAATGTCATACTCATGAGTTACGATAATAACTGTAATTCCGGATTGGTTTATTTCCCTGAACAATTCCATAACTTCATAAGAGGTGGTTGTGTCCAGGGCACCTGTTGGCTCGTCTGCAAGTATAATTTTAGGTTTTCCAATCATAGCCCGAGCAATGGCAACACGCTGCTTCTGACCTCCGGAGAGTTCATTTGGCATATGTTCTGCCCATTGTTTTAAACCCATCTTGTCAAGCATCTCCATAGCCAGCATATTGCGTTTTTTCCTGCTTATCTTCTGGTAGTATAATGGCAATGCAACATTTTCCATTGCATTTTTAAAGGAAATCAGGTTAAAAGACTGAAAAACAAAACCAATCATTTGATTTCGTAAAAGAGCAGCCTTTTTTTCAGACATATTAAAAATATAATTATTATCAAGAAGATACTCTCCTTTGTCGTAATTATCAAGGATTCCTATAATATTCAATAAAGTTGATTTTCCGGATCCTGAAGAACCCATGACCGAAACCAGTTCTCCTTTTTCAATATTCAGGTTAATCCCCTTTAGTACATGTAATTTGTTTTTTCCTAATGTATATGATTTGTGCAAATCTTTCATTGAAATAATCATACTGTTTGTTTTTTAGAATTTATAAATAGGTTTAATTATTTTTTATGATTTTAGACATTGATGAAAAATAAAGTGGACAATTTAGGGTGTGTAATAGAATAGCTAATACATCCTATCTGATTGATTATCTTATTACACACCCCAAAGGGTTCATTATTTTTCATCAATGCCTTATTTATAGACTAAGTGGTTCACCCCTGTAAAAATCAAGTATTTTTATTCTGAAAACAAATTCGTATTTCGCAGAAACCAGGTCGGATTTCACCTTAATCAATTGGTTTTTCGATGTATTATACTCTACGGAGGTGATAAGTCCGACATTAAATTTCTGTTCGGAATATTTAAATGCTTCTTCAGTAGAAATCAATGCTTCTTTTGTTGCAACATATTTTTTATAAGCTGCTATTGCCTGGTTACGGGCGTTCTGAATATCTTTATAAACCTCATTTTTAACGAGTTGTAAATTATTTTTCGATTGCAGAATACCAACTTTTGCATTGTTTATCGCTGTATAATTCTGAAGATTATTGAATATCGGGATCCATAAACCTAAAGACAATGTTTTTCTCTGATTATCTTTTAACTGATCACTAAATGAATATTCCTGGGTGAAATCTTGCGTTTCAGGATCAAAAAGTTTTCTGGCATCACTATAACCGGTGTAATAGGTTGCTGTAAGACCGAGAGAAGGACTCACTGCGCTTTTGGCTATTAACAAATCTTTTTCGGAACTTTTGCAGGTATATTCTGCGCTCTTCACTTGTGGCAGTACATTTAATGCTTCATCATATACAGTATGTACCGGCAGAATCATATTTTCTTCCGGCTCAACACTTATATCAGGAACGTCAATTTGAAATCCCTCAGCAGAATCCAATTCAAGCAACTGTGTCAGTGTAAGATATTGTGAAGACAATTCATTTTGCAAATTGACAATATCAAGCTCTTCCTGGGCTTTTTGAGCTTGTATTTCAAGCAGGCTCCCTTTGGCAAGCCTGCCTGCGTCAACCATTTTTGAAGTCCTGTCTACCTGTTGATTTGTCACTTCAAGCTGCTCTTCTGCAACTTTAATTAATTCCAAATTGTACAAAATCTGCAAATATGATGCGGCCACATTCAGGGCTACGTCATTTTTGATTTTATCAACATCGTTGATGGTAGCCATCAAATCCAGTTGGTTCTTCTTGTACTGATGATGATTTTGTAACCCGCGAAATAATGTCACCTGACTTCGTATATAAAAATTATTTGACTGAACATTATCAGTGGTAAAATCGTTTGTATAAGGGTCTACTGAGTAGCCGAAACTATACATATGTTCTGCTCCGCCGCCAAGATCAGGTAAAAAATTTGCTTTTGACCTCATTACCTGGGATTCTGATAATTTGACATTTAATTTTTGCTGCTTTACCCGGATATTATTTTTCAGGGCATAATCAATACACGCCTCGAGTGTCCAGCCTGTTTGTCCCTGTACTTTTCCGGGGACATAAAAAACGGATAATAATAAAACTGTCAGTGTAATTCTTGAAATATATATCATGGTTAAATCAATTAATAAAAACAAATTACGGTTAAGATTGCTAATTTTATTTGCATTCATCTTACACGAATTGTGCCAAAATACATAAAACACTGTTTACCTGAATCTTACAAACATCAATAAAATTATCAAAGACTATTTAGTGTACGGATGTGAAACAATAAGTGTACGATTACGGACAGCACAAACATCATAAATTTGTTGTCTCATTAGTGTCTGTCCATAAAGTCCGATCTCTTCGTTGGATTAAAAACCCTAAA
>CAZVTW010000470.1:0-4539 GCA_964629805.1 uncultured Bacteroidales bacterium | reverse complement strand
AAACCTAAGTAAAGCGCTTTTTCACTTCGTTCAAACCGCTCAACTTAGGTTAAAATATTTCCCTTTTAAAATTCTTAAATTCACTATTTACAGCCTATTGTTCTATTTAACCTATATTGCTTTTTTATATTTTGAAGGAATGACTCCAAAATAGTTTTTAAAACACCGGCTAAAATATTTCGGGTCCGTAAATCCTACCATATAACATATTTCATTGATGTTATATTTTGTACTGGATAAAAGCTGTGCCGCACGTTTCATTCTCATTTGTTGTATGAAATTTCCGGGTGTAACATTAAGAAGCCCTTTCATTTTAGAAAAAAGCTGTGTATTTCCGATTTTCATTTCACCGGCTAGTTTTCCGACACCAAAATCAGCATTTCCAATATTTTTTTCAACTACTTTGGATATGTCCTCAATAAATTTTGTGTCTATATCAGTAACCTGTATTTGTGAAGGTTCAATGTCAATTTTTTGAGATTTCTCTCCTTCGGTCTTCAGGTCTATTTGTTGCATTAAAAATGTCCTGAGATGATCCCTTGAAGCGAGAAGGTTTTTAACTTTTAAGAGTAAAATCTCTTCATGGAAAGGTTTGGTAATATAATCGTCTGCCCCGGTTTCCAATCCTTTGATACGGTGATCTATTGAAGTCAGGGCAGTAAGGATAATAATGGGTATGTGACTTGTACGCAGGTCAGACTTTAATTGTCTGCTGAATTCAATACCGTCAGTTTCCGGCATCATAATATCACTGACTATCAGGGAGGGCGGGTTTTTAAATGCTATATTTAAACCTTCCGTTCCATTTCCGGCCTCTGTTACGGCATATTGACGAGAAAGTATATTTCTCATATATACCCGCATGTCAACATTATCTTCAACTATAAGGATTGTTGTATCTTTGTCATCTTTATTGATTTCTTCTATATATTGCTTGTTGACAATTTTTTGTGACTTTATATCCGATTCTGTGTCAGAATGGCTTATTTCCTTCATTTTGTTTACAGGTATAGTCTCCCCGGGTTCAACAACTGGCAGGGTAATTTTAAAGTGCGCCCCCTCACCCGGAGTGCTGTTAACAGTAATGCTACCTTTATGTATTTCAACCAAATCCTTTACAAGAGATAAGCCAATACCGGTTCCTTCTGCCTTGTGTTTGTTTTGATCATCAATCTGGTAAAACCTGTTAAAAATATTATGCAGGTGTTTTTTTTCAATCCCTTTGCCAGAATCCCTGATAGAAATTTCAATTTTTTTATTATCGCCCTCATCAACCATAGCGGAGATTGAAATTTGGCCATTCTCAGGGGTAAATTTAAAAGCATTTGACAGTAAATTGGTGATAATCTTTTCTAACTTATCATGATCAAATCCGGCTTTATAAAAATCAGGTACAAATTCATAGCTGAATATAATATTTTTCTTTTGGGCTAATGGAATAAAACCATCAGCCAGGTTTTTAATAAACCCAATAATATCGCCTGTGGACATTTCAGGTTTCATTTTTCCTGATTCCAGTTTCCTGATATCAAGTAACTGGTTTGTCAGGGTTGTCAATCTTTTAATATTCCGTTGTATCAGTTCAAATTGTTGCAGGATATCCTGGTTCCATCTTTTTGCTTTTCCTGTTTTATATAAATAATCAAACGGTCCGGAAATCAGTGTTAAAGGTGTACGAATTTCGTGCGAAATGTTCGTAAAGAAACGCATCTTGAGTTGATGTATTTGGTTTTCCTGCTCTCTGTTTTGCTGCTCCGCTTTTAAATTGTGTCTTAGTTTTAATTCCTTATTAATGAAATATCTTGAAAGAATAAATACCAGTGCTGTTCCAATAACATAAAAAATATAGGCTAACTTTGTTTTCCACCAGGGTGGCATAATAAGCAACTCAATACTTTTTGTGTTGTCACACCAAATACCATGTGCATTTGTTGATAAGACCTGGAAAACGTAATTACCCGGCGATAAGTTTGTATAAGAAGCAGAGCGATTTTTACCCGCCATCACCCATCTGTCGTCAAAACCTTTCATTCGGTATTGGTATTGTATTTTGGAGGGATTATAATAATCAATTGCCAAAAATTCAAAAGAGAAGGAATTTTCGTGATGTGTGAGTACAATCTTTTTTGTAAGTATCATTTTTCGTTTGAGAATTTGTCTGCCATTTATTTCTTCGCCCGGCTTAACAGGCTGATTGAATATTTTAAACTGAGTTAAATAGACATTTACCTGTGTGGAATCAATTAAGATGTCTCCGGGATAAAAAGCATTAAATCCATTATTTCCACCTAAATAAAAACGACCATCCTTGCTTTTGAATGCACAGTTAAATTCATTGGACTGAAGACCGTCCTGCATTTTAAAGGTATAAGTATG
This sequence comes from uncultured Bacteroidales bacterium, assembly GCA_964629805.1. Taxonomy (GTDB): domain Bacteria; phylum Bacteroidota; class Bacteroidia; order Bacteroidales; family CAZVTW01; genus CAZVTW01. Next base: position 2,163 of record CAZVTW010000470.1, on the reverse strand, counting down.
ATCTTCTGAAAAGTTTATTTTTGTTATACCCTTTCTGGTTGTTACCCAAATATTTTGGCTATTATCCTCTAATAATCCGGTTATATAATTTGCAGGCAGTCCTTTAATTTTATCAAAATAAGAAAATGATTGGTTATGTGGATTATAGATATTTAATCCACCTGACTCAGATCCAATCAGTATTTCACCGGTTGAAGCCTCAGTTACTACTTCCACCCTGTTATCATTTAATGTGTTCGAATCTTTTGCAACGAGATGCCTTTGAAACTGAACTTTGGGATAAGATTTATTAAAATTCACTTTATTTAAATCAGCACAACTTAAACCATGATAAGTTGCTAACCAAAGTTTATTTTCCGAATCGACCATCATATCGCGAATACCTCCATGCGATAATGATTGTTCATTATCCGACTCCGAAGTATACAAAAAACATTGACCTCTGTTTCTTTTAAATAATACCAAGCCTGTATTTGTGAGCGAAAGCCATATATTTCCAAAATTGTCCTGTACATTCCGCCATGTTTTCATTATATCGCCGGAGGAGTCATCTATTCCGGTAATTTTGCAAGAGAAAGGGGTTAATTTTTTATTTTGAGGATGATATACCAATAATCCCTGAAGGTAAGCAGAAATCCAGACCAGTCCCTGGCTGTCTGCCATGATATCAATAATAGTTTCCTGCTCCAGTATTGAAAAATCAGGCGAAATATCGACATTCCGAATAAAGGAATTGTTTTCAGGATTGAAAATACTGATACCCTTGTCTGTTCCTATCCAGATATGACCATGTTGGTCTTCTTCAAAACAAATAACATTATTATTATTAAGAGAATTTGATTCACAGGCAATGGAATAAAAATGGTTAAATTTAGATTTTCGGGGATTGTATATATTTATACCGCTATTAATTGTTCCAAGCCACATTAATCCCTGTTTGTCCTGATAAAGAGCAGTAATTTTATCGCTTGAAAGACTACGTGGGTCTGCCGGATGTTGGACTTCATGTAGTAAATCGCCTGTCTTTTTGTCATATAAAAGTAACCCCTTACCATCTGTTCCTATCCAGAGTATAGAATCATTATTTTCCATGACACCGTTTATTTTGATGTCAAAATCCTCTATATAATCATTGAAGTAAGGTATATTCTGTGAAAATATGTTTTTTTTCCTGTTCCAAAAAATAAATCCGTAGTCAGTACTTTTAATCCAGAAATTATTATTTTCATCGATATGCAAAATCGAAAAGTCCGTTTGATTGTTTTGGTTAATTCCCGGAATGATAACCGGATGTTCAATAAAATTTTCTTTTTGAGGATTATATTTATAAAAACAGGGTAAATAATTAGTAACCCAGACTACACCATCATTGTCAACTTTAATATTCCGGATCACATGATATCCATATTCCGGCTGCGTAGTATCATAGTGAAAATATTTATCAATTGAAATATCGTTTTTTTTATTTGCCAGTGTATCAAAATCAATTATAAACAATCCGCCATAAGTTCCAACCCACAAACGTTCATCTTTATACAGCAAACAATTGATGTAATTAATTCTGTCGTAATAAGAACCTTTTTCAATTCTTTCCAGGCCGATTTTTTTAAATTTACCCGACTCACAGGAATACTTATTTAGGCCGGCATTTGTTGCAATCCATATATCGCCGTTACCATCTTCTGTGATATCATTGATATAATTATTACTGATTGTATTAGAATCTTGCTTATCATGGATAAAAGACCGAACCTTATACCCGTCATATCTGTTTATTCCCTCATAAGTACCAAACCACATAAATCCTTTGCTATCCTGATATATATTCAGTATCCGACTGCTTGAAAGTCCATCCTGAGAAGTTAAATGTTCAAAATGATACGTCTTCTTTTGTCCGTAAAGTGAGGTATCGAGACCGAATAGCCGTACAAAAAAAACAAAAATCAGAAACAGAATAAAAACTCTTGATATTGAATACATACCACAAATATACACAGGATAAAAATTAATATGAAAAAATGCAAAGCAAAAATAGTTTTAAACCCGGCCTCAGTTGAAAAGCCCTCCGGAAGCTCATTCTATTATCCCTGACAGGGATAACCCGAATTAACTAACCGCAGGTAATAGCCCAAGACGAACTGATGAATTTTATTAAAAAATCAT
>CAZVTW010000469.1:0-4540 GCA_964629805.1 uncultured Bacteroidales bacterium | reverse complement strand
TATAATTTAAAAATATAGCGACCAAAATAAACAAATTTGAGACAAAAACAATTTTATTATTTATAATTGCGTTTAAAAAATAATCATATAACATAATAGCATGAGAACTTTTTGCATAAAAATCCTTTTGGGATTTTTGTTTTTTATTGTTCCCGGTAAATTTTTATTTTCCCAAGCAGATATTACCATCCTGGAAAAACTCGATTCCTTTCCACATATTCACCTGCCTTCATTAATGATCACTCCTCTACCCAGTGACCAACCGGCCCACCCCTACCTGTTTTTCAACAAAGAAAGCCGCGAAAATTTAATAACCCGTGCACGGCATCCCGAACTTTATGACCAGTGGCAGCAATTGTTACAGGCTGCCCTTGGACCGCAAAGCCATCCCTTTATGCACAAACAAGACATCCTTGCAGGTTGCATTGCATATAATATCACGGGTGAAAACAAATATGCACAAAATGCCATTGCAAAGCTTGATAATCTTCTTGATAAAAAACACAAATGGACCTATCCTGACCCCAGTGCGGATAACCTGAGGTCAATGAACTGGAGCGTTGGCTCAAGGGCTATCTCAATTGCCTGTGCCTATGATATGCTTTATGAATTGCTTAGTGATGAACAAAAAGAAAAATGTTTAAATGTGATCAGTGAAAAGATTTATCCCGATTACATTGCTGCGCATACATTATATTATAAAGACCATAACCTTTTTACATATGAAGACGGCCATTATGATTGGTGGACAAATTGCTATTTTAGCTGGAACTCACACATAAACGCTACCATAGGCCTTATAGCACTGGCAACACTGTGGGAAATTCCTGAATCCCCGGCGGTATTATATATGGCACGGGAATCTTTAAAATATACACATTACGAATTTAATCAGGATACCATTGAAGCCGGCGGTTATGACGAGGGGCCGATGATGTGGGCTATACACATGGCAAACCTTACAAGGTTTTATTACGCATTAAATAAAACTTTTGGTACGGATGACGGTTTCTTTTCCTTACCCGGGGTGAGCATGTCTTTAGATTTTTGGATGGATTTTGTAGCCCCGGACAAACATTATGTGCCATTTGGCGCAACGCAATACAGGGAAGTGATTGATCCTCCTGGTGAACTGTATTATCTGGGGAAAATATATGACAATACGGATTTTGTTAAATTTATTGATAAGCATGCCCACCAGGAACACCTGCTGCCTTTTTCAATTTTGTGGCGGCCAATACTTGAAGACTCTACCTTACCCCCGCCCCGCCCCGAAATAATTGAATATAATGATATACAATGGGCCATATTTAACAACAATCGATTATTCGTTCCTTTTAAAGGAGGAGATAATGCTGCCAACGGCAGCCAACTTGATGCAGGGAACATTCTTTTATGGCTTCAGGATGAGTATATACTGCATTCTCCGGATGGAATGAACAACAATACAAAAAATCATAATTGCCTGCTAATCAATAATAAAGGACAGCTAAAAGGCCGGGCGGAAAAAAGAAATTTTGGACTACATTCATCTGTGCTGGCTACAATAAAACAGGCCAAAAAAATCAATAATTCCCTGTATGCTTATATAGATATTACAGCTTGTTATGAAGAAGCAGTAAAGTATCACAGGCATATTATTTTAACAGGAAACAATAACCTCATTGTACTGGATGATGTAAAAACAAAAATCCCTGCCTCTTTTGCCATTAATTGGCATACCCTTCATCCACTTAACATAATAAACGATTCTGTTTTTCATATCACAGGTGATCAAAAAAGCATGTATGTAATGATGTGTAATTTTAATAATAAACAGGCCGTCACAAAAAGTTCTCAGGAAATCAACAGTCTTCATATAAAAAACAATGATACTGTTTCCCGGGAATTATTTGTAACCGTTTTTACCCCACATAATGAAAAAAATGTTACTGTCTGGACTGAAAAAAATACGGATAAACTTATAATACACATTAAACAAAGAAACCAGGATACTCCACATATTTTTAATTATAGCAATGGTTATTATCATTACTCAGGCAATGTAAATGAAACCAAATAAGAAAAAACAACAAGTATCTTGCTAAAATACATATATTTACATATTATCATACTTTTTTGTTGTATCCCCGTTTATGCACAGGAATATCCACGACACCTTAAAGCAAAAAGAATAGCGCATCCCCCTGTAATAGATGGCAGGATTGATGATACAGTATGGAACAATTCATCTGTAGCAAACGGATTCGTCCAATATGAACCTTACAATGGACAAAAAGCCAATAAAAAAACCGAGGCTATGATCCTCTATGATGACGATGCAATATATGTAGGTGCATATTTATATGACCACCCTGACAGTATTCAGGTTAACCTTAGTAAAAGGGACGAATGGCAAACGAAAGCTGATAAATTCGGCTTCTGGGTTTCTCCTTACAATGATGGCGTTAATGGATATGAATTTTGGGTAACAGCAGCAAATGTTCAGACAGATTTTAAAAAAACCGTTTACCGTTCAGACAGGAATTGGGATGAGGTATGGAAAAGTGAAGTAAGCATGTTTGAAAAAGGCTGGACGGTTGAAATGCGTATTCCATTTGCAGCAATACGCTTCCCAAACAAAGAAATACAGCGATGGGGAATTAATTTTTTCCGCATTGTAAACAGGACAGGAGAAGAATCGTCATGGAACCTGATTGATGTAAAAATACCAGGAACCCTAAACCAAATGGGCGTTTTACAGAATATCCAAAATGTAATACCCCCACTTCGTTTAACTTTTTCGCCTTATGCCTCATCATACATTGAAAATACTGCCGAGGGGAATACAATATTTGCTTATAAGGGCGGAATGGATTTCAGGTATGGCATTAATGAAAGCTATACACTTGACATGATGGTTATTCCGGATTTCGGACAAGTACAATCAGATAATATTGTTTTAAACCTTAGCCCTTTCGAAGTTAAGTATAAAGAAAGGCGGCAGTTTTTTATAGAAGGTTCAGAAATGTTTAATAAAGGAAATATTTTTTATTCAAAACGTATTGGTGGACAACCCTTAAAATATAATGAAGTAGAAGAAGTTAGAAACAATACAGAAATCATAACCGGCAATCCTTCTAACACCCAGATCATAAATGCAACCAAAATAACAGGCCGTTCGGATCACGGCCTCGGCATTGGCGTATTAAACGCCATGACAACCGTCGCCCATGCAAAAACAGAAGACTCCCTAACAAACGAAACCAGGACAATATTAACACAACCTTTTACCAATTATAATGTCATGGTGCTTGACCAGTCATTAAAAAATAATTCCTATGCCAGCCTGGTCAATACAAATTACTATAATCACCTGAGAAATGCTGATGTAGCTGCCACAGATTTTAGTCTGAAAAACAAAAGAAACACTTACGAGATAACGGGAATAGGCGCTTTCAGCCGCACAGAAGACAAAGGAGAACCTGCCGTAACCGGGCACCGGTATTATTTACGCTTTGGTAAAATTGGCGGTGATTTTCGTTACAATATATCCCGGTCACTACGCAGTAATGATTATGAAATCAATGACATGGGTTTTATGTCCAGAAATAATGTAATCTATAACAGGTTAAAATTTTCTTACATAAAAAACTACCAGGGTAGAAATATACTAAAAACCGTGCATCGCCTTATAACCAAATATGACCAGCTTTATTCCCCCAGAAATTTTATGCAATTCCGCATCAACGCCATTTCTTTTGTGAGATTTAAGGATTATTCCACCATGAGATTTTCCGGCTTGATCAGGCCTGTTGAAGAACACGACTATTTCGAACCACGCATAGAAGGAAGGGTCTTTAAAGACCGTCCTTTCTATTATCTGAGTGCAAGGTATTCTACTGACCAAAGAAAAGATTTTTCTGTTTCAGGAAGTTTCACAGGATGGCAAACCTTAACAGATAAAGAAGCTAAGGGCTACAGCTACTCGGTAAGCCCATACGTGGCTGTCAGTCAAAGACTAACCATAGACTACAAAATAGAATTCAACCGCAACAACAATAACAGGGGGTATGTTGCCCATACTGCTAATGAAGATACCATTTTTCTTGGTTTACGCGACCTTAAAACCATTGAAAACATTGTTTCCTCAACATTCAGTTTTACCGACAAAGCTTCTATAAGTTTCAGAATGCGTCATTATTGGAGCGAAGTAAAATATAAAGACTATTATATACTAAATGAAGACGGATACCTGGATGAATCACGTTATGCTGAAAACCATGACAAGAATTTTAATGTTTTTAATATAGATATGATTTACAGTTGGCGTTTTGCACCGGGCAGCGAAATGTCTGTCATGTGGAAAAACATAATCAATACCTCAGATGAAGATGAGTTTTATCCAAATTATTTTACTAACTTCGGACAAACAATTATTTCACCGCAAAGCAATACGATTTCGGTTAAAATATTATATTATCTTGATTATCTGAATATAAAAAACATTTTTATCTGATCTCTCAAACACATAAAATGAAGTTAAACGCTTTCATTCCGG
>CAZVTW010000468.1:0-4541 GCA_964629805.1 uncultured Bacteroidales bacterium | reverse complement strand
CAAACACTTGATTCATTATTAAGATATGCAGATTATCATTATCAGAGAGGCAATTATAGCCTTGCAGCTAAAGAATATCAGCGCATTATTTTTTTTGGTAGAAATGTGTACAATTATCATATTTTTAATCGTTTAGCAGATATTTATTATAAAAACCGCAATTATAAAAAAGCAGTTGCTTTTTATTCACATGCCCTAAATAATACTGCCAATGATAGTTTAAAAAAAAGGCACATATTTCAAAAAGCAGATTGTTATATACTCCTGAATAAATATCAGTATGCATTATTCGAACTTCTTAGTCTAAATGATTCACTATTAAAATCAATTGAAATTAGACATAAGGAATTTCTTATGGCAATGGCTTATTATGGTCTGGAAGATTTTCAAAAATCCAAAAAATATTTTCTTAATATACTTAATGAAAACAATTTGGAAGGTCATCTCAGGATTGAAGAAATATTTTCGAAAAGAAAGTATTTACATCATCCAAATCCCAAAGTTGCTTTTATTCTTAGCTTAATTCTTCCGGGAATGGGGCAATTCTATGCTGGTGACATAAAAAATGGTATTAACTCGTTTTTACTTCTTTCTGGTATTGTATATCTGGGTATTTCTATTGCAGTTAACTACAAATTTTTTGATGCGGTTATCTCTGTTTTTCCATGGTATCAACGTTACTTTCAGGGTGGTTATACAAAAGCCCAACAGATAGCCCTTCGAAAAAGACAGGCAAAGAGAAGTGAAAGGTTTAATGAAATTTTGATGATTGTACAGCAAGATTTAGATAATAAGAAACCATAAAGAATTATTTGATTCTGTTCAATTGAACTCCACTCAGGTAGCTGATAAGATGTTGAGTAGAAAATTCATTATCAGATAAAACTATTATTTCTGTTTTCCCTGATTAGCAACTGCATCCATTGCCTGCTTAATCTCATCCTGGTCTCCCAGATAATAACTTTTGACGGGAGATAATCTTTGATCAAGTTCATACACTAAAGGTATACCTGTAGGAATATTGAGTTTGAGAATATCTTTGTCAGAAATTTCATCCAGGTATTTTACCAATGCTCTCAAACTGTTTCCATGTGCTGAAACGATGATATTTTTGCCGGACTTGATTTCAGGCGCAATGGCATCAATCCAGTAAGGAATAAATCTGTCAACAGTGTCTTTCAGGCATTCGGTAACAGGTATATTTTTTTCTACAATATGAGCATATCTCTTGTCATTGCCTGGGTATCTTTCATCAGATTTTTCTAATGCAGGTGGCTGAACATCATAACTCCGTCTCCAGGTCAAAACTTGTTCTTCTCCGTGTTTCTTTGCAGTTTCTGACTTATGCAAACCCTGCAGGGCGCCATAATGCCTTTCATTCAGACGCCAGGATTTTTTAACTGGAACCCAAAGCAAATCCATCTCATCAAGAACAATGAAAAGGGTTCTGATAGCTCTTTTCAAAACTGAGGTGAATGCGAGGTCAAAACAAAATCCGTTATCCTTTAATAATTTTGCGGCTGTTTTTGCTTCTGTAATGCCCTGTTCGGTCAAATCGACATCTGTCCAGCCGGTAAATCTGTTTTCCTTGTTCCAGGTGCTTTCACCGTGTCTTAATAAAACTATTTTGTACATAAATATTCGACAATTTTAGTATGATAATCTAATCTTAAAACAATACAGTAGGTTGAAAAGTTTTTATTTTTTATATTTGTAAAAACCATGATATTTATTGTTATTTAATATAAAAGGCAAATGAGTTTTCTTAATTAACAGTGAAATGCCGGATTTTTCAACATTATACAAAATTATAACATTTGTTTTCGGTTTATTTCTATTTTCATGCCAGAAAGTAGATGTCAAACGCCTGTCCATTATCAGAACAGATAGCGCTATTGCAGGTTATAATTCTGCCAGGTTGTTTGGTATCATTGTTGATACAGGAAAGGCGGACAATGAATATGGCTTTTGCCTGGCAACTCATCAGAATCCAACCATAAAAGATACTACTATCCGATTGTACAATCCGGTACAAGGTGATTTTTCCGCAGTCATTCAAAAGCTTATTCCTCAACGAATATATTTTTACAGAACTTTTATTTACGACGATGATTATATTTTTTACGGAGAAGTTGATACGTTTATTACCGGGATTGGAATTGAGGTTACCAGGGTTGAAGGGGGGAAATTTAAAATGGGCTCGACAGATGGTGAATCAGATGAACAACCTGTTCATCCAATGGAAATCTCAGATTATCATATGAGCATAACTGAAATTACCAACAAACAATTTGCCCTGTTCTTAAATGTTTATGGCAGTCATTTTGTCAGGGATGAGCCATACAGGAATAAAAAAATGTATGAAGTTTCAAAAGGCAATATCATAAAGGAAGAAAATACCTGGATTGCCAAAAAAGGGTATGAAAACCATCCGGTGACAAATGTTAGTTGGTATGGCGCTTTCACATTCTGCCAATGGGCAGGAGGCAGGCTACCTTCAGAAGCTGAATGGGAGTATGCTGCCCGTGGTGGTATCAATAATATGAATGATTATCTGTATGCCGGGTCGAATATTGCTGATGATGTCAGTTGGTATATTTCGAATTCCGGTTTAGTTTCTCATCCGGTTGGACAAAAATATGCAAATGCCCTTGATATATTTGATTTATCAGGAAATGCAGCGGAATGGTGTAATGACTGGTATGATAGTGAATATTACAATAAAACACCATTTATTGATGCCCGGGGACCTGATTCCGGTTCAGGAAAGGTAGTTAGAGGAGGAAGTTTTTTATCGGATGAATCGAATCTGAGAATCGCTGACAGGAATAGGCTTTTACCTGAGTTATTCAGAGAAAATATTGGTTTTCGTCTGGTTATTGATAAAAATTAAGTATTTTAAACATGGAAAAACTTCATATCCCTATATTCATATTTATTATTTTTCTGTGTTTTAGTCTAAGAATAGATGCCCAGCATGCTGAAAATACCAGAATATCTGATATAGATTTTTCTTTTACGGACAGCGCGGCTATTATTTCATATTCCTTTGTAAATCCTGATAAAAATTATCATTATGTCATTTCAACTTTCATAATAGATAAAAATGGAAATAAATATATTCCCAGCTCAGTCAGCGGAGATATTTATCCCCGGAATGGCGGATATAAAAGAATCTACTGGAATTTAAAAAAAGATTCAGCATCTTTGGATGGGTTTTATTATCTGAGGATTACAGTAAATACTTTACCAACACATAAAACTGCACAATTATTACTCTATTCTACAATAATACCAGGTTCAGGTCAGTATAAGATAAATAACAAAGCTGCCTCCTGGCTGTGGGCGCTTTCATGTTTCGGGATAGCAGGTCTGTCATGGTATTACAATGACCAGGCTGCCGAAAAGTATGAAAATTATAGACAATCAACTATGCCCTCAGAAGCAAATACATATTTTGAACAGTCTTATCACAATATTCAGTTATCTCGTTTAATGGCAGGGCTTTCCGGTACGCTTTGGCTTGGTAATCTGTATGACACATATAAAAAGTCAAAGAAACCAAATTTGAACCGGAAGGAGAATACATGCAACAATAAAGGCTCAATATATGCTGAATCCGGCCTCATTTATATCAATACAAATATTTCTGATAATGTACCTCAGTTGTCAATCCAAAAGGAAACTGTGAGATTTTTTGATGAAAACGGAAACAATTACCTGGAGCCTGAAGAGAATGCAGTTATAAGTTTTCATGTCAAAAATACAGGTAAAACCATCGCTCATGATATTTATTGTCATATAGACGCCACAGCAGATAAAAATTTTGTTAAAATATCAAGTCCCCGGAGAATTGAATATGTCCTGCCAGGTGAATCTCACCAGGCTGAACTGCTCATTTGTGGCTCAGCAGATATGAATAGTCGTGTCAATGAAGCTACTGTTTTTTGTAAAACCGGAAATAAACCATGCTCTGATACAGCTACAATAACATTTTACACCCGTCAGAATTACAAACCTGAGATAATTTTTGATGATTTTTCAGTTGATTTTATATTGAATGACGATTCTCTTAATCATAAAGTGTTAATTTTTAAGACCTGGGCAAATAATATCGGGAAAGGAACCGGAATTGATGTTAAGGCGGATTTTAATATACCTCCTGCATTAAAACCTTATGGGCAGACCTCATTTGAAATTGGCAGACTCAAACCGGGCGATCGCAATGAAATTGAACTTAGATGTTACCCAATACCGGAGTTCTGCGATTCTGTTATTCAGCTATCTGCCAATATACATGAAAAATTTGAAAAATTTGGTGAAAATAAAATTTTCACAATTAATCTGTCTCAATATTAAAATACCGGAATTTTTTCATCAAACTTCCCGTTAATAAACTATTTTTTTCGATCAATCGTTATGTAAGGTCTATATAAAAATTTGCATTCTCAAACCAATTAAAACAAAATATTTTTTTTGTAAATTTCTTAAACCTAAATTTCTAAAATGAAATCGTAACGAAACACTGAAATGTGCTTTGA
>CAZVTW010000467.1:0-4552 GCA_964629805.1 uncultured Bacteroidales bacterium | reverse complement strand
TAAAAAATGTAGATAACTAAAAAACAGCCATATATTTCAAGTCAGAAACTTGAGTAAATACTATATTTCGTTTCGAAAAGTTATGTTATGCCCGCTCACCATATATATAAATCATTGATTAGCAACACTATTTTCAAATTTTCAAATTAAATATTTGGCCAATTGAAGTATAGCGGAAATTTAGAATTGAGGGAACCGTTGGAACGCTATATCAAACATAAAAAAGAATCCACTATGTTTCCAATGTGCCCTATATGGTAAAAAATGCAGCAAATTGTATTCTGTTTTGTGAAATTAATGTGGCAATAGAAAAGAATCCTGTAAATCACATAATCCCCTCAAAAAAAATGTCCTCTCATAGAAAATTGTACAAGCGTATAATTCCTTTGTTTGTAATACTTGTGTTACCGCAAAATATTTAGTAATTTTGTAAAAAAAAATCAGTTGGTGTCCTTATGAAATTTTACATAAATTTATGGATAGGTTTATTATTGCTGGTTTTAAATTTCATTCCTGTTAAAACAGCCGTTACTCAGATTTTCCGGTTTACCGAGATATCCGAAAAAGACGGTCTATCTTCCAATAAGGCAAAGTGTATTTACAAAGATAGCCGTGGGTTTATATGGATTGGCACAGTCGATGGCTTAAATTGTTACGATGGAATAGAATTTACAATTTTTACACATACAAACAGTGATACTTCAAGCATTAGTAATAATGATATCAAGTCGATTTGTGAAGATGCCGATAAAAATCTATGGATAACTACCCGTATTGGCATCAATAGATTCGATAGAAATGATAATTCGTTTACAAATTATTACCATTACCCCGAAGACGTAAACTCTATCAGCAGCAATGATACCCGTAAATTATTACTCGATTCAAAAAACAACCTGTGGATTTGTACCGGCTGCGGATTGAATAAATTGATGAAAAAAAACGGCAAGAAATTTTATTTTCAACGTTATTTCCCCGAAACTGCATTCATAGATTCGTTTAAAAGATCGGAATGGGCATTTCAAGATATTTTTGAGGATAGCAAAGGAAATTTGTGGACAGGTACATGGGGTGGTGGTTTAATGCTCTTTGACTCAGAAAAAGGAAAATTTAAGCACTTCAACTATTCACAAGGCGATCCAGCGAGTATTACTGAAAATATAGTAACGACTATTTATGAAATGCCTGATGAAAAATTGTGGATTGGTACGTACAATGGCGGGCTGAATATATTTGATTCTGAAAAGAAAACATTTAGTAATTACAATACAAATTCCCTGTTAAGAAAACAATTAAATGCAGAAAAAGCAATAACCTCGTTTTCGTACGATGCAAATGGCAATATCTGGGTAGGTACTCGTCAATCATTATACATTTTTAAGAAAACAATCGAAAATAAGATTTTTTTTCGTCCTTCCATACCATCTCAGAGCGATAAAACAAGTTTGGCAAAAGACCTTATTCAAAATATCTACCAGGATAATACAGGAATTATTTGGATTGTTTCAGGTACTGGAGGAATAGATAAATACGATCCGAAACAGGATAAGTTTTCGCGCTTTTATATTGATCTTCATCCGACTGAGCGCAGAGACTATATCAAAGATTTTGTTGAAGACAAAAACCATAATCTTTGGATGCCTACCTTCGGCGATGGATTAATACATTGTGATAAAACAGGGAAAATAATCAAACGATATACAAAACCTCAAATACAAAGCAATGAATTATCAACTGTTTGCATTGACAAAAACGGGATGATATGGGCAGGTGGAACCAAAGGACTCGACATGATTAACCCTTTAACAAATAAAGTTGAGCGGAGTTACAACTACAAATCAGGGGAAATAAACGGTTTAAGTAATTCTACTATAAGAGGTTTGGCAATTGCACCTGATGGGTTATTATGGGTTCTTACCCTCAAAGATATTCATGTTATTGATCCCGATAATGGAGAATTTATCAATTGTCCTCTGGCTGATAAAATCAAAATTAAGATACTTGTATGGATGAAAAAAGACAGTGATAATAATTTACTTTTTTACGGAAAAGGAGGGGTAGCTATTGTCGATGTAATAAAAAAACAGATTACATATCTTCGTTATAATGCCGATGATTTCCGTATTGGACTGTGCGATACCGATGTACTTGATGTGTTACTGGATAGTGAAGGTATCTATTGGATTGCAACAAAAGGAGGTTTAAATTCATACAACAGCAAAACCAATCGCTTTAAACATTATTTAAGGGAGGATGGTCTGCCTACAGATATAATACAAAATATTGCTGAAGCAGAAAACGAAATCTGGATAAATACATCAAAATCAATATCATGCCTGAATAAAAAAACAGGTCAGATTAGTAACTATTTTAAATCCGATGGCATTGATTTTAAGGGAGGTACAATTCATTCTGATAATGAAAGCTTTATTTATGTTGCTTGCGAAGGAGGATTTTTCCGCTTCAAACCAAAGAATATACCTGAAAATGAAATACCGCCACCGGTATTTTTTACTAATATCCAGATAAATGGTATGGATGTGGCCATAGATGCTCATTCTGTATTAAAAAAACATATTTCTTTGACAGACAAAATCCACTTAAATCATACGCACAGAACAATCCGATTCACATTTGCAGCGCTTAATTATACACAACCGGAAAAAAACAGGTATAAATATAAACTTGAAGGTTTTAATGAAAGATGGCATGATATAGGAAACCGAAATGATGTTTCATTTACAAATCTTGCTCCGGGTAATTATACGCTTTTAGTGAAAGCAGCAAACAATGATCAGGTCTGGAACCCGAAACCCGCCCGTTTAGAATTGATTGTTTCTCCGCCATGGTGGCAAACCTGGTGGGCAGTAATTTCATTTGTGTTTGTTTTTTCTTTTGTTTTTTTTATTCTTCGTTTTTTTAGCATACGAAAAGAGAGAATTATTTCAGAAATGAAGAGAGTGAGAGAATTAAACCAAATGAAACTTCGCTTCTTTACCAACATATCGCATGAATTTAAAACTCCTTTGAGCCTGATTATAAATCCTCTTGAAAACACCCTTAAAGAAAACAAATTAGACAATAAGCTGAAAAAGCGAATCGAACTTTCATTCAGAAATGCCAAACATTTACTTAATCTGGTGAACCAAATTATGGATTTACGCAAAATCGAAACCCCTAAAATACCTCTTTATCTGGCAAAAACCGAAATTATATCCTGTATCAGGTCAATAGCGAATCAGTTTTTTTATGAAATAGAAAATAAAGGCATTCATTTAATGATAACTTCTTCGTTGAAAGAATTAACTATAAGAATTGATAAGGATGTAATACAAAAAATAGTAATGAATTTACTTTCGAATGCAATTAAATATACTCCCCCTAATGGAGAAATGAAAATCAGTGTTAAATATGAAAATCTGAATAATCGTGAGCTCTTCAGAAAGAATAACAACGTAGATAATACCACAACACACCTTTTGATAATATCAATAGCTGATACAGGAAAGGGTATCCCGGAGTATGATAAAGAAAAAGTATTTGAGCGCTTCTACTCCGAAAGCAATAAAGGAATGGACAGCAAGGGTACAGGCATTGGTTTGCATTTAATTAAAGAATTGGTCTTGTTTCATCATGGAACAATCGAAGTATCCCAAAACATACCTACCGGTGCCATATTTACAGTTTCAATTCCTGTTTAAAAGCCTGAAATGTCTACTATCGAGGATACCACAAAAATCGAATTTAAAACAAAAAAGCTGGTTTTGCCTGAAAAAACAATAATAAAAAAAGAAAATCAGGATGGGCATACACTTTTAATTGTAGAAGATAACGAAGAAATGCTTCACTACATTTCAGCAATTCTTTCCGAAGAGAAGTATAATATCCTCGTAGCGGAAAACGGAAGAATTGGTGTGGATAAAGCGCTACAAAATATTCCCGATGTAATAATCAGCGATGTAATGATGCCGGAAATGGACGGAATTGAATTATGCAAAACATTAAAATCAAACAGACAAACCAGCCACATTCCTATAATACTGTTAACAGCTAAATCGCTTATCGAACACCAGCTCGAAGGCTTAGAAACCGGTGCAGACGGATACATTACCAAGCCCTTAAATGAAAAGCTGTTAAAAGTACTCATCAAAAATTTATTATCGAACAGAGAAAAGATAAAGGCCTATTTCAAATCCGTTTCATACAAAAATCTGGAAAAAGCGCCGGTGGATTCACCCATTGATAAGAAGTTCTTACAGGATGTTGAAGAAATTTTAAAAAACAATTACATGGATGAAAATTTCAGTGTAAATGAATTTGCCCGGTTAATGAAGTTAAGTCCAAGTCAACTGTATCGGAAATTTATGCACTTTATTGGTGTCTCAACCGGCGATTTTATACGGACATATCGTCTGAATAAGGCGGCTGAATTATTAAAATCGTCCCCCAATCCCTCTGTTTCCGAAGTTGCCTTTCAAACCGGATTTAAACATGCCACTAATTTTACGCGAAGTTTTTACAAACAATTTAACATGTTACCCACCGAATATGT
>CAZVTW010000466.1:0-4555 GCA_964629805.1 uncultured Bacteroidales bacterium | reverse complement strand
ATTATGATTGGCAGGGCAACATATGGCAGACCCTGGATTTTCAAAGAAATTAAATACTATATTGAAAATCAGGTAGAAATGCCTCCCTTATCGATTCAGGAAAAAGTGAATATTGCCAAAACACATTTTTTACAATCTCTTCAGCATAAGGGTAAACCACGCGGAATATATGAGATGCGGAGACATTTTTCAACTTATTTTAAAGCATTACCACATTTTAAAGAAATCCGGATGCAACTGGTTACTTCGCTGGATACAGATGAGATTATGGCATTGCTTGATCTGATTGCTGATAAGTACAGGGAATATTAAGGAAGTATTCTCACAAGCCTGCAATAGTGATCATATTTAATTTTAAAAACTCTAATATTAGCTTATTGATGCTGAGTAGTAGTCAATATTAGTCATTATCAGAGTAATAAAATAAAGAGGTCAGCATTTAAATGCACCAAAATCTGATAACCTTAATGTATTTATTTTTTATAATCCATAAATTTAAAAATATCTCATTATCTTTGGATATTTTTAAGTCTAAAAGATATATATAAAATATCACTTTGTGTTTGTGAATTCCAGAATTAATCAAAAAGGAAAAATAATAAATGATCCGGTTTACGGATTTGTCAATATTCCCTCAAATTTTATCTTCTCATTCATAGAACATCCCTATTTTCAAAGGTTACGAAGAATAAAGCAACTTGGATTGACATATTACATTTACCCCGGAGCTGTACACACCAGGTTTCAACATTCCATAGGCGCTGCCCATTTGATGCAAACGGCACTTCAGGTTCTTGATTCAAAAGGACACGAAATAACAGATAGTGAGAAAGAAGCTGCTATAACTGCCATACTTCTTCATGACCTTGGACACGGACCTTTCTCTCATACCCTGGAGTTTAGTTTTATCGATGGAGGAAGCCATGAATCCATTTCGCTGAACTATATGAATGCTCTTAATAAACTATTTGACGGACAACTTGCAAAAAGCATCGCCATTTTTACCGGTCAGTATCCCAAGCGTTTTTTGCACAAACTCGTAAGCAGCCAGCTAGATATGGACAGACTGGATTATCTTGTACGCGATAGCTTTTACACTGGAGTCTCAGAAGGAATAATAGGCTCTGAAAGAATTATTAAGATGCTCAATGTTATTAATGACCAACTCGTGGTTGAAGCCAAAGGAATATATTCAATTGAAAAATTTTTGATTGCCAGGAGACTCATGTATTGGCAGGTATACTTTCATAAAACCGTAGTTGCGGCTGACCAAATGTTAAGTAAAATTCTTTTTAGGGCCAGGACACTTGTCAGACATAATGTTGACCTCTTTACAACGCCAGCCCTGAATTTTTTCCTGAAAGAACATATAACACTTCATGATCTTGAAAGTGATGTTGCAAGTGGTCACTATGATCTCCTTGAATTGTTTTCAAAAATAGATGATTATGATATTATGTGCTCCATAAAAAACTGGACAAGCCATTCAGATAAAGTTATATCATTTCTATCTGAAAGATTGGTCAACAGGAAGCTATTCAGGATCATTATTCAGAATCAACCTTTTGAACAATCATATATTGATGAAAAAAAACGCATGGCAAAAAAACTTTTCGGCTTTGATAAAGAAGAGGTAGAAAATATTGTATTTTCGGATTATATCAGTAATAATGCTTACAGTGTAAAAAATGACAACATTAATATCCTTTACAAAACAGGCGCCATTGCTGATATAGCAGTGGCATCTGATGTTTCAAATGTCTCCTCTTTAGCTAAAACAGTAAAAAAGTATTTTATTTGTTATCCGAAAGAATGTGAAAAAAATAAATAATTTTATTTCTATATAAATAACTTATTATCAAAAACATAAAGGCAAATCTCCTAAGAAAAATGTTGGCTTCTGTCAAAAAGGTTTAGATTAATAAGTTTAAATTCTTAGTTTTGCACAAATTTATCAAAAATGGAATTTTCAGCAAATCAAATAGCACAGTTTCTACAGGGTACAATTGAGGGTAATCAGGAAGCTATGGTAAGTAATATTTCTCCTATAGAAGATGGTAAACCTGGTACACTGGCTTTCCTTGCCAATCCTAAATACACCAAATATATATATTCTACCCTGGCTTCGATCGTTTTGGTTAATAAATCATTTAAACCGGAAAAAAGCCTTCCGGAAACGCTGACACTTATAAGAGTAGAAGATGCATATACTTCATTTGCAAAGCTTTTAGATTTATATAATCAGCAGAAAGAGGAAAAAACCGGAATTGATGAAAAAGCCTCCATAGAACAATCAGCTTCAATTGGTAACAATGTTTATATTGGAGCTTTTGCTTACATTGGAAAAAATGCACGAATTGGGGACAATGTAAAAATTTTCCCACAGGTTTATATTGGTGATAATGTAGAAATCAAAGATTCTACTGTTATCTATCCTGGTGTAAAGATTTATGAAAACTGTAAAATAGGTTTGGAATGTATAATACATGCCGGTGTGATTGTTGGTAGCGATGGATTTGGCTTTGCCCCTAAGAGTCAGGAGGATTTTCAGAAAGTCCCGCAAGTTGGAAATGTTATCATTGAGGACCGCGTAGAAATCGGAGCCAATACCACAATCGACAGGGCTACCATGGGCTCAACCATTATACATAATGGTGTTAAACTTGATAATCTCATCCAGGTGGCGCATAATGTCGAAATTGGCGAAAATACAGTTGTTTGTGCGCAAACCGGTATTTCCGGCTCAACAAAGGTAGGCAGAGATTGTATGCTTGCCGGTCAGGTAGGATTGACCGGTCATTTAGAAATTGCCGATGATGTCAAAATTGCTGCCCAGTCAGGGATTAGCTCCAGCATACGTACCCCGGGTGAAATTGTACTTGGCTCGCCTGGTTTTAATATCAGAAATGCCAGGAAATCCATTGCAATTTACAGAAATCTACCAAGCCTGCGTGAAAAAATTCTTTCACTGGAGAAAGAACTTGAGAAATTAAAATCCAACATCGCTGGATAATGTCTTGTATTTAAAAATAGTGAAAAATATTTGGCTCATAAAGATAATAAATTCATCTTTGGCATTTCATTAGTAAAATCGAAGAAGTTAAGCGTATAACTCAAATCTCATGGCTGAGAAACAAAGAACATTGAAGAGGGCGTTGACACTTAAGGGAAAAGGATTACACACAGGCTTGGATGTTGAACTTACAATTAAACCGGCTCCTGAGAATCATGGATATGTATTTAAAAGGACAGACCTTGAAAATCAGCCTACCATCAGAGCTATAGTTGAAAATGTAATAGATACATCCCGAAGTACCGTCCTGGCTGAGAAAAATATCCGTGTTGGTACCGTAGAGCATCTGTTATCCGCTCTTTACGGTCTTCAGATAGACAATGCTATTATTGAAGTAAATGCACCTGAAACCCCGATTCTCGATGGTAGCGCTAAAATTTATACAAATGCCATTACAGAGGCCGGTATTGTTGAGCAAGAGCTAGATAAGGATTATTTCGTCGTTACCGAAAAAATTACTTATACTGATCCTGATAATAATGTTGATTTGGTAGCAATACCGGATGACAATTTCAATGTCTATGTGATGATTGATTACAATTCCTCTGTACTTGGAAATCAATTTGCAACTCTTTCATCATTAGATTATTATAAGGAACAAATATCTGAAAGTAAAACTTTTGTTTTTTTACGCGAATTAGAACCTTTGCTGAAACATAACCTTATCAAAGGCGGAGACCTGAACAATGCTATTGTTATTGTTGAACGTGAAGTCACCCAGGATGAATTAGACAGATTAGCAGATTTATTTCAGCAACCCAGGGTAAAAGTAAAAAAACAGGGCGTTTTAAATAATATAGAGCTTAAATTTAATAATGAGCCGGCAAGACACAAACTTCTTGATATTATTGGTGATCTGTCTCTTGTCGGAGTTCCGGTTAAAGGGAAAATTTATGCTTCAAGACCCGGGCACCATTCAAATGTTGAGTTTGCAAAAAAAATAAGGCGGGAATATAAAAAGCAACGTTCCAAAAATGCTGTACCGGCCTTTAATTTTACAACACCACCTGTATATGATATTAATGATCTTAAAAAGCTCCTGCCCCACAGGTATCCGTTTCTTTTAGTAGATAAAATATTAGACGTTAATGAAAAAGAAGTTGTCGGACTAAAAAATGTGACCCTCAACGAACCTTTTTTTATCGGCCACTTTCCCGAAGAACCTGTAATGCCGGGTGTTTTAATTGTTGAATCTATGGCACAGGTCAGCGGGATATTAGTTCTCCATACGAAAGAAGACCCTGAAAATTATTCAACCTATCTACTTCGAATTGATAAGGTGAAATTCAGAAGAAAAGTCGTGCCCGGTGATACATTAATTCTAAAATGTAAATTGACAACTCCCATAAGGCGGGGCATGGCAAATGTAGCAGCAATTGCTTTTGTTGGCTCTCAAATTGTTGCCGAGGGAGAATTTATGGCGCAAATAATTAAAAATAAATAATTCTGTTTTATGAATCAACCGTTGTCTTACGTTCACCC
>CAZVTW010000465.1:0-4562 GCA_964629805.1 uncultured Bacteroidales bacterium | reverse complement strand
ATTTGTTATACTAGTCAGAAAAATGGATGCTTGTCTTTTGTAAAACCTATAGTTGCATGTTAACCTTTAACACAATTAATTGTTAAAAATATTAAATTTGGATGTATAAACAAAAGTTCTTGTGTTAAAGACAAATATTGCTTCAATTGATATGATACATTATTACTAAAAATAACAGAAATGAAAATTTTAGTTGAATATTTATTGTTATTTATTTATTTTCTTTTTCCGGTTTCCGGTTGTCTTTACGGACAGTACACTGATGAAGAACTGAATGAAAAGTTTAAAGGTCGTTTGCTTGATGCTGCTGAAAAACAGGCAGAAAAACTTTTTTCTGAAGGCTGGGATGTTTATAACGACAAACTTACATTAGCCGAAAGGATACAGACTACATGGGTTGTCGAAAAACAAATTAACAGTGAAGCAGAACTCAGGTATATCTCTGAAAAAGGTCATGTATTATCCTCATCACTTGAAAAAGCAGAGGAAGAGGCTATAAAATGGACAAGCCTGCGATTTGCAGAACAAGTGATGAAGCAGGATAATGGTTATATAGATGTTATCGGGAAAAATGCCGAAGAAAAGTTTAGTTTTGAAGAAGCTTTAGATAAAGTGCCGGAAAAGGTTAGAATAGCGTTTAATGTTCTTGAAAATATAGATTTTGACTATATTTTTAAGGTATACAGACAAAATAATAATGGGATTGAGGTTCAGGTTGAAGTTTTTTATAAACAGGAAGATATTGAAACAGTCCTGCATTTTGCGAAACAAATGAATAAGGAAATGAAAAACTCCGGGTTATTCAAGCCCAGGGATGAATTTGAATCTACCAGAAAATATTATGAAAGGGTTAAAAGAGGTAAGAAGTTTTCCGCCAGGCTGTTAAAAGAATATAAGAGTAAATATGCTGATATTTCGAACAGACAAACAGAAGAACAACCTTCATTAAAGAGGGAGAAAATTAAAGAATCTTTTGAAAAAATCACCTTGCCTGTTGAATCTGTTGGTGAATATGATCCGGATAACCAAAAATTGCCGGTCACAATAAATAAAAAAACCGTTTCGCTTAATATGAACCCTGAAGAGGCAAAAATTTTTAAGCAAAACAAGAGGCAGCTTGCCGTCACTGCTGATAAACAATTGATGCTGGATGGTATAACCTGGGATGTTTTTAATATTGTTATCGAAAATCCTGTCACTGGAAAAACCTATACTTTTGGTAAACAAAAGAAGCCTCTGTTTCTTGATATTACAACAGAAAAAGATGAAACAGTGCAGGATTCAGACAAAGAGACATCGCCGGGCGTATCTTCTTCAAATCCATCTAAGTTTTTACCTCCCATGCTTAAAATAGAAGAATTGAAGTTCATAGATCAAAATCAGGATAACCGTATTAATGCCAATGAAGATGTTTCAATAGATTTTACACTTAAGAATACCGGGCCGGGTCAGGCTTTTGATTTGGAACTCGACGTTGAACTTCGTGGTGATACAGCCGGAATCCGTGTTCAGCCGGTAAATGACGGCATCAAATTATATCCTGATGGAATACATTCATTCAGTATACCAATCCATGCAACAATGAAAGTGAAACGTGGAACTGTGGTTTTTAGAATTAAATTTAAAGAAAAAAACGGTTTCGATTCTGATCCCGTTGAAGTATCAGTTAAAACGCTTGAATTTCAGGAGCCCCTGGTTGAAGTTGTTGATCATGAGTTTACAAGTGCATATACAGATCAACTTGAACTAGGCAGTCCAATCAACTTAAAGCTTTTTGTACAAAATACCGGACAGGGGAAGGCAGAGGACGTAAATGCTTATTTTAAGGTTCCGAAAATAAATGTTTTTGCTGTTAGTAATCACAGTTATTCCCTGGGAACACTAAAATCAGGTGAAAGCAGGGAATTGAATTTTCAGTTTGTGGGTAATAAAAAATACACCTATCAAAATATACCTGTGCAAATCACCCTGAACGAAAAATATCGTCAATATGCCCGAAGTACGACAATTAGCGCTCCTCTGAGTCCTAGGGGGAACGAAATTCAGCGAATAGACATTGCTTCTGAAAAATTCCAGGAAAAAGACATTGAAAAAGCATCACTTACACCGGATGTAGATAAAAACATACCGGTAGCGCCGGTTTCAAAGCCTAATCTTTACGCACTGATAATAGGCAATGAATCCTATCTGGATGCAACAGGGGAGGTGAATGAAGAATTGAATTATGATTTTGCAAAAAATGATGCCCGTGTTTTTCGTGAATATGTGGTCAAAACACTTGGCGCCCCGGTTGAGAATGTGATGTTTTTTCATAATGCAACCATTGCAGATATGAACCGTGGGATTGCCTACCTGTCGACTATTTCGAAATTGAGGAATGAAGAGGCTGAATTGATGATTTATTATGCAGGTCATGGTATATCTGATATGAAAACCAAAGAAGCTTATCTTTTACCTGTCGATTTTAAAGGTGATTTATCATATGCCATGAAGGTAAATGATATGTACAAGCAACTAACCAGGTACCCGTCAAAAAAAATAACAGTATTTATTGATGCCAGTTTTAGCGGAGGTACGCGCAGTGGCAGCCATCCGGTGCCAATACCAGGCCAACGTATCGTTTTTGGAGCCAATCAGGTTAGCGGGAATATTATTGAATTCCTGGCTTGTTCCGGCGATCAGACAGCACAGGCTTACCGTGAAAAACAACATGGATTATTTACATATTTTGTGTTAAAAAAATTACAGCTCTCAGGGGGAAATATTTCATTTAAGGAGCTGGGAGAATACGTTCAAAAAGAAGTTGGCAGAGAATCAGAGGAGATTTCAGGGTTACAGCAAACACCAACGATTAATTTCGGTAATCAGTCAGAAACAGACTGGCAGTCGTGGTCTTTTGGCACTGAAAAAAAATAATTCCTGCTATAGTTAAGCGAAATAATGGCGGGCAAATATCACAAAATATTAGGTATTCAGGATGGTGCAGGAACAGAAGAAATAAAAAAAGCTTTTCGTTCACTTGCGAAGAAGTGGCATCCTGATGTTAATAAATCTCCGGAAGCTCATAAGAAGTTTATTCAGATTTGTGAAGCTTATGAGATACTCACCCATCAATCAGAAAAAGGCAGAACTGGTGCTAAAGATCAAACGGGACGGGAATCCGGCCAGAGTCGCTATGATGAATTTGTACGTCAGGCGAAACGAAAAGCCCGTGAAAAGGCCCGAATGAAATACGAACAGATGCAAAAGGAGCATGAGGCATTCCAAAAATCAGGTTTGTATGACATTGTTCTTCTGTTGCATTATATTCTCAGGGCTGCATTAATCCTTATTACAATCGGACTCATACTTTTACCTGTGTATATCAGTTTATTTATTGATAAATGGGGCGTATTGTATTTGTTTGTATTTTGGATCATTGGAGGTTTTTCAGCGCTTTATATGTATGAAAAAAGAAAATCCTATTTCCGGCTTGGAAAATTTTATTATTCTCTCAACGATTTACGGCTTATTTTTCAAATACCACTTCAGTTTCCTGAAGGAAATTGCTTTTACTGTCCTGACCAGAAGGCTGATTCAAGACCTTACAAACTCAGTTTTTTTAAGGTAAAAGACATCAAGCTTCGTAATGAGGGCGTTTTTCAGCACAAAGTCGGTTATAAAAGGCAGAAAAAAACCATTTATATTCCCCGCAGCAGAAAGGCATTTCTTATTCACCGTCTCTCTTCGATCATTAAAGCCGTGTCGATTCTTTTATGCTTGTCATTATTGAACTTTGACAGTTATTTGTTGCGTGTAACTACCGGTATGTTTGCCGGATGGGCAATATCTGCAATATTACTAAGAGTAACTGATACAAAGTCGCAGGTTTCATATTTTTTTAATCCCGGTATTCTGATTAAAATATCCATTTGGCTCATTTTTATTGGACTGATGGTCAATTTTAGACAAAATTTTTCAGAGATACATGTGATGCCCGGCGTCACAGCATTGATGATCATTATTGTTGATCCTTTGATTGAATTAATAATCAGAATTCCAAAAAATAATATCCTGTTCCGCCCTTTTATCAGGCAACATCAGGACGTCACTTTTCTCATTGATAATCATTTTCAGTTATATATGGACACATCATTTATCAGTGTGTTTTATCCTTTGTATAAATGGGTGTTCGGGTGAATAGAACTTAAGAGCCGGAAGATAGATTATGCATTCCTGACAGGGCGCAATAACATCTTGTCAATGAATTTTTCGTGTTATTTCGAGTCAGTTGAAGTCTTTTGTCTAACGACGTTATTTCATTACTAAAAATTTTAATATGCCTATAATGGCAGCAAGTTGTCCAATAATAAAAATGAACATCCATTTTATCATATCAGCACGCGATTTTTGAATTTCTTTTGAAAGTTTTTTCTCGCTTTCTTTCATTTCCAGTCTTAATTTGTTAGTATCTTCCTTAAATTCATTGCGCAACTTACTGTTTTCTTCCTTAAATTCATTGCGCAATTTACTGTTTTCTTCCTTAAATTCATTGCGTAATTTACTGTTTTCTTTTTCGAAAT
>CAZVTW010000464.1:0-4572 GCA_964629805.1 uncultured Bacteroidales bacterium | reverse complement strand
ATTTAAAACCAACAATTATGTCCTCTCAATTTGCATCAACAAACGTTACTTTCGATTATCTGAAAGATTCCGCCGATTTTTTAAATATCGTTTTAAACAATATTTGCAGTTGTGTTCTGTTGCTTAATAAAGAAATGGAATTACAGGCATTTAATGATGCTATGAAAACCATTTTCTCAAACAAGGAAGATGAACATTTGCTATATATCAGATGTGGAGAAGCAATAGGCTGTGCTTATACTGTTGAGGAAGCGAAAGACTGTGGTAAAACAAGTCAGTGTAAATATTGCGAACTCAGGGAATCAGCCCTGTTTTCATATATAGATAAGAAACCTGTCTATAAGCAAAAAATCTCCCGCGAGTTTTATAAGTCAAATTCTCAAAAAGTCATGAAACACCTTGAGTTTTCAACCAGGCCATTTCTTTTTGATAATGAATACTATGTTATCATGATAATTGAAGATATCACTGAGAATGTAAATCTTTCAAAACTTTTGGAATATCAGAATGATAAAATTTCCGAACTTACTTTAAACAAAAGAAATTAAACATTATTCCAGCCACATCCTGATATATACATCAACCTTTCGTTGTCGTGAAGCTTCAGGACTGTATATGGATTCAGATATTATATCTTTACTGTCATTTACATCTGCCGGAGATTTTGATTCACCAAGTGGAATACGTGATATGGTGAGTTGTTCCTTGTTTTTCATATATTGTTTTAATGCTCCTCCCTTAAATTCCCTGAAATAATTTATGACACTTGCTATCCGCCTTTTCGTTAAATTAAGATTATATCCGGAAGTACTCAACGGACTGGCATAAGCTTTTAAAACGAGATGAATCTCATTACCCTGATTCAAAGACCTGAGCAACCTGTCTGAAAAAATTTCCAGCCTGGAAACTGAAGATTTGACAGATTGGTCAAAAAAAACACTGATACTGTCTTCAGCTGCTATTCTGCTCATTCCAAACCTGTCGGCAATATATTGCTCTGTAAATAATTCTTTCCTGGCAACATAATCTTCAGCTAGTTCCGTATATTCTTTTGAAGTTGAAGTCTGGTAGGAATTCGGATTTGGTTTGTCATTGTCAAAATAAAGTGATAAAATATATACATCAGAATATTCACCTTTTTTGATATCAGGATATACATTCTTATCAGTCAGATATGAGTTCAACTTTAATTCGAATGAAGTATGTTCAGCGCTGTCTTTTTCTCCTGTATAAGTAAGTAAACTGTCTGTCGGGATTGTTTCATCAGCAATTTCCTCATCTTCGGCGGGTATTTCTTCCAGTGACAGATCGTAAAAATAGATATCGTTGCAACAGGCTTCATTCCTGAAAGCAAGTGAACCGGGTCGATTAGATGAAAAATAAGCGCGCTTGTGTTTTCTGTTTATCTTGAAATAAACGTCATCATACGAAGTATTCACAGGTATTCCAATATTTTCCGGGAGCGAAAAATTTCCCGGAAGTCCATCAGATCGAAATATATCAAATCCACCGAGATTAACATGCCAGCCTGATGAAAAATACAAAACAGAATCTTCGTTATCATAATGTGGTGTTATCTCATCTGATGGGGAATTGACCTGAGGGCCGGCATTAATGGCTTCTCCTGTTGTTCCTTCCGGGAATATCCTGCAAAACCAGATATCATGTTTTCCATGTCCATTAACCCGGTCGGAAGCAAAAAACAAATATTCGCGATTTCCAACAGATACCAGCTGAGGCTGCCTGGAATTCGACCCGGAAAGGTTTACCGGTTCAGGTAATGCTTCTGGTTCTTGCCACTGTCCTGAAATGTAACGAATTTTGAAAATTTTGCAGGATTCTGAATTTTCATCTGCTGAATTTCCGGGGCAAACAGAATAATACATTGTCCGAAAATCACCTGAAAAACTAACATTGGAGTACTGTTTATTCGTATCTGTGACCACAGGAGAGAATACATTTACAGACCGATATGCTTCATTTCTATTTTTTGCATGATAAATACGGGTCTGAAACATTGTTGAGTCTTGTTTGTCCGGCCTTGTTGCCGAAAAAACCACCAGAGTGTCCTGGTAAGGAACAAATCCATACTCACTGTATTTAGAATTCACAGACTTTCCAATTGTTTGGATGGACAGTTTTGAGTCATGTGGTATTGTTGATAACGAATCTGTGAGAAACTCGCAGGTCCTTATTTCATGATTTGTAAATTCCGAAAATAAAGAGTCAGTATGTCCGGCCAGTTCTTTAAAATGAATGAATTCTTTCCGTGCCTGCTCATATTTTCCGAGAGACTTTAATGCATAAGCCCTGTAAAATAAACTTTTCGGATATTGAGAAGAATCAAGCAGGAAAACCTGTCTGAACCATGTTGATGCTTCTTTATATTCCCGGATATGATAGTTGGCCAGTGCATACTTGTATGCGAGATCAACGTCAGAGCTGTCTTTTCGCAAGACTTGTTCTAACAATTGTGCAGCGCCATAATAATTTCCTTTCTCCCAGGCTTCCAGACCGGCTTTTTTTATGGGTCTGATATTTTGTGCAGACGAATACTGAACAGGAAATAATATAATGATGAGAATTAGTATTTTGAATAATAAGTTTTTCATGGTTGAAAAAATTCTTTACATAAAAACAGGGCATACTTTAACCGGCACATTAACACCGCTCTTTCTGCTAATCAAATATATAACAGATAATTCAAATCCTTCAAATCCGGAGCTTGCTTTTGTGACAGACGAAATATTAAAATCATAACTCAGACCAACATGTAGTTTTTTATAATCCATGCCAAGATTGAAGATGACTGCATCTCCCCATCTCACCCAACTACCTGCATAAAAGGCTGGTACTACCGGTGAATTGGTAGAAATGGTTGATAAAAGACCAGTATCGAATTCATTGTATTTTCCCTGCCTCATGTAAAGAAATAAAGGGCTTAGGATAAGGTTATCCATCATTTGCCAATCCACAATGCCATGAATAAGATATCTTTTATCAAGTTCCAGTTCAGGGCCATCAAAAAATGAAAATGAAGGATTGTTAAAATGAAAAAACGAAAACCCGGTAGAAAAACTCACCTGGTCAGAAAAAGCAGACATAAAATTCAAGCCTGCAACAAAATCGGGATAGGCAGCATCATCACGGGAAATGACCTGGTTGACAGGCAAATCAGGATCGAATTTATTCCCGTCCCATTGACTGTCAAAGTATAATTCTCCGGGATTGAGATTTCCTTTAACAACTCCCCCGCCAATTCCCAATGACAATTGTGAAGGATATCCTAAATTCAGGCTCTGATGATAAGCCAGGAATGCCTGTGCTTTGAATGAACCAAAATCAGCGTCTCCAGCTTTGTCATTGACAATAAGAAATCCCAGGCCCAAACGGTTTTTTCCTAAAAATTGCGGCTGGAATCCGGCATCCACAGATAAAGAATTCGTTTTGTAGGGAACAGTGATGGTTTGCCATTGGTTCCTGTAATTTCCTGCAATTCTGATATCCCTGCCACTTATCCCGGGAAGTGCAGGATTCAGGTTAAGCGGGGAAGACAGAAACTGGGAAAAATGGATATCCTGGGCATCCACAAAAAAAACCTGGTGCAAACCTGCCAACAATAATACTACAATAATATATGCTTTTCTTTTTATCATATAAATTTACCTGATAACAGTGATATTTCCTTTTTTAACAAATTTTTGGCCATCATAACAGGTTGCTTCAAGAAAATAGACAAAAACAGCCGGATCTACGAGTTTACCTTTGTAGGTGCCGTCCCATCCGGAGTCAATATTTCTGGTTTCAAAAACAATTTCGCCCCACCTGTTGAAAACCTTAAAATGAAGCTCTTCAATCACATTACTCCGAACATACAGTACATCATTTTGATAATCGTTATGCCCCGGGGTAAAAGCATTCGGAACATAAATATATGGTTCTCCGCAAGTTCCTTCACGAACAAAAACTGTAAGGGTATCCGATCCTTTACACCCGAATTCATCAGTTACATTTACACTGAAAGTTGTTGTTTCATCTAAAGTAGCGACAGGCTGAGGTAATGCCGGGTTATCCAGCGATCCTGCCGGCATCCATGAATATGCTGCATAGACACCTTCAACAGACAATTGAACATGCTGACCGGGGAATATCTCTTGCTTTTCTGCCTGAATCTGTATTTCAGGATATTGTTCAAGATTCTGAATGGTTATGGTGGTATCATAGACACAATCATTTGCATCCATCACAGAAATGGAATAATTTCCGGCACAGAGATTTTCTAATCGATTGATTTCGGTGTATGAATCAGAATCAAAAGAATAGGTATAAGGAGATATACCACCTGTCGGGATTATTTCAATAAATCCGTTACATGCTTCAAAACACTTTTCATGTTGAACAATGGCAGATGTTTGAATTGGTTGAGGCTCGTTGATAATCAAATCAGTTGTATCAGTACAGCCATTCATGTCCTCAACAGAAATGGCATAATTGCCTGCGGAAATCAAAGCGGAATCGACATAAGATTTCAGATTTTCGGGCCAGTTGACAGTATAGGGCGGGGTTCCGCCG
>CAZVTW010000463.1:0-4604 GCA_964629805.1 uncultured Bacteroidales bacterium | reverse complement strand
GAAATATTAAAAGAGTATAACAACATATTAACTAATAGCAAAAGTTAAAATTTTAAACCGTTTATAGTAAAAATACTACGGACTTCGGTATTAACCCGAAGTCCTCTTATTAAACAAATATTATGGAGGTATTAAAGAATTTATTTGCAGGTACAGGAACGGCCACAGCTATCCTGTACCTTAGCTTAACGGCATTTGGCGGCATTTTGATTGGCAAAATAGAGATTAAAAAAGTTAAATTGGGCATAGCAGGGGTGCTTTTTTCCGGACTTTTTTTTGCTCACTTTGGCGCACAAGCCGATCCGCATGTATTGCACTTTGTGCGCGAATTTGGACTAATTCTTTTTGTTTACGCTATTGGTATTGATGTTGGGCCGCGGTTTCTTAACACCTTCCGCAACGACGGTTTAACGCTCAATCTTTTTGCTGCCGGAATTGTGGTTGCAGGTTTTGCTATAGCCTATATGTTTTATTATTGGGGAGGGGTATCTCCAGCTATTATAACAGGCATAATGAGTGGTGCTGTAACCAACACTCCCGGGCTTGGAGCAGCTCAACAGGTCTTAACCGAATTTGGTAAACCCGAAGATGCAGCAGTTACAGGTATGGGGTATGCCATTGCTTATCCTTTTGGCGTTTTAGGGATTATCCTGTTCCTATCATGTGTCGGACTGTCTTCGGGGGGACAGTTTGTACAAACACTTGTTAATGGCGGGTATATATGGCTTTTTTATGGTGCTGCAATTACGTTTATTCCAATTTTTTTGGTGGCGGTTATTGCCCGGTCTATGAAAATGAACTATCTGAAAATATGCGGTATCGTTTCCGGCGCTATGACAGACCCTCCCGCACTTGAATATGCAAACAGCCTGGCCCCTGGGCATGCACAATCTAGCGCTTATGCCACAGTTTATCCTTTAACTATGTTTTTAAGGATATTACTGGCGCAAACTCTAATCTTAATAACACTTTAGTATGGGAAAAGCTTTTGATAAATTCTCCGAACGGCAATCATTGCATAGTCAGCAATACAACACAGCTTATTACGAAAAACAGCACAACCGTGGAAAACTTACAGCCCGCGAACGCGTACTTCTTTTGTTCGACGAAAGTTCTTTTGAAGAAGTGGATGCTTTTGCCCCACCTGCCAATGTTTCATTTGGTAAATCCACTCAAGCCATTGGCGATGGAGTAATAGCCGGGTTTGGTACTGTGAATGGAAAACAGGTATATGCTTTTTCACAAGATTTTAATGTTATTGGAGGTTCGCTTGGGTCGGTACATGCTGCCAAGATTGTAAAAATACAGGACATGGCTCTTAAAACCGGTTCTCCTGTGGTAGGACTTATTGATTCGGGAGGCGCACGCATTCAAGAAGGCGTTTCGAGCCTTGCCGGATATGCAAATATCTTTCGCCGTAACGTGCTTGCTTCAGGAGTTGTTCCCCAAATCTCAGCTATTATGGGGCCGGCAGCAGGTGGTGCAGTGTATTCGCCTGCCCTTACTGATTTCATTTTTATGACCGCTTCAACTAGCTATATGTTTGTTACCGGCCCCGATGTGGTAAAGCAAGTATTGAATGAAAATGTTACTCCCGAAGAATTGGGAGGGGCTTCGGTTCATGCCGTAAAATCAGGGGTGGCTGATTTTGTTTTTAACGATGACGAAAATTCAATTCTTGGTATAAAGATGTTGTTGTCGTTCCTGCCTTCCAACCATATTGAAAATCCGCCTTTCGTAACTTCCGATGACCCTGCAGACAGAATTGAAGAAACGCTTCGCGACATTGTTCCTGATAACCCGGACAAGCCTTATGATGTCCGCGATGTAATCCGTTTGATTACAGATAAAGGTAAATTCTTCGAAATAGCCGAAACCCATGCGCCTAATATCATTACCGGGTTTGCACGGATGGGAGGTTATGTTACCGGAATCATAGCCAACCAGCCCAAAGTAATGGCAGGGACGCTCGATATTGATTCTTCGGTAAAAGCTGCACGTTTTATCAATTTCTGTGATAGCTTTAACATTCCCATTATTACACTCGAAGATGTGCCTGGATTTCTTCCCGGTGCCGACCAGGAACATGCAGGGATTATTCGTCATGGTGCAAAATTGCTCTATGCTTACACCCGTGCAACTGTTCCTAAAATTACCGTTGTTTTGCGAAAATCGTATGGCGGGGCATACATTGTAATGAACAGCAAAGGCATTGGAGGTGATTTTAATTTTGCCTGGCCAACAGCAGAAATTGCAGTTATGGGGCCGGAAGGTGCAATTGCTATCCTTTACAGAAAAGAGTTGGCAAAGGCCTCTGACCCGGTTGCCTTAAAAAAGGAACTCGCTCAGGAATACAGGGACGAAATTGCAAACCCATATATCGCCGACGAAAAAGGTTTTATCGACGAAGTGATTGACCCTGCCTACACACGGACTAAGATTATCAAAGCATTAAAAAGCCTTGAAAAGAAATCGGTTAGCATTCCACGTCGCAAACATGGGAATACACCTTTATAAACTAAAACAAACTACAAATGATTAAATCCATATTGATTGCTAACCGTGGCGAAATTACCATTCGCATAGCCCGTACAGCAAAACGGATGGGCATAAAAACGGTTGCCATCCGTACACGAAAAGAACCCAATGCAATTTATCTCAATGCTGTCGATATAATAATTGATTTTCCTGAAACTGATGGCAAAACTCCTGAGTTTCTCGATATTGAAAACTTAATACTGTTAGCCAAAGAAAATCATGTTCAGGCCATACATCCGGGATACGGCTATTTGTCGGAAAATGCAAATTTTGCAGAACGTTGTATTCAGGAGGGTATCCTCTTTATAGGACCATCGCCTGTTGTTATCCGCAAAATGGGCGACAAAATTACCGCAAAGGAAATAGCGTTGCAAAGTTGTGTTCCAATGTTGAGGGGAAGCAACGGTAGCGTAAATAATGTCGATGAAGCCATAGAAATAGCAAATACCATTGGTTACCCGATTATCATAAAAGCCTCTGCCGGAGGTGGGGGCCGTGGAATGCGTATTGTTCGTTCCGAATCCGAATTGCCTCAAATGTTCAGGACTGCATCGTCGGAAGCTCAAAATGCTTTTAACGACCCTTCGGTGTTTATCGAAAAATATCTCGAAAATCCAAAACACATCGAGTTCCAAATTGTAGCTGACAATTTTGGAAATGTGGTTCATTTGGGTGAACGCGAATGTTCCATTCAAAGAAAACATCAAAAGTTGCTAGAAGAAGCTCCTTCTCCTGCGCTCAATGATAAATTACGCACGCAAATGGCGAAAGCTGCCATTTCGCTTGCAAAAGTTGTAAAATATCAAAGTTTGGGAACGGTAGAATTTCTGCTTGACAAATCAGGCAATTTCTTTTTCATGGAGATGAATACCCGAATACAGGTAGAGCATCCGGTAACTGAAATGATTACAGGGCTTGATTTGGTTGAACTCCAAATACGCATCGCTTCAGGAGAGAAATTACCCGTCACTCAAAAAGATATTCAGCTAAATGGCTGGGCTATCGAATGCCGAATTAATGCCGAAGATGTGCAGGCCGATTTTAGCCCTTGTATGGGAACTATTCGTAATCTTCGACTGCCACAAGGAAACCATATTCGTATAGATACAGGCATTGTTCCTGGTTCTGAAATTACACCCTGGTTCGATTCTATGGTGGCCAAACTTATTGTTCACGGGCAAACCCGTGCCGAAGCCATCGAATTGGCATTGGCATCGTTACAACAGTTTCATGTAAAAGGTATTAAAACAACCATACCGTTTTGCAAAGCGGTATTACATAACAATGCTTTCAGGTCAGGCAATTTCGATACTTCGTTTATTGAAACTCAACTCGAATCAATGGTTTATCGCGAAGAAAGCGAAGAATTACTGGCTGCATTATTATCTGTATACACACATACTCACGACACTACCCCCATAATAAGTTCCGAATCAAGCATTGACCCTTGGGTATTAAATAAACGAATCAGACATTTATAAGAAATAAGAGATGAATACTAAAGCACAGCATACAAAATTCATTGCATTAGGTAGTAATAATGCAGAATATGATTTTACGGTTAAAAACAATTACGAGTTCAGTTATAAAAAGCAAAAGATAAAAATTGAGCTTATTGAGGAGGCCGATGGGTTTACTATTCTGTCCGGGAAGGGCGTGCGCTATCCGGTCGAAATCCTTTCCCGAAAACAAAACACCTATGAAGTTATTATCAATGGCGTAAGTTATACATTCTCTGTTGAAACCCCCTTTTCTTTGAAACGAACTAAACTTCTGGCTACTCAAAAAAGTCCATCTAAAACGGAAAAAATAAGAGCACCTATGCCAGGTAAAATCCTTGATGTTATGGTAACCCAGGGACAAGCTGTTAATCGCGGTGAGGCATTATATGTACTTGAAGCAATGAAGATGCAAAATACTATAACTGCACATACAAAAGGAATTATTAATAAAATAGTTATCAAAACTGGCGACACGGTTGGAAAGGATGATATGCTTATTGAAATCGAAAGTTTACCGAACTAAAGGATAATTTTAGGCTCTGTTCAGAAATGATTATATTTGCA
>CAZVTW010000462.1:0-4611 GCA_964629805.1 uncultured Bacteroidales bacterium | reverse complement strand
AATCTATAGGGGGTCAGTTTGCCGGAATGGGGGGTCAGCATCACCGAAATATCCAACTATTAAAGAAAACCGAGTCTGAATCGTTTGTTACATGAATACAAACCAAATTTCTCTCTTTTGCAAATGGTTTTACTTCATTCTCTGGTAGCGGAGGCAATCTACGTGTAAGACCTGATGTAACATCTTGAGTAGCAATTAAAGTTAGCATTACCGTCATTTTATAATAATCTTGTTCGAAATCTTTTGGCGATAAAACATCGGTAATTGTGCTTGCAATTGTAGTTACATTTATATCTCCCGTTTCCTTTATTGCATCCATTGCTAAATTTAGTGAATAGAGTTTTGAATTTTTATAATCCTTGCTATTAAGTATTTTACTGAAATATTCAGAACAATCCGTTTGTATCTCATGTAAACCAATTGTGTCAGAATGAAGCATTATTGTGTCAAGCAAAGAATAATTAAAGGAAAAGTTTATATCCCCTTCCTTTTCTATTTGTTTATATATCTGATAATAGCTTTCTCCGCTTTTATCTTTCAATACTTTGTTGACAATTAGGTTGTTTTCAAAATCCGTCAATTCTTTTTTTAAATCTATCCCAACAGCTTTTGCTGAAGTAACAAGACATTCAAATAACTGCTTCTCTACTTTATAATCTTGTCCATTACATGAAGTAAGAATGAAAATCAGAATTAGTGTAAATAAATTTCTCATATGCGATGTCGCTTTTAATATGTTGCCCAACATCTATATTTACACCATATTGTTTATATCATTATTATATCCACAGGTGGTTTCCGTTCTGAAAACCACGGCTTAACTGCAAATATAAAAAAATGATATTTTTAGTTATGGAATAAAGGTAAAGTTTTTTGTTTGAAAACACGCAAAATTTCTGTGTGCTATTTTTGGTGATTTTTTTGATTTTCCGGTAGGGTATTCTATCAATGCAGGTATTTGGAGGGTAAAAATCAGGAAATATTACTTTTTGGACAAAGTTTTCCCGCTCTGCTCCAAGGCAATCGCATTTAACTTTTTAATTTCTCCGGCTGATGCCATAGAAATATTTTTTAACCACGAAAAACGCAAAAAGCACGAAAACAGTCTTTGACGTATAAAAAATTGCTTTGCAATTTTTTTATACGTGCTTTTCGTGTTTTTCGTGGTTAAAAGTTTTAAAAGCGATTGCCCTGCGCTCTGCTCTGTGGGGCAGGCGAGAACCCATGAAGGGTGCACTAGTTGGCCTGTGCGTGAGCCGGAATTCATGGGCGGTGCGGGAAGAAGCATAATTTTACCTTATTTTTTTTTATCATTTTCATCTAATTCCTTTGTAGGTTTTAATTGTTCTGTTGCTGTTTTATCTTCAATGTTGATGTTTTTTAGGCGTACTTTCCCGGTAGTTATAATCCCATCCGGTGACCAATAACATATCAATTATTTATGTGTTTTAACGAAAAAATAGTTATTTTTTAATCTTAAAAATGATTATAAATTAATCAAATGTATATAAACACACATTCATATTATAGTTTACGATACGGAACACTGAGCCCGGAAAATCTAATATCGCTTGCAAAAAAACATCAGGCAGGAGCGCTGGCACTTACTGATATAAATACATCCATGGGCATCATTGATTTTGTCAGACTGTGTAAAGAATCGAATATAAAACCTGTAGCCGGTATTGAGTTCCGGAATAAAGATACTCTTTTGTATATCGGTATAGCGTGTAACAACGAGGGTTTCAGGGAGCTCAATGATTTTCTCAGCGCTCATAATCTTGCAAAAAAGGAACTGCCGGTTGATCCCCCGGGCTTTGACCATGTCATTATTATTTATCCGTACGGTAAAAAGAAGATAGAGGAGCTTGCAGACAATGAATTTATCGGCGTACGACCAGCGGAGGTCAGGAAACTGTATTCATCTCAGTACCGGCACCACCAGTCCAGGCTTGTCATTTTACAGCCCGTTACGTTTATCAACAGAGATGGTTACATGCTGCACCGCCATTTTCGGGCCATTGACCACAATATCCTGCTGAGTCAGCTTCTTCCGGAGCAGGTAGCCGACACAAATGAAACATTTATTCCGCCGGACACACTGGTTAGCTATTACAAGGATTATCCCGGGATTATCATGACAACAGAGAAACTCTTAGACGATTGTCACATAGATTTTGATTACACAAGTCACAAAAACAAGCAGTTATTTACCAACAGCCGGTATGATGACAGGATATTACTGGCAAAACTGGCGATGGACGGGTTGGCGTACCGCTACGGGAAAAACAATTCAAAGGCC
Source organism: uncultured Bacteroidales bacterium (assembly GCA_964629805.1). GTDB lineage: Bacteria > Bacteroidota > Bacteroidia > Bacteroidales > CAZVTW01 > CAZVTW01. The sequence goes on along the minus strand of CAZVTW010000462.1, from coordinate 2,309 downwards.
CGGGAAAGGGTAGAGCGCGAGATTGAAATTATTGATAAACTTGGCTTCTCATCCTATTTCCTTATCGCCTGGGATATCATCAGGTATTCCATGTCGCGTGGTTTTCATCATGTAGGCAGGGGAAGCGGCGCTAACAGCATTGTGGCTTATTGCCTGAAAATTACCGATGTTGATCCGATAGAGCTGAATCTGTATTTTGAGCGTTTCCTGAATCCGAAGCGTACCAGCCCGCCGGATTTTGACATAGACTATTCCTGGAAAGAGCGGGATGAGATACAGGAATACATCTTTAAACGCTACGGACAGAAACATACTGCGCTGCTGGGCGCTACATCAACATTTAAGGGAAGGGCTGCAATCAGGGAACTGGGTAAAGTGTATGGTCTGCCTAAAGAGGAAGTTGACAGTTTTCTTGACAACCCGGGTAATGGTATAAACCAGAACGAAATAATCCGTCATGTGTTGAAATACGGGCGGATGATGGCCAATTTTCCCAACCTGCGAAGCATCCATGCCGGCGGTGTGCTCATTTCAGAGAAGCCGGTTACCTGTTATACGGCGCTGGATTTACCCCCCAAAGGTTTCCCGACAACACAGTGGGACATGTATGTGGCTGAAAGTATCGGGTTTGAAAAATTTGATATCCTCAGCCAGCGGGGAATCGGCCATATCAGGGAAAGTGTTGAAATCATTGAAAAAAACAGGGGGCTGGCTGTAGATATTCACCAGGTGAAAAAATTTAAGGAGGACCCGCTTGTAAAAAACCAGCTCAGGAATGCAGAGACCAATGGTTGTTTCTATATTGAGAGTCCGGCAATGCGGGGATTATTGCGAAAACTGAAGTGCGATAATTACATCACGCTTGTCGCTGCCAGCTCAATTATACGTCCTGGTGTTGCCCGCTCGGGCATGATGAAAGAATATATCCGCAGATTTCATAATCCGCAGGGTTTTACTTTCCTGCATCCTGTGATGAAAGAAAAGCTTGCAGAGACTTACGGGGTGATGGTCTACCAGGAAGATGTGATAAAGATATGTCACCACTTTGCAGGTCTTGACCTTGCTGATGCTGATGTGCTCAGGAGGGCTATGAGCGGGAAATACAGGTCGAAAAAAGAGTTTCAGCGGATTGTCGATAAGTTTTTTGACAATTGCAATAAACGTGGCTATCCTGTTTCGCTGACAAAAGAAGTTTGGCGGCAGATAGAATCCTTTGCCGGATATTCGTTTTCGAAAGCGCATTCAGCTTCATATGCAGTTGAGAGTTTTCAGAGCCTCTATCTGAAGGCGCATTTTCCGCTCGAATTTATGGTTTCGGTGATTAATAATTTTGGAGGCTTTTACAGAACCTGGGTGTATTTTAACGAAGCAAAACGGTGTGGAGGAAACATTCAGCTCCCCTGTGTAAATTTCAGCGAGTATAAAACAACCATTTACGGGACAGACATTTATATCGGATTTATTCATTTGAAAAACCTGGATAATAAAACCGGACAGCTGATTGTAAAGGAAAGAACTTTACACGGTGAATTTTCAGGACTGGAAGATTTCAACAACCGGATACGTGTAGGCCTTGAAAATCTTATCATTCTGATACGTGCCGGCGCTTTCCGTTTCACCGGACAAACAAAAGCTGCATTGCTTTGGGAAGCTCATTTTCTTGTCAACGGAAAAAAGAAAAGCGATACGAGGCAACAAACACTGTTTTCGGCCCCGTCCAGGCGGTTTGAACTTCCTGAGCTAACCACCTCCGGACTTGAGGATGCCTATGATGAGATTGAATTGATGGGTTTCCCTGTTTCAGTTTCGTACTTTGATTTGCTGTCTACCGGTTTCAGGGGTGAAATTCGTTCACGTGATTTGGACAACAATGCGGGAAAAATGGTTAAAATGGTTGGCCACCTGGTGACAATTAAATATGTTTGGACAGTAAAAAAAGAGCAAATGAATTTTGGTACTTTTGTTGACGAGGAAGGTGAATTTTTTGACACGATTCATTTTCCGGTATCCCTGAAAAAATATCCATTCAGGGGAAGTGGTGTTTATCTGATATACGGGAAAGTTGTCAAAGAATTCGGTTTTCCGGGTATTGAGGTCGAAAAGATGGCTAAATTACCACTTAGGCCCGATCCAAGGTTTCAATAGAAGGTTTTGATGCGAACCTAATTTTCAAGCCTTTTTAATTCCCCTTCTAAGTTCATTATTTGCTTTTTAAATATTTCCGCAAGGTTTCCAATCCCATCTTTGATGGCGCTTTTGAAAAGCTTTTCATAAATCCCCAGCATGTTTTCTATTTCCGCTTTTTTTTC
>CAZVTW010000461.1:0-4612 GCA_964629805.1 uncultured Bacteroidales bacterium | reverse complement strand
TGATTAATTATATTATCTCAGTTGAGACAAAAATCATCCTTGTAGAAGTACACCCACCAATAACATTTTTTTTTATTTTTTATGAAAATATAGTATCTTTTTGATTTGTTTCAGAGATTTAATCTTTGCTTGTGAAATAACTAAGGCATTGAAGAAAAATATTGTGAACTCATATATGTTTTGTTTATTCTTTTCATTGCCTAAGTCAATGTAATTCGAATATGGAACAAATTTTATATTTAGATGATGAGCAGGAAAACCTGGATGGGTTCTACTATTCTTTTAAGTCTTGTTTTCAGGTTTTTACCACGACCGATATACAGGAAGCCTGGAAAATAATCAACAACAATGACATAAAAGTTGTTATTGCCGATCAACGAATGCAGTATGTGAGCGGTACGGAATTTTTAGAATCTCTTTCTGACAAGCAACCTGACATAGTCAGAATGATTATCACAGCTTACACTGATGCTGAGGATGTAATCAACGCGATAAATAAAGGTATGGTTTATCGTTATATAACCAAGCCCTGGCACAAAGATGAATTGAAAAACACCATACAGAAAGCTATTGAAATATATAATCTCAGAGATGAAAACAAAAAGCTTCTGGAATCTTATCGTTTGACAAATGAGCAATTGACTGAAGCAAATACACAATTGGAAGAGGAAATCCAAAGACGAAAAAAGACTGAGCATGAACTTCATAAACGTAATAAAGAACTTTTAGCTGCTGAAGAAGAAAATCGTTCATCATACGAAGAATTAAAAGTCATCAATGAAGAACTTGAGAAAAAGAACCAATTACTTGCTGAAACAAATGAAAAGCTAATCATTAGTGAAGAAAAATTCCGGCTTATTATTGAAGGTCAGACTGATTTAGTTGTTAAAGTTGATCCGGAAGGGCGCTTTTTATTTGTTAGTCCTTCATATTGTAAAACCTTTGGTAAGGAGGAACATGAATTACTTGGGGAAACATTTATGCCATTGGTTCATGAAGATGACCGTGAAAAAACCGAAAAAGCAATGCAGGAGCTTTTTAAACCGCCATATAGTTGCTATGTAGAACAGCGAGCCATGACACCAAAAGGCTGGCGTTGGCTGGCCTGGGCCGATAAGGCAGTTTTAGACGATAAAGGCAGGGTTAAAGAGATAATTGGTGTTGGCCGCGATATTACAAAACAAAAAGAATATGAACAGGCCTTAATTGAGAGCGAAGAACGCTACAAATTGCTTTTCCAACAGGCCGCGGATGGCATACTTGTAGGTAAATCTCCAGGTATAATTTTGGATGCGAATGAAAGTATATGTCAAATTACGGGTTATTCAAAAAAAGAACTTATAGGTACGGATATTCAGAAGTTATTTCCGCCGGGAGAATTGGGAAAGCACCCTTTAAGATATGATCTAGTCGAGCGTGGAGAGCGGGTACACCGGCAGCGTACACTACTTAGAAAGGATGGACGGATTATTCATGTTGAAATGAATACCGGTAGATTGAATGATGGACGTTTGCAGGCGTTTTTCAGGGATGTGACTCAACGTATCATGGCTGAAAAGGAATTGCGCCAGGCTGCTGATATATTTATTAACATACAAACCGGGATGCACATCTATGAGCTGGAAAATCCTGAAGATGATACGACCCTGCGAATGGTTGGCGCTAATCCTGCCACTGAGAAACTTACCGGAATACCTGTTGAAGATATTATTGGTAAAACCCTGGATGAGAATTTCCCGGGTCTTCGCAGAAAGGGTGTGCCACAGAAATATGCTGAAGTTGTTCGGTCAGGAAAACCGTTGGAAATTGAAGATATCCATTACGAAGACAACCGGATCATTTCCAGCGCTTTTTCAGTTAGGGGGTTTAGTTTGCCTGATAACAGGATATGTGTTTCTTTTGAAAATATCACAGAAAAGAAAAAAGCAGAAAAAGCATTAAAAGAGAGTGAAAAAAGGTTGTCACTGACATTAGATGCTACCAGCGACGGCCTTTGGGATTGGAATTTAAGAGACAATTCTGCTTATTTTAGCCCCCGGTATTTCACAATGCTCGGATATGAGCCAAATGAATTTGAAGCATGTTTTCAGAGCTGGAAGAATCTTGTACATCCTGAAGATTATCAACCTGCTAAAAATGCTATTTATGCGCATATTAATGAAAAGACAGAACAATTCAATGTTGAATTCAGATTGAAACAAAAAGACGGTTCATATAAATGGATACTCGGACGTGGTAAGATTGTCGAAAGAGATGAAAATGATAAACCCCTCCGCATGGTCGGAACACATGTTGATATAGAAAAGAGAAAAAAAATACAGATTCAGCTGGAAGAGACAAATGAATTTTTGCAGGCAGTTATTAATACATCACCAATGGTTGTCTATGTGCGTGATATAAAAAAAGACACGGCAGACTTTGTTTCCGGGAATGTGGTTAATTTACTGGGTTATACTGTGGAGGAGACACTTAAAACAAAAGGTATACTTCATAAGATGGTTCATCCCGATGACAAGGAAATATTAGCAAATCATTTACAAAATTTGCTTGGTAAATCGAAACAGGAAGTTGCCCAGACTGAAATCAGAATACAGCGTAAAGATCGTACTTATATCTGGACATTGGCTTCAGCCGCCATTTTTAGAAAAGACAAAGAATCCAGGCCAACTCATGTTCTTGGTGTCCTGAATGATATAAATGATATGAAAATGGCTGAACAGGCTTTAAAACAAAGTGAGGAAAAATTCAGAAATATTTTTAACAACAGCGCGGATTTTATTTTTATTACTGATTTTAGTATGAATATTGTTGAATTGAATATTGCCTCCCTTAAAACGCTTGAATATGACAGGAGTGAACTTGAAAATCTCAAATTAACAGATTTGGTTTATCCATCAAATTTACCTGAAGTAGAGAAAGTATTAAAAATGGTATCTGAAGAGGAGTATCCTGTTACCGTAGAGTTTGATGCAATAAAAAGAGACGGGGAAACGATTCAGGTTGAAATGAGCAGCCGGTTGATTGAATACAACAATCAGACAGCCATTTTATCGATTGCGAGAGATATTTCAGACCGCAAACAAATGGAGCGCCGGATACTGGATACCATTATTGAAACAGAAGAAAATGAGAGAGAGAGACTTGCCAGTGATCTTCATGATGAAATCGGACCTATACTGTCGAGTATGAAAATGTACATCAATTCTTTGTCAGAAAATGAAAATAAAAAGAAAAAGGAATACATAATCACGCAGCTACTTGAACTTGTCAGGGAAGCCATTTCAAACATCAGGGCAATTTCAAATGCATTGAGCCCGCATATTTTAACAAATTACGGTCTGCCGGCTGCCATCAAATCTACTATTCAGAATGCCCAGGAGTTTATTGATATTGAATTCAGTAATAATTTTAAAAAGCTCAGGTTCCCGTCGAATGTCGAAATCATTTATTACAGAATCCTGAATGAACTACTTAACAATACACTGAAACACGCAAAAGCGAAGAAAATAGTCATTTTGCTCCAGTTTGACGAAGGATACCTTGTATTACGATATTTTGATGATGGTGTCGGATTCAATGTTGAACAAGTTATGAAGAAAAAACAATCAGGGATAGGATTATTTAATATTTTAAGCAGAATAAAGACAATATCCGGGAAATACAAGATTGAGACCTCTCACGGAAATGGGTTTCGTTTTGAACTTATTTGTAAAGTACGGGCTGTTTAATAAAAGCATAATTAAATGGATAAAATTCACATTGTTATTGTTGATGATCACAGAATGTTTCGTGATGGTTTAAAATTCATTTTGAATGAAATGCAAAATACTGAGGTTATCGGCGAAGCTTCAAATGGTATTGAGCTACTCGATATTCTCCGGGTTGTGGAGCCTGATATTGTAATCCTTGACATCAATATGCCCGTTATGAACGGGATAGAAGCTAGCAAAGAAGCCCTGAAGATGTATCCTGACCTGAAAATTCTCGTACTTTCTATGTTTGGCGATGATCAATATTATAACCAAATGATTGAAAACGGGGTAAAAGGTTTTATCCTGAAAGATTCCGATAATTATGAACTAAAAAATGCGGTGCAGGCAATTGTGCAAGGCAATACATATTTTTCGCAGGAATTATTACTGAATCTCATAAAGAATAAAAAAGAAACAGGACCGCATGTTCACCTGACAAAAAGAGAATATGAAGTTTTATCGCTCATTTGTAAAGGAAAATCAACGAATGAGATATCTGAACAGCTTCATATCAGCCAGAGAACGGTTGAAAGGCACCGCTCCAATCTCCTGATAAAGACAGATTCCCCGAATTCTATCGGCCTTGTTATTTATGCTATTAAAAATAATCTTGTCGAAATATAATGTGATTTTACAAGTATATCCAAAAATAATCTTTTATTAATTTTGGAAATGAAACATTCGTTAAATAATCTCGTAGTATTGTCTGATATAAGAATTAATCTCAGTTGCGTTAATTTTATTGTAGATGAAAACACCGAATTAGAATATTACCTGAAATTCTAAAACGTAAATCTAATGCAATACTGAACTGCACATTGCTATTGAGAATGCTCTCTGCAAAATATCTCACCGTAACA
>CAZVTW010000460.1:0-4624 GCA_964629805.1 uncultured Bacteroidales bacterium | reverse complement strand
TTGATTTTGTATTTGATTTATCTGAGGAACCTCTTAAACTTGCTTTTTTTTTTTTGTTGTTGTCTTCCCCGGGAATAATATTTGAAATCTCAAATTCCTGAACGACTTTGCCGGCAGATGCTTCAAATTCCTGTTCACCCCACTGCTCAATCGATAAAACATGTTTGTCATCATCATCGTAATAATCCCATGTGATGAACTCTGACCAATCGTCCTCTCCGGCATCAACATCCCTGTAATACCCGGGATTACGCTCATCCTTCAGGTAAGTAATGCCTTTATATTCCAGTTTATTCGGCGGATCCTCGTTTTCGAGGATGTATTCCGGGAGATTTTCGTCAATACTGCGCATTTTAACCCGTTTGGTGATAGTCAATTCGACCTGGTCATCTTCTTCAACATGGAGGAAACAGACATCATCGCCACTTTCGATTTTATATTCACGGGTAAAATATTCATCTCCCCAGTCATATTCATACTCGCCGGTGACCATCCAGGTTTTCAGATCATAGTCAAATATGTAACCTTTTCTCAGGTCTGTGACCCTCATATCCATCGGGTCGTAATTATCATCATTTGATGATTTTTTGAATAATGCTGCCATAATGTTTTTTAATATGTTGTTTTTTTAAAATATCTTACAATCAAATAGACAATACCGGTAATAATGAGAGCGATAAGGACAAACCTGATTATTCTGGACACGAACCATATTATTACAAATAAGGCCAGTATGCCAATAATGATAGCAATTGTTCTGTTCATTGTATTGTTTTTTTTTGAGTGCCTAATTTACGAAAATATTTTTTCAGGGAAAAAGTAAATCAAGTGAAAATAAAAATAAAAATGATTTGGGGGGATAACATACTATTTCAAAGACAAAACGAATTTTATACGAACCCGCCATCAAGTTGATAAATATTAACTTGATGGCCTGGTTGAGTTAATACCGACCTGTATGCATCAATTCGGATTTTACATGTATTCCTATATCCAGTCAGTTTTTATAAAACGCAAGTTCTGCTCAGTCGAAGTATATTTAACTATATGTTTTCCATCTCCTCACTGCCGCAAATCTGTGACTTGTGGCTGCCATAAAAACCATAAGATATCCACTTCCACTTTTAGCATAGTACATGTTTTTTCGACCTGCAGGCTGGAAAGCCTGTGCCACAACTTGTCCCGATCCGGTCCCGTTCTTTTACACGTAGAGACGCACAGCCCTGCGTCTCTACGTGTAAAAAAAACATATAAAAACGGGGGTAACCAAACAGTCCCTGCGTCTCTGCATGGTACCGACAGGAACCCCAACCTGTAAACCAATTAACCTGTGTTCAGTGTACAAGGGATTTTATTTACGGCCAAGCTTGCAAATGAGGCATTTCCTCAGCCACATAAACCTACCTTCACACCCTCCCCGGTTCTGTTAAGGCCGGAGTCTGAGCAGAATATGCATACAGGTTCTGCCTGGTTAGCTACTCTTTGTTCCCTTTTCCCGAACCAGGATGGTCCACATGTTTATAAAAAACAGCGACAGGGAATGAATTCGCCCCCAACGGGGTCGCAGATTTATAAAGAACCAGAAATCAAATAAAGCGACTTTTTTGCTATTTATTAAAATAGTATATTTGCACATAATGAACGAAGTTTTGAAATGAATATCCAAAAAATAATTCAATACTGGCAAGATAGTTCGAAAGAAAATTATGAGGTAGCAAAAGATCTTTTTAAATAAAAAAGGTATACTCATTGTTTATTTTTTTGCCACCTTAGTATTGAAAAATTTTTGAAAAGTAAAGTTGTAAAAGCCACATGAAATCATGCTCCTTTAATACATAGTTTAACTTTCCTGGCCAACAAAGCCAACATAGAATTAAATAATGAGGAAAAGTCAACTTTGAGAAAATTAAGTAAATATAACATTCAGGGACGATACCAGGAAGACATTGACAAAAACAGAATAAACTGCACAGAAAATATAGCTTAAAAATATTTAGAATTTGTTGTAAATTTTATAAATTATGAATACGGTACCAGTTGATATTCTTAATATTGTTTCGAAATATAAAAAAAAGATTGAAGACAAATTCACTGTAAAGCAATGTTATATCTACGGCTCCTACGCCCATGGAAAACATCGGGAAGACAGTGATATAGATGTTTGTATTGTTGCCTCATCAAATGTCCCCAAAGAGGAACTATGGGATTTCCTGTTACTTTCAACTGATGAAATTGATTACCGAATTGAACCTATAGGATATACAGAAGACCGGTTTATAGATGAAATACCAATTGTTTGGGAAATTAAGAGAACAGGAGTTTAAGTCTGATTTTATCCTTGACTGCGCCGATTTGTAATCCCAGCCTTTCTGTTTCCCCAAACTGCTACAATTCTTTGACGTTTGTTTGGATTTATACTCTGTATGTAATGTTTGGAGACTGTAATACATTTCTGCAATTTTATGATTGAATATAGATTTTTATTTTTTTTGCAATAGATTCATCTACAACTTTTTTTTATTGCTGACGTTTTTAAATGGGACAGATTCAAAAACTTTTTTATAAAATATTAAGCGGAAAGTCGGATACAAACATCCCCTTTCAAAGAATAAGATTTCTCTTATTAAAGCTCGGATTTAGCGAACGAATTATTGGTAGTCATTTTTATTACAAAATAGAAGGAATAAACGACAGAATCAATATTCAACCAAAAGAGAAAAAAGTTAAACCGTGGCAGGTAAAACAAATCAGGAATTTTTTCGTCAAACATAAAATTACCATAGATGCAAAGTAAATACAGGTATGAGATTAAAATACGGTGGTCGGAGACAGACCAGGCATATATCGCCAATGTCACTGAAATAGAATTTTGCACAGCACATGGTGAATCTTACTATGAGGCACTGAAAAACATGGAAGAAGCAATTGATGGATGGATAAAACTTGCAAAAGAAGACGGTCTTGAAATTCCGAAACCACTTTGCGAATATGATCCTGCCTGATTAAATCCCCTGTTCTTCCCAAGTCAACGAGTATTTGCCATCCGTGCTCAAGTGCCGCAAGTCTGTGACTATTGGCTACCCACTCAGCCACATAAACCTACCTTCACCCTCCCCGGTTCTGTTAAGGCCGGAGTCTGAGCAGAATATGCATACAGGTGAAAAATATACGTTCAGTTTTTTCAATTGTTTTTTTAATTGCAAATTTGCACTATAATCCATATTGAGCGATTCCCGGCAATGATTAAAAATAGTTTGAATGAAGTTTGAGTGGGATGAAAATAAAAATAATATTAACCAGTTAAAGCACGGAATTGAATTTGAGTATGCTAAAGCGGCCTCTCTCGTCCCGAAGCAAAAGGGACCTTATCAAATAACTGCCACAATTCATTGACTTGTAGTAAAACAAACCTGTATAAATCAGTTATAATACCTTCAACTGAATGGTTCAAAATTCTGCCTGATGATTGAAAGTCCCGGAGGTAAGATTTCTTCCTTAACTTGTCATTAACTGGTAGAGCGCTTTTTAGCCTGTGAGCCATGCTTGCAGAGAAAAAAAGATTTATCAAATTACATCGAATAATATACTATTTGTGGCTTTACACTGGTTTCAAATAAAATTTGTATGTTTATGGCAATAACAATATTTTGCTGAATAAGAAATGAAAAGTCAATAATATAAACCACAGGATATATTGAAGCTATATGACAGGAGCGTTCAGATACTTGAAAACGCAGGGGATACTGTTTACAAAACAGCTAATGTTGAAATGGTGAAAGCCTACTGGAAATAGGCCGGGCAATAGTTGAAGAAGAACAGTAAGGACAGGACAGGGCAGAATATGGGCTGGCATTGATAAAAGAACTATCAGACAAGTTAACAGTAAAACACGGCAAGGGGTTTTAGGTTTTTTCTGAACTGTTTGGTATTCGCCCTGCTGGCTAAAAAGCCTGTAAGGAAAACATAATATCCAGGCTAAAGCTCCGGGGTAAGTAAAAACGGTAAACTACTATTATTCATATATATAAAACGGTAAATAATTCCATTATTTTTATCACAAATTTGTTTTAACAATTCAAAACCTGTAAATTTGCAAATAGGACTATATGTGGAAAACATGCCAGAGATATCAAGGTTTATTGGAATTGTTACGGCAAGAAAACAAAACTTATTTCCCAATTGAACCTTTAAAATAATGTCATAATGTATTATACGATAAATAAAATAGTTGAAATAACCCCAAATACACTCATTTTGTTATTCAACAATAACGAAGTTAGATCAATAGATTTCAAAAAGCACCTTATCGATAAAGCAAAATCAGATAAAAATCCCATAAAAAAACTCTTAGATAAGAAAGTATTTAACCAGGTTACAATAGATAAAGAAATGGAAACAATATATTGGAAAAACCTGCTTCCTATAAAAACAAAAGATGGAAAACCAGAATTTGGCAACTATGATTTCTGCCCAAATATGTTATATGAAATCAGTGAACCTGTCAAAGGTGAGTATATTAAAGATATAAAAGAGTCTTCTGCATCCTCATAAATTCAGGTATTTTATATTATACCTAAAATTCTAAAACGAAAATCTACTGCAACACTGAACTGCACATTGCTAT
>CAZVTW010000459.1:0-4629 GCA_964629805.1 uncultured Bacteroidales bacterium | reverse complement strand
AAGTCGTTAACACTTTTTTCTCAATATGATTTCATTTTTCTACGAGATTCCTCCCTATGGTCGGAATGACCATGCCAGCGGTTGAATTTATGGGAGGAAGGATGAGGAAAGCGGAGCTTTCCTCATCCTTCCTCCCATAATCAAAAAATCTCAGTCATTCCGACCGTAGGGAGGAATCTATTTATCCAATAGGTATCTGCCATGAGACATGTAATTGTCCGGGTAGCGAAGAGTCTAAATTATCCGAACATTATTTGGGTAAAAAAGTGTTAAGTGATAAATGAAAAATGCCGAAAAATGATTATGACCCTTTGAACAGACTCATTTAACTCATTTCTCAAACCATTGAGATATTTATACTTGTTTGTTTATAGGTTAAATTGAGAAAATAACATAATAATACGATAAAACTTTTAAGAATTCTTTTTTTTTCCATCAATTTTGGATATTTTTCGGAACAAGTTTTCAAACCTTATCATATCAACGAATGGATCCGCTGTATATAGAAGAATCTGATACCAATCCGAAGGTTGTCCTTGACAAGGATAAAGGAATATTTGAGATTTCGGGCCGATCAAATCTTGAGAATGCTATCTCTTTTTATGAAGAAATTATGGACTGGTTAGATGAATATTCCCGCGACCCACTTGAAGAGACCATTTTTAACTTTAAACTTGAATACTACAATTCAGCTTCATCCAAGGTTTTTCTGGATGTCCTCAAAACTTTGGATTCAATGTACCAGGATGGAATTGAAGTTGCAGTATATTGGCACCATCTGGATGATGAAATGATAGAAGAAGAAGGTGAAATCTATTCTGAAATGGTTGATGTACCTATACACATTGTAAACTGGAAGCCGAAGTAGCGAGTATGCGTGCCATTGTAATATACTAAAAAACAGCCATCAATAAATCGATATCCTGGGAGCGTATGTTAAATTTGTTACCAATTATTTTATTTGTCAAAATACCATTGTAGATGTACACACCATGACGTAAACCGAAATTATCTTTAAGTTCATTTTTTATTCCTCCTGTTGCACCTAGTGATAATAAAATAGGTGTGAAAATATTGCTTAAAGCTATAGAAGCAGTCCTGGAAACACGAGATGGGATATTTGGTACACAGTAATGTATGACTTCATTTTTAACAAATACCGGATTTTTGTGTGTTGTAAATTTAGATGTTTCGAAACATCCTCCCTGGTCTATTGAAAGATCAATGATGACAGACCCGGGCTTCATTATCTTAATCATTTCTTCAGTGACATAAAATGGTCGTTTATTTTTTGAAATGATATCCATTGCCCCGATAATAATATCCGATGAACGGAATGTTTTATAAAGTATTTGAGGATGATAAGTTGAAGTAAATGTTTCAATTCCCAGTGAAATTTTTATTTCCCGGAGTTTTACGATTGAGTCATCAAAAATTTTAATACTGGCACCCAGTCCTTTTGCTGCCCTTGCAGCGAATTCGCCGGCTTTACCAGCCCCGAGGATTGTCACTTCGGTAGGGGTAATACCGGCTATACCTCCCACAAGCACCCCTTTCCCTTTGTGCACATTGCTTAAATATTCGGAGGCAATCATAATGGAAGTCATACCGCTGATTTCACTCATAGACCGGACGACAGGGAAAGTGTTATTTTCATCTTTCAGAAATTCATGAGCAATACAGGTGACTTTCTTTTCCATCATTTTTTTTACGGAGCCTTCACTTTGTGAAGGAAGGCGCAGCGAAGAGATGATAATCTGGTTTTTTTTCAGATACCCTATCTCGTCATCTGTCAAAGGTGCCACTTTCAGAATGATATCACATTTATAAATATCCTGACGGGTATCTGTTATTCTACCACCGGTATTGCTGTAATCTTGGTTTGAATAACTTGCTTCTTTACCTGCGTCTTTTTCAATGATGACTTTGTGTCCGTTTGCAACGAGCAGTTCTACGGCTTCCGGTGTTAGTGATACCCGGTTTTCATCATCTTTAAGTTCTTTGGGAATCCCTATTACAAAGGATTCTTTCATGTTGGACACTTCAAGTAATTCTTCAACAGGATAAACATTTCCCTGCATGGAATAATCGGCGGAAGATTTTTCTTTTTTTGTCATTGTTTCATAGTTTTCAAATGCAAAGGTATAAAATCATTCAGAGATATCTAAAATACGTACTCCATCATTTTGTTCTTTCATCTGAATGGTTATGGTTTCTTTCGGAAGGAGTGTTTTGATTTGTTCCGGCCACTCAATCAAACAGGGGTAGCCACTGTAGAAATAATCATCTATTCCCAGACTTAATGCTTCGTCTGTTGATTTGATCCGGTAAAAATCAAAATGGTACACTTTTCCATTGCCAGAAGTAAAATATTCGTTGATGAGGGCAAAAGAAGGGCTGTTGACAAGGCTGGTAACATTGAGTTGTTTGCATACTGCCTTAATAAGGGTTGTTTTGCCTACGCCCATCTCTCCGTAAAAAGCCAGGCATTTTACCTGCCAGGGCTTATTCTGTTGTTCTTCGGAGAGTTTTTTTATGAGAGAAATAATTTTTTTTGCTGCCTCAGGTAATTTTTTCTCCGATTCTATATATATGATCATTAATAATCTTATTTGCTTTTTAACGTAATAGCCGGGACAATCATCTCTTCCAGGGAAATTCCGCCATGCTGAAATGTATCTTTATAGTATTTTACATAATGATGATAATTGTTGGGATATGCAAAAAAATCATTATTCATGGCAAAAATGTATGATGAACTTATATTGGAAGCCGGTAAATATGCCTGGCCGGGTTTGGTCATGGCAAATACCTCTTTGGGGTTATAATTAAGATTTCTTCCTTGTTTATATCGTAAATTAGCTGTGGTTTTTCTGTCACCGATGACTTTCAAAGCATTTTGCACCCTGATGGTTCCGTGGTCTGTGGTGATAAAAACGCTGGCCCCTTTTGAAGATACCTGTTTGAGCAGCTCGAACAGTGGTGAGTGAGTAAACCAACTATGAGCCAGTGATCTGAATGCTGTTTCGTCATTTGCCAGTTGTTTTATCATTTCACTTTCGGTACGGGCATGTGAGAGCATATCTATGAAATTATACACCAACGCTACTAATTGATTATCATCATAATTTGATAGATTTTCTACGATTTTTTCCCCGGTTTTATAATTATTAATTTTTTCATATTCAAATTTGATTTTTTTACCGTGCCTGGCAAGCTGCTTTTCAAGAAACTGACGTTCGTAGGAATTTTTATTTCCTTCTTCATCATCATTGAGCCAGTAATCAGGGAATAATTTTTCTATTTCAGAGGGCATTAAACCTGAAAAGATGGCATTTCTGGCATAGTGCGTACTTGTTGGCAGGATACTCAGATACAGATCATCTTCTTCGGTCCTGAAATATTGGTTAATTTCAGGTTCTATGGTTTTCCACTGGTCAAGGCGAAGATTATCAATAACTATAAAATAGACCTGTTTATTGTCATTGAGCAATGGCAGAACTTTTTGTTTGAAGAGCTGTGGTGAAATAAGGGGTTTTTCGTCATCCTTGCTATCAGAAAACCAGGACAAATAATTAGACTTAATAAATTTTGAAAAAGCAGAGTTTGCCTCAGTTTTTTGCATTTTCAGGACATCGTCCATAGCATTGTCTCCGGACTTGTCAAGCTCCAGTTCCCAAAATATTAGTTTTTTGTATAAAGAAGCCCAGTCTTCGAAATTTCTGCATTCATTAATTTCAAAACCTAACTTGCTAAATTCTGATTGGTAATCAGCTGTTGTTTTTTCAGTCACAAGTCTTTTTGTATCCACATTTTTTTTGATGGACAGTAATATCTGTTTAGGATTAACTGGTTTGATGAGATAGTCAGAAATTTTCGATCCAATAGCTTTGTCCATGATATTTTCCTCCTCGCTTTTGGTTATCATGATGATTGGAACATTCGGACTAATATTTTTTATCTGGCCAAGGGTTTCCAGGCCGCTTAGACCAGGCATATTCTCATCAAGAAAGATAATATCAAAATAATCATCCCGTATCAGTTCAATAGCATCTGCACCGTTTGTGGCTGTGGTGACTTTATAGCCTTTTTCCTCCAGAAATACGACATGCAGGTTCAGGAGATCAATTTCGTCATCTACCCAAAGAATGTGGATTTTTTTCATTCCGGTTTTTTTTGTTTTATTGTTGAGATTATTCTTAGTATTCTTTTATTTATATTACATAATTTCCTGTCGGTGAATTATATGTATGATGAAATTTTTATAACTTGCTTGTAGTTTTTTGATGTAAAAAAGCGAAATTCTTAATAAAATTCTAAATGTTTCTTCTATTGATTATTTTTCTGTTGTTGATAATTCCGTGTAAAAAAATTAAGGTACCTTTCAATATCTTTATTTTCAGCGAACACTTCGAAATTTTTCTCTGAGATTGTAAAAGCTGAATAATCCGCTTTGCTGTATGATGAAAACAGCTCTTTTTTCTTGTCGAACAGAGAATTGATATATTCGACTGATTCATTCCCGTCGTCAATTGTACCCACAACTATAAGTTTTGTGCCTTCATTCAATTCTTTTTCCTGTATTTCAAAATCTTTCTCACGTTTAAAATCCAGGTTAAAATCAGTCAG
>CAZVTW010000458.1:0-4645 GCA_964629805.1 uncultured Bacteroidales bacterium | reverse complement strand
ATCTTTCTGATTTATGTTTCCTGTATTCATATATTTTTTCTTTATCAATAATTAAAATCAATAAGTTATGAAACCAATATTTAGCATTATTTTTCTGTTTATTCAACTATCACTTTTGGCACAAAATAAAATCGCTGTCAGTGAAACCAAAGCCACTCATATCATTTGTCCTGAAAAGGTCAGTTACCTGCAGGTCGGCGACCATGCAAAAATTGCATCGGAAGTGGTTCTCGAGCATTCCAATCTGGTTCGAATTAAAGCAGTGGAACCTTATGAAGGAGCTTCTTCACTGACACTGGTAAGCGCCGGAAAACTCTATTCGTTTTTGATAAATTACGCAGAAAACGGCCCCATCGAATACCGGCTGGAACCCAAATTGAGCGATTTGCTATCGCAAATCTGCTCAATCGACTGAACAATTGTAAGTTTTCACAAATTTTCGCTTCACTCAATTTGTGAAAAATAACAATTGCTATGTCGGGGTTATACCTAAGTAAAGTGCTTGTTCGCTATGCTCCAACCGCTTAACTTAGGTGGAATTGTTTACAGGAGAGGAGACCGGATCACCGGCAGGAGGACCAGTACCGGAGTATATTCTCAGTGAACTAAGCCGGCAAATATTGTTTACCCGTGGCAGAAATATCAAAAATCGAAGATCTAAAAATGAGGGTATTGTTTTGCGCCTGGAAAAAATCGGGCTGAACAATGATTTGCTGTTTTTCCAAATCAGCATCAACAACAAAACCAACATCGGTTACCGGTTGGAAGGTTTTAACTGGTGGATAGACGATAAACGGCAACTGAAAGCAACCAATGTTCAGGAGTATCAGGTGCACCCAAAATATCAGCACCATGGTGTGGCCTATATTCCGGCAGAAACCACCCTCAGGGAGATTTTTGTCCTGCCCAAACTGACCATTCCCGAAAAACGGATACTCCGCATCGAGATGCTGGAAAAAGCGCTGGGCAACACCGGCCGGAAACTGAGCCTTGAAATTAAAAACAGGGATATCCTGAAAGCAAGAAAACTGAAATAACTATTGTGAAATGATTAACGAATCCAGCGAACTGCAAAAAATGCACGAAGGCTTCCGGTTCTTCAGCTACCTGCTATTGTTTCTGACATTGTATATCAATCAGATTCAGTTCTTTAGGGACAATGGTATTTACCTCGCTGAATTAGCGGATGTACTGACCAAACTAAACTGGCTGGAGATTATCGCCAGTGCCGGTTATTCCAAAGCGCTTTGCCTGGTGTTTTTAACCATTACCTGTATTGGCACCAAAGCCAGAAAGGAACGCGACCTGAAAGTTTCGGAACTGGTTGCTCAAATAGTGTCAGGACTGATAATTTACTGGGGAAGCCTGTACTTTTTTGACCGGCATGTTCCTGTTTACCTGGGATTGTCATTTTTTTGGATTTGTCATCCTCAACATCGGTTTTGACAACATCTCCAAACTGATAAATGTGAACCTGATGAAAGACCGGTTCAACGAGGAAAATGAGAGCTTCCCGCAGGAGAAAAACTACAAAGCCAATGAGTTTTCGGTTAACCTGGCAACGCTTTATCAATACAAAAAAAGGTGGAACGAGGGATGGATAAACATTGTCAATCCGTTCCGTGGCTCCATTGTTATCGGCACCCCCGGTTCCGGGAAATCCTATTCGGTGGTTCTGCCTTTTATCCGGCAGCACCTTTCCAAAGGATTTGCCTTATGCGTATATGATTTTAAATATCCCGACCTTTCAGAGATTACTTACAACCATTTTCTGAGGGCCAGAAAAAAAGGAATGCTGCCCAAATCAGCGCGTTTTTATGTCATCAATTTTGATGATATCCGGAAGTCTTACCGCTGCAATCCGCTTTCGCCCGAACTGATGGAGAGTTCCATAGATGCTTTTGAATCCTCCCGGACAGTGCTTTACAACCTGAACAGGGAGTGGATCCGAAAACAGGGAGAGTTCTTTTCAGAATCAGCGGTATCCTTTTTTGCAGCGGTTATCTGGTTCTTAAAGCGGTATCAAAATGGAGAATATTGCACGTTGCCCCATGCCATTGAATTGTTGCAACTCGATTACGATGAACTGTTCGAAGTGTTATCACGGGAAAAAGATGTGGAGAATATCATCAACCCATTTATCAACGCCCATAAGCGGGGCGCACATGAACAACTGGAAGGACAACTGGGAAGCCTGAAAATTGCCATCTCTAAAATTGTCAGCCGTGAGATTTACTGGATATGTTCGGGCAATGATTTTTCGCTCGATATCAATAATCCCAAACATTCGAAAGTAGTTTGCCTGGCCAATAATCCACTGCGCATCGAAATGTACGGAGCCGTTTTGTCGCTTTTTATTACCTGGATGCTGAAGGTCATCAACCGCAAACACCAGCACAAGTCATCGCTCATTTTTGATGAGCTCTCAACGATTTACTTTCGCGGGCTGGATACGCTGATTGCCACTGCACGCGCCAACCGGATATCCACACTGCTGGGAATCCAGACTATCGACCAGTTAATACGGGATTACGGAAAAGAACAGGCCAATGCCATTTTAACCAACATCGGGAATATTTTTGCCGGCCAGTCGGTGGGCGAAACAGCCAAATTTATCCAGAACCGGATGGGCAAAATTCTGCAGGAACGCCAGTCCATTAACATCAACCGAAATACCCAGTCCACCTCTTTTTCCACCCAGATGGACTACCTGGTGCCGGAAGGAAAAATTGCTACGCTGCCGCAGGGGTTTATGGTGGGTCAGGTAACCGATAATTTTGGCGAGCAGGTGGGCCAGAAAAACTTTAACTGCCTGATGGTATCCGATGAAAAGGCCCTGGTTAAAGAGGAAAAGAGCCTGGTGCCCATCCCTGATTTTTATGATTTTGACAACATCAATGAAGTGCTGGAAGGCAACCGGAACCGCATCCGGAATGACATCCGCTTGATGGTACGGCAAAAATCCGAAACAACATTTAAAACTACAATCAATGACTGATAACAATGAAAACATCCGGTGCAAACCCTCACAGCTTGTGAATCTGAACTATTTCTTCAGCGTGCTGATTGCGCTGGTATTACTACACTTTATCAAGGATTTATTTTTACAAATCCCGGCTGAACTGATGCCGGAAAAACTTGAAGTTCAAATCTTCCGGCTGCCGCAATATGCTGCAATAGCAGCATTCCTGTTCATGGGTTACCGAGTATTAAAAGTTTGGTGTACCCGCTACGAAATCACCACCGGGGAACTGAAGCATACTTTTGGAATACTTCACCGGCGGCACGATTTTATCGAGTTGTATCGAATTAAGGATTTTGCGGTTGACCGGGCATTGATTTACCGAATATTTGAACTGGGAAATCTTCGGATTTATACCTCCGACAAAACATCGCCGGTGTTCCGGCTGGTGGCAATTCAGAAACCACAGGAGATTTATAACATCCTGCGCGAACGTGTGGAACAGAACCGCAGGGAAAAACATGTTTTTGAAGTGGATTAATTTTAAAACAATAAATTATGGAACAAAGTACGCGTATCCGGATGGAAGATATTCCATTCAATAAACTGGAAAAAGTTGGAATTAACCGTGATTTTGCAAGTCACATGGAAAGTAACGAACTGAAAGATTTTCTGAACGGGTTCCGCTCGGAAAAGCTCTACACCGTCAATGCTAAAATCAATGACCAGGATTACCGCATCCCGGCAAAAATCAGGTTGCAGCAGCAGGATGATGGTTCGGTCAATGTAAACGTGCATCCCATTCAGCGGCTGTATGTACCCGATGAATACATGGGACACAAGTTTACCAAACAGGAAAAAGCGGCCTTGCTGAATGACCGAAACTTGGGAAAAACTCTTGAATTGACCGGCAGAGATGGCAAAAAGGACAACTATTACCTGGCCATCGATTCCAAAACCAATGAATTGATTCCGCTGCGGACAAAGAACATCCAGGCACCTGATAAAATTAAAGGTGCTTCGCTATCGGAAGAGCAGAAGCAAAAACTGGCCGCCGGGAAAAAGATTGTGCTGGATGGCATGACCGGGCGAAATGGTAAGAAATTTTCGGCCACACTGCAGGTGGATGCTGCCAACCGGAATATCAGCTTTTCGGGATTCAAGATGGAGAAGGAAAAAGATTTGGAACAGAAAACTGAGAAAACCAAAGGAGCCAAACAAAGGGTAAGCTGATTTTTACTGTCACCATGTACTGTTGAAGAAAGGGAGACAAAAATGAACTGTTTCTCTTTCTTTTTTTGACTGAAATAGGAACGATGAAAACAAGCAGGAAAAACCTTCGGGGTTGGGGGATGTAAGATGTGTTTATGTGGAACAAAAACTCTTGTGCCTGTCCGGCAGGGACTTTTACCTATGGGTAAAAGCTTGATTAATCCTTCGGATTAAGATAAAAAAATATGCGACCAAAGACGTCCGATATCGACAAACTGGATGAACTGATTTGCATAAGGCTTTCCGGCTTGGAAAAGAAGTTGCTTCTCAAACGATGCAATCGGGAAGGTTACCGAACCATCAGTGACTTTTGCCGGGCTAAACTGGTCAGAAAACGGGAAATCAAAAAAGTGGAAGCCAGCAAGGAATTTATCGAGGCAACTCAAAAGCTGGATTATGAATTGAATAAAA
>CAZVTW010000457.1:0-4680 GCA_964629805.1 uncultured Bacteroidales bacterium | reverse complement strand
GAACCTGTTGACAAAATTGTTAAGGAGACCGGGTTGTCTCATGAAGAGGTTGAAGACTTGAAAGGGGGAAAAATGAGAGGGAAGATGGGAAGAGACGAAGATGGTTAGCTTAAATACTGAAAAACAGGTATTTTTTAGATTTACCGGGTCCGAATAAATATTCACAATGAAAAGAAAAGAAAGAAAAGTGTTTCTTGGAGGTACCTGCAACGGATCAGACTGGCGGGACAAGGTTATTAAAAATTTAAAATTACCCTGTTTCAATCCTGTTGTTAAAGGCGAATGGACACAAAAAAATTACCGGAGGGAAATAAAAGAACGAAATACCTGTCTGTATTGCGTTTATGTGATTACACCTAAACTTACCGGTTTTTACTCTATTGCCGAATTGATTGATGATTGCCATGATAAATCAAAAACAACATTTTTTTGTTATCTCAAAAAGGAAGGAAATGATACCTTTACAAAACATCAGGTGAAATCATTAACTGCCATAGGACGCATGGTGAAAAAGCGTGGTGGTATTTGGGCAAAATCACTCAAAGAACTTACTGACCTGATTCATCAACATGATATGCATGAAAAAATGATTTAAATTTCCATTTATGAGGTTCTCATTAATTTTGTCCTATAATTTATTATATTTGCCTGTGAATTAGCAAGATAATAACAGGAAAGTGAAATCTTTGATCATCCGGAAAACGGAATATAAAATTTACTTCTTTCTCAGTGTTTCCTCATATGAAAATCCTAAAAATGAATATTTCCATACCAATATGCTGCCATCAAAACTTTTGACTTTATAACCTCCAAACTCTATTGAAAATTTGTTGCTTGCATATTCATGTTGCCATATGGTCGTACCAAATTGACATCCATTTGCAGTATTTATTATCGGTATGCTTAATTCAGTCTCTGTTATCTCAAAAATAACCGGGCTCTCTGTACATTTAACATAATCCTCACTTGTCGAATTTTGTAGTTCATATTTACCAATAAGATCTGTTAAAGCATAGTTAACCTTATCGTCTTTGTCAGAACAGGAGATTAATATTGACAGACAAAAAGCACATAGTAAACAATATAGTTTCTTTTCCATCATATAATAGTTATTAATGTGAAGGCATCCTGCACAATGATAATGATATTATATTTAAATACAAAACAAATCTTATTGAGGGTTCTGTAATTATTCAGTCAGGGAATAGTGAAACGACTCTATAGATATCTGAACTCAGTAATTTTCGAAATCTATGCGTTACAAGGCATCGTTTAACTCCTCATCCCGACATCAAGTATGTCGGGACTCCGGGATTAAACGATGCCTTGCGTCTTTATCTTTCGAATTTACTGAGTTCAGGAATTATGTTTCCGGGTCAGTTAACAGGTAAACCCGGAAACAAAAAAATAAGGTGTGAAATAAATTTAAGGATTTTAAAAATTTATTAATGACAAACCAATAGTAACCGGGTATAATTCAGGCCCCCTGTCTTTTTCAAATAATGGCGTCAGGTTGTAATTTGCGAATAATCGGAGTTTGGAAATACCTATCCTCAATGTAGCGCCATATTTGAACGTGTTTTGGTAATAATCCCCTTTGATTTTGGTTTTGTATGTTTGATTGTCAAGATCATACTTCTGTTTTAACCTGGAATACAATTTAACACTACCAATAGCGCCAATTCCGATATAGAAACGGTTATCATAATTTTTATTTCCGGATTGTATCTCAAATATCAATGGTATTGTCAGATATGTAGTCATCAGTTTGTTTTTGTCTAATTCTGCATTCGCGGGCATAGCCTGAATCTCACCATTGACTTTTGTCAGCGTCATATCATTGTCAAAGAAATAATTTTTCCAGTCAAAACCCATACCTGTGAGAAAACCTATGTTGTTTTTGCGAACCTGCATGTTATATTCAAAAAAGTTTATGGATACAGCTATTGAGCGGCTTTCATTCAGGTCCATAAAATTGTTCTTATCATCAGGACCTAACTCATTGTCACTGTTGAGGTAATTGTTCAATCCCAGTTCAAACCCGCTCCAGTGACCATTGAATGTACTTTTCTTTTTACGCTTTGGAAAAATATCTTTAAAATCGAAATCATCATCATCCCAGTCAAATTCGAACTCTTCCTCCTCTTCTTCTTCGAGTTCTTTTTCAAGTTCTTCTTCCTCTTCTATTTCTTCCTGCAATTCAGCGATTTCCTCCTCTATTTCTTCTATTCCCTTTTCGTAGGCGCGTATTTGTTTCTCAAAATCTTTTTGTTTTTCTTCAAGTTTTTTTTGCCTGGCTCCGGTTTCCACATCGCGAAGCTCAATTTCAATCTGCTCCAGAGAATCATTCAGGGCTTCAATTTCATACTCAAACTCAAGTTTGCCGTTTTCTAAAGACCTGATGCTTTCTTCTTCATCCTCATCAATAATAATGATTTCTTTTTTTCCCATTTTGATTTTCGTTGTATCCTTTTTTTCCTGACCGAAAACTCCGGAGGCATGAACCATGAATACACTCAACACTAAAATGTAACTTAACTTTCTCATTTCGATATTTTTTTTGATTATCAATAATTGTTTTTTGCTATGACGTGTAAGGAGGCTGAAAAGTTACAGGTAGATTCTGAACTCAGTAATTTTCAAAATCTATGCGTTACAAGGCATCATTTAACTCCTCATCCCGACATCAAATATGTCGGGACCCCGGGATTAAACGATGCCTTGCGCCTTTATCTTTCGAATTTACTGAGTTCAGAGATTAAAACAATACCTTACCGTGTTTTTCTTTGGACAGGTTTTCTAACCTCAAAATTCTCTGTGTGAAGGACAAATACAAGCAGTTTACCCTGATCGTCATATTCATTTTTCAGTTCCATTTCTTTATTCGTAAGTTTATTAATACCATAAACACATAAATGGGCAATGTTCCACCATTTGATTTTTGGTTCAATGACATCATTTTCCCGTATTTTTTTCTCAAGTTGAGTGACCAGGTATTCATCCAGTCCTGAAAGTTTCTGAGTGTGGGCGGAATTTTTATGCTTATGAGTTGTCATTGAATCAAATGAAAATGTACGCAAAGGAATTTTATTGAATTCATTGTCCCGGGCTACCGGTGAAATGGTATCAAATTTAATGGCAAGAAATTCATTATGATTCATCAGAATATTCTTTTCGCGGGATTTTTTAGGAGGATTAACTTGTTTATTTTTATTTTTTTCTGGCGATGAAGGTCTTTTGTTATTTGTTTTACCAGGTGATACGTCATATCGATTATCTTTTTGGTTCAATTTTTTCTTCTCATCTGATTTATTGCCGGATTTATTGCCGGATTTATTTCCGGATTTCTCTTTTTCCGGATTTAATGTATGTTGAATTGTCTGACTATGAATTTTATTATTGTCTGTTAACAGGCTATCATTATCAACAACATTACGGTTAAACGTATTCAGCCATAAAAAAATCAATGCTACTGCTGCTGCAGAAATAGCAGAAGTCCATAAATATATCGGTTTAATATATACCTGTTTTTTAAGTTTTTGTTTTCCTGTAAATTTGATTTTTAAGTCAGGTTGTAATGTAAGTTTGCCCCAAAACTGATATTCCTTCTTTTTGGCCGGATGTTCATTTAAAAATGCAAAGAATTCTTTTTGTTCGTCAGGCGGTAAATCTCCTTCATAGCTGCCAATACAATGCTTGTCAAATAATTCCTGGTCTGATTTGTAATCTTCATGTTCGTGTTTGAGTTCGTGTTTCCCGGTAAATACTTCTTTTCCGGGTTTCAAAGAAGTATCTGACAAGTCATCTAGCTCATCTTTGATATCAGGATGTTGTTGAAGAAACACCTCCATTTCTTTATTAAGAAAAGGAGCAAGATTTCCATCAAGATAATCAATGATATAGCGTTCGTATGTATGAATTGTGATTCTCATATGTTTGTTTATTATATAACCGTTTCTGGACTGCCAATATATTTTTTCAGAAAAAGCCTGGCCCTGTAAATATATACTTTTACCTGTGATTCGCTCATTCCTGTTATCTCACCAATTTCTTTGTAAGAATATCCTTCGTAGTCGCGAAGCAGAATGGCATTTTTTTGATCACAGGGTAACTTATTCACAGCGATGTCCAGGATTTCAGATAAGTCAGAATATTGCGGATCATGCGAATAATTTTCCTGTTCAATATCTTTAACATCAGTCATTTTTTTATCTTTCCTGATATAATCTATCATTGTATGATAAGCAGTGGAAAAGATATATGACCTGACTTTATCAAAATTAACCTGTTGATGGTGTATCCACAGTTTTTCATATGTATCCTGAATAATATCCTGGGCTTTGAGTTGGTCCCGGGTATTTTTCAGAATAAATCTGAACACATTGTCCGAATAATTATCAACGCTTTTGTTGTATTCCTTAACAGTCATTTGTTTCCGGTCATCAATAGTATTAGACGGCTGAACCTGGTTAAAAGTTACAGATCATTTTAATTTTATTTTTAAAACTATGGATAAATAACCTTTTAATAAAACAGCGTGACCATGACCGCCTTTTTGTCCAGTGAAAAGCCAGGATTTATATCGATTTTTTTATGTGAGGATTTTGAGCATTCGCCGATTAAATTTTTTGGCTCTATTCTAATTAGAGGTTGATTTGTTTAAACATCAATAAAATCAAT
>CAZVTW010000456.1:0-4698 GCA_964629805.1 uncultured Bacteroidales bacterium | reverse complement strand
TTATCATAAAAACTTATCAACTTTGTGTCTTAAATTTTATTTGGTATGCAATATAAACATATAATCTGGGACTGGAACGGAACGCTGTTGGATGATGTTTGGCTCTGTGTGCAATCAATTAATATTCTTTTACAAAAGTACAATAAAGCGGAAGTATCCCGACAGGCTTACAGAGAGTTATTTGATTTTCCGGTAAAACAGTATTACGAGAAAATTGGATTTGACTTTGATAAAGAACCATTTGAAGAGGTTGGACTGGAATTTATCAATGAGTACAACAAATTATGGAAAAACTGCAAATTGCATAAATCAGTTACAGATTCACTGAAGCAACTCAATGATTTACAACTCACTCAGTCAGTTTTGTCCGCACGGGAAAAGAATCAGCTCACCAGGGAATTGACATTTTTTAACATCCATGATTATTTTATTGGTATCACCGGAACCAAAGACCACTATGCACATGGTAAAAAGGATTTTGGTATTCAATTTATAAAATCATCAGGATTGAGACCAGCAGAAGTTTTGTTCATTGGCGACACGTTGCATGATTATGAAGTTTCCAGAGCAATGGGTGTAGATTGTGCTCTTTTGTCTCATGGCCATTTTTCACAACATCGCCTAAAAAAAGTAAATGCTCCAATATATGATGATATAGATTCCCTGCTTGAGAAGGTGCTATAGATGATAGAAAAACATTATTTTTCTAAAGCATTGAAAAAAAACACAGTGGACTCATGTATTTTTTTTCATTGCCTAAATTAGCAGATATTATTTTCTTCTAAAAAAATGAGTTTTCTGACCACCTTTTCTGTGTTGAAGATTTCATTTTTTTTTCATATCTTTATACGTAGTCATTGACGTATAAAACAGAACATATATACTAACGTTCTTTTTCCGTTGACTTTGATAAAAAGACATACATTGTTGGTAAAATTCTGATTATAAACCTACACGGAAAAGAGTATGTAGATCACTTTCTGGTTCATGAATTTTGAAACAATGGCTGAATTTGTTAACCTAAATTAAATATGAACCTATGAAACATACCCATTATCATCTTAAGCCACAAGAGATTCCAATAGTGGCTGGTTTCCTGCTATCAAACATCCACCGGGACAGGACAGAATTTGAGGCTTATTCTGATAAGTACAATGAAAATTTTTTAAATGATTTTGCAGACAGAATAAAACATGAAGAAGACCTTATAAATTCTGATGAGCTACAGTCTGAAATCAGCAATTTAAATAAACGATTGTATGACAATGTCAGAAAGCTGCCTGAACAAATCAAAAAATTGGAACAAGCCGTCGCTTCACTAGATAACAAAAAGGATGGTTTGGTTAGTGAGATAAATTTTGAACAAATCTACAGGAAAATTAATGCCCTGGATATTGACAATCTCATACCGGAAGTGGAACGAAGCATTAAAACACTCGGGAAAAAACATGATGCTTTGGCGGAGAAAGGCTATAAATCTGCGGATTTTGGCGCTTTGGAGGCCATTATTAGGCTTATTGATGAAGATTCAAAAAAATTGAAAGAAAAATATAAAAAAAGAGAAAACCTCATTGAAAATCATCAGGAAGACATTGATAAACTTTGGCAGGAAATGGAGCAGCTGATGGAGCTTGGGCATAACCTTCTAAAAAATGTCAGCCAGAAAAAAGCAAATGATTATCTTTTATCTCACCTGAAAATGAGACTCAAAGAGGATACGAAGTAGCGCCTCTAAGCAGGGAAATACAAGGAACCCTGTAATTTTCATAATCCTTCAAAACACTGGAATTCAATTGTTCTACCCTCCGGGTCCTTTGCAAAAAATTGGTAGATGTTAAACTGGTAATTATACCTGGGCGGGAATGAAGCATTTCTCTTCAGTTTGGAGTACATGTCGTCAACTAATTCCCTGCTTTCATAAAAAAAGGTAATCGTGCCATCTATTTCTGTCTCATCACCAACACAAAAACCCACAAGCATATTGCTGAATTGAAATATCTGACAGGATCCTTGGTCCAGCCATAACTGACAACCTATTTCATTGATATAAAACATATATAACTCCTGCAGGATTTTGGTTTTAAAGAAAATGATCCCGCCTCTTTTATTCGCTTTTATAAGGTTTTCGCTAGTTTGTGGCATATTTTCTTCTGTATTGAGTTCCATCATACTATTTTTATTGTTTTACAGGTAAATGGATAATAAATTCAGAGCCTTTACCTGGTTTGGATTCAACGGTTATTTTTCCATTGTGTGATTCAATGATTCCGTAACTAATTGAAAGCCCGAGTCCGGTGCCACCGCCAACATCTTTGGTTGTGAAAAAAGGTTCGAAAATTCTCTTTTTTATATCTGC
The DNA here is from genome assembly GCA_964629805.1 of uncultured Bacteroidales bacterium. GTDB lineage: Bacteria > Bacteroidota > Bacteroidia > Bacteroidales > CAZVTW01 > CAZVTW01. Next base: position 2,342 of record CAZVTW010000456.1, on the reverse strand, counting down.
CGGCATACCAATTCCTGTATCTCTTATACTCACGGTAATAAATGCAGGCTCATTCCTTTCATTTCTGTTAACAACCTGTGTTTTAATATAAATATCTCCTTTTCCCTGAATAGACTGAATAGCGTTATTTAAAATATTCATAAAAACCTGGTTCAGTTTTCCAGGAAAGCATTCAACCCGGGGAATTTCTCCAAAATCTTTATGTACAGTTATGCTGTCTTTAAATTTATTCCTTAACAGTGTCAATGTTGAATCAATCCCTTCATGAATATTTATTTCCTTATATGTATTTTCACTCACCCTGGAAAAATTTTTCAGACTTGTTACAATTTCTTTTGTTCGTTTAGAGCCTACATCAATACCATTTGTCAGGTTTTCTATTTCGTCCAGTAAAACATCCAGCTCAATTTGTTTCTCAAAGTTTTTTATCTTGACCAGTTCATCTGCGATATCTTTTTTATCACTTAACCGGCGGTACATGTTAAGGATTTTTTTTATATCCTGAATATCAAGTTTAAGAGGATTAATGTTAGAAGAGACAAAATTGATAGGATTATTAATTTCATGAGCAATCCCTGCTGTTAGCTGCCCGAGAGAAGCCATTTTTTCAGATTGAACCAATTGTGCCTGGGTTTCTTTTAAATCAGCAAGTGTTGTTTCCAGTTCTTCTTTCTGTTCTGCCAGTTGAGTATTAAGGGCCTGCAGGTTATTTCGCTGTGTAGTGATTTCTTCGTTTTGCTGTTCTATCTCAGCAGTTCTTTCTCTTACTTTGTATTCCAGTTCTTCATTGATTTTGGCCATCTTCTGAATAAATTCATTGATTTTTGATGTCATGAGGTTATATCCTTCCGTTAAATCGCCAATTTCATCATTTGTCCTGACAATACTATAATGATTCGAACCATCTTCGCTTGTTTTGTGCATGTTTAAGAGTAACTCTTTTACCGGCTGAATAATATCTTCTTTGGTCCATTTGACAAAAAAAACAATATAGATTGAAGAAATAAGGATGCCTGAACCGATACCAAATATCATTAACATGCTGTCAACGGAATTGACATAATAAAGCTGATGATAAAAAAAGGGCTTGTTTTTTACAGAGTCAGGTATAATGTCATAATACCGGCCGAAAAAAATTCTCAGCTGCTCTGTTGATAAATTCTCGAGTCCCAGATGATGAATATTCGAATAACTCAGGATAAGATAAAAAATGACCAAAGCCAATGGGAGCAGTGTTGTCATAAAACTCGAAAGTAATAATCTGTGTTGTATTGATGAGCGTTTAAAAGGAAAAACTTTTTTCTGAAGTTCATCCGGTCTGAATACATACTGGAGATATTTCAGGTGAACCCGGTGTTTTTGCCAGTAGTAGACAAAAACGGTGGCAAGAAGAGAAGCGATGAATGAAATAATGGTTATTTTCAGAAAGAGGTAACGTTCTGCTTCATCCAGAAAAATATCATTTTTTCTCAGATTAACCAACATAAAAATGATGACAGTCAAATATGTCAGAAGCAATAATCCAGTATTTATATGAGGGGTATAAAGCAACATTTTTCTGACATATTGTTGCATTTTGTATGGAATTGAAGCGTTTCTTCTTAGTTTTCTAAAATATAATTTAAAAGGTAAATTGAAAAAGAAACCCACAATGAGACACAGAATCAACATCCTGAGAAATAAATCATTTGTTTTTGAAATAACGTCCTGCCCCGACTGAATCTTTTCATCAAAAATAGCATGTAAATTTATTTCTTCCTCCAATATCTTATCATTGAGCGGAATGACGGTATCTATCCCAAGATAATCAATATGAAAAACATCAATGGAATCAATGGAATCAATTGAATCAGCAAATCCCCTGATTTTTTTTTCTTTAAGCTCTTGTATTCTTCTGTCCAGTGCAGAATCAGATTTTACAGATATTTTTTTTATTTTGATATTCCTGCTTTCGAAAAAATCAGGACTGTTTTTTATATATAAATAAGAAATCAGCGGAGAAACCAACAAAAAGAAAAACATGACTGAAACGACATATAATCTTAATGCATAAAATCCCGGCATGTTATTGCGACCATTGCTTTCCATATATGATGTCATTTACAATGTTGAGTATATACCTGATACATTAAGTTTGTTGTAAATTTAAATAAATAATCCTGAAATCCTGAGAAAATTGACTGAATAATCAAATATATCGGGTAAGAAGAAAGAGATAAGACGGTTATTTTCCTGAAAGATTACATTTTCAGTCTGGCTTCCGGTGTGATGTCATACCCTGAAAATGCATTGTTCAGATATTTATAATACCCTGTTATTGCAATCATTGCAGCATTGTCAGT
>CAZVTW010000455.1:0-4703 GCA_964629805.1 uncultured Bacteroidales bacterium | reverse complement strand
CTACATTGTCGATCCTGATCCGTATGATCCTATCGTAAAGGCCGGATATGAAGCACGAGCAGTGACTTCATTTGCACGTCACAGCCGCCTGGGCGGAACAGACCAAAAAACCCCGGATAAAGTGAGAGAATCTTTCATGAATTCTGTTGCCTACCTCAGAAAATTAGGATTCAAAAGGATTACACTCAAAACAGGCGCTTACGGGAACGAAGCCCTTGCTATGGCTATCAAATTTTCTTCAGAAGCAGAACTTGACCTGTTGACAATTGACGGCGCCGGCGGCGGAACAGGAATGAGCCCATGGAATATGATGCAGCATTGGGGTGTGCCTTCAATTCATCTGCATGCCAAAACCTATGAATATTGCAAAATGCTTGAAGAAAAAGGACAAAAAGTTCCTGATATTTCACTTGCCGGTGGTTTTGCAAGAGAAGACCATATTTTCAAGGCGCTTGCCCTGAATTCACCTTATGCAAAAATGGTTTGTATGGGTCGCGCACCAATGATACCTGGGTATCTTGGCAGTAACATTGAAGGCGTCTTCAAACCCGAGCAGAAACCGGCACTTAACGGGCATTGGGATTCATTACCACCTACTGTCACTGCTCATGGTACTTATCCTGAAGAGATTTTCTCAGGCTGGGAATCAGTGAAACAAAAAGTTGGCGCAGATGAAATGAAAAACATCCCGTTTGGCGCTGTTGCCATGTATGGTTACGTTGATAAGCTTTCTTGCGGACTCCAGCAGTTTATGGCAGGAGCCCGGAAATTTAAACTTCCCGAAATCAAGCGTGAAGATTTAATTTCAATGAATCGCGAAACTGAGGAAATCACGCAAATTCCATTCCTCATGGAAGCGCTTGATGATGAAGCAAAAGCAATTATCAACAGCTAAAACTGATAATAATATCAAAAAAAAGGAGGGCTTTTCATGTCCTCCTTTTTTTTATTTCTGTTTTTCTACTTTTTGGACAAACCAGCCGCCATCAAAGCGCCTCCAAGCAACCCGAGATCCTTCAGAGCCGCTGACATTGATTGTTGACTATCAGCAGCATTTGGCAGATGTAGCATCAGGATAAATAATAGTAACATGATGGCTAACAAAATTGACGCCAAACGTGCTTTTACGTTAATAACAATACTAATAAAAGCCAGAATGAGAGCTGCCCCGGTAATATAAACCCAAATTTCAGGGGCAGGCATGTAGCCCGGTATCATTCCGGCCATTTGCTTTGCATTCATAAAATGAAATACACCAAAAACGAGAAAAGGAATGGCGAAAACAATCTTTCCGATACTTTTTAATGAATTCATAACTTCAATTTTTAAGGGTTAAACAAATTAATGGATACAAAATCTGTATTCATAAAATTTTATATAAATTTATGAATTGTTTTTAAGTCTATCAAGTGATATAAAAATAAAAAAGGAAACATGGTGAAAAGATTCATTTTTATAACGCTGTTCTTTTGCTTTTTGTCCGGTTGCCATCATCATCATAACTTTATAATCAAAAACAGATTTGAGACGCAAAAAGTTCATAGAAAAGTAACTTGTTTATCTGATCGAAATTCATCTTATTGCCTCTATTTACCAAAAAAGTATGCAACAGAGCAATCCTTACCGGTATTGATATTTTTTGACTCACACGGAAGGGGATACTTACCGGTTTATAAATACAAATCACTTGCCGGGAAATTTAACATCATTCTTATTGGTTCTAACGACATAAAAAACAATCTTGATCATGAAACGATAATTCGTATATATTCTTCTCTGATACAAGAAATAAGGAATAATATCACAGGAACAAATAAAAATGTCATAGTAGCAGGATTTTCCGGCGGAGCGAGGACAGCGACATCGATAGTCAATCAGCAACGACCGGTATCTCTACTCATTGCATGTGGCGCCGGGATACAGGAAATAAGAAAAACAGACAGTCCCTTACCCTGCTACCTGATGACAGGTATACATGATTTTAATTTCCATGAAATCATTCAGTCAGAAAAAGTACTAAAAAAGAAGGGGATGGACTGCTATGTAGATATTTTCAAGGGTGGACATGAATGGGCGCCTGCACACAATTTTCAATCTGCCATTTTATGGGGATTTTTTAATGACGCTTATAAAAATTCCACGCTTAACCAGGATTCACTGGCAGAAACAATCTGCAATAATCAGATAAAACAAATTGAGAACCTAAAAATGTCCGGACATTACCTGCAATATATCCGGCAGACGGAATTTATCCTTTCACTCACCGCCTGCAGCCAACAAAACAAAAAACTCAGGGAAGAATTACACCGTATTGAAAATTTGCCGGAAACAAAAAAACTCATACAAAATAGAGAAGACATCCTTGAAAAGGAAAAAAAACTCATGGGATATTATGCCTCACTCTTTCCAAAAAAAAGCGAGCAATGGTGGAAAAATGAAATACAAAAAATTCAATCATTGACCAATAACAATGAATCAATCATCGAACATTCGGCTCAACGCTTAATGTCTTTTTTAAGCATCCTGGGCTTTACGTATGCAGACCAGGCAATAAAACAAAGAAAATTTACAGAGGCAACACGTTTCCTTGCTCTGTATCAACTGAGCGATCCTGAAAATGCTGATGTCTATCTGTTAAAAGCGGCCTTTTACTCAGTTCAGGGGCAACAAGATTCTGCCATCCCGGAATTAAAAAAATCAATCAGTCATGGACTAATCGAACCTGGGAAAATAACCGGTTCACCATATTTCGAATCCCTGTCAGAACTTCCTGAATTCAGGCAAATTATTGAACAAACGACGGCCAGGTTTGATAGTATATATGCTGAATAAAAATAAGTCCATATTCCTGCAATTCTTTCTCAGGTTGACATTGTGTTCCATAACAACACATAAAGTGTTGGAAAACAAGCAATCAGCAGAATTTCATTTTAGTGTTTTTTTGGTATCTTTAAAAAATTAATAATTAAAAACATACAGATATGAAAGTTGGAGTGCCAAAAGAAATAAAAAGCAATGAAAACAGGATAGCGCTAACGCCGGGTGGTGCAAGAGAATTTGTAAAAAGGGGACATACAGTATATATACAGTCAACTGCAGGAGAAGGGAGCGGTTTTAGTGATGATGAATACATTGAAGCAGGAGCAGTCATCCTGCCTGGAATATCTGATGTTTATGTTAATTCAGAACTCATCATCAAAGTGAAGGAACCTATTGAGTCCGAATATGAATTCATAAAAGAAGACCAGGTAATATTCACATATTTTCATTTTGCCTCTTCGGAAAAACTTACCAGGGCCATGATAAAATCCGGAGCTGTATGCATTGCTTATGAAACAGTAGAGAAACATGATGGCTCTTTACCTCTGCTGATACCCATGTCAGAGGTTGCCGGTCGCATGGCTTGCCAGGAAGGGGCGAAATTTCTTGAAAAACCCTTTAGGGGCCGCGGCATATTACTTGGCGGCGTTCCGGGTGTATTACCGGCCAATGTGCTTGTACTTGGCGGCGGTGTTGTCGGGACTCATGCAGCGAAAATGGCTGCCGGTCTTGGCGCTAATGTAACCATCATGGACATAAATCTGCAACGTCTCAGGGACCTGGCTGATTTCATGCCGGCTAATGTCAATACCAGTTACTCCAGCGAATACAATATTCGTTCTTTGTTGCCTATTCATGATCTTATTATAGGCGCTGTGCTTATACATGGAGGGAAAGCGCCACACCTCATCACACGGGATATGCTGAAAGATATGCGGCCCGGTACTGTCATGGTCGATGTAGCCATTGATCAGGGTGGTTGCTTTGAGACAAGCGCTCCGACAACACATGATGATCCTACTTTTATGATTGATGATGTTCTGCATTACTGTGTTGCCAATATGCCAGGAGCAGTCCCTCATACTTCAACACTTGCCCTGACAAATGCAACCCTGCCTTATGCCCTGGAACTGGCTGAAAATGGATGGAAAAAGGCATGTACCAAAAGCCGCGAAATACTCCTCGGGATAAATATTATTCATGGAAATATCGTCTATGAGGCTGTTGCCAAAGCCTTCGACCTGGAATTCAAACCTATTGAGGAATTTATTAAATGATATTTGAAATGATTGAAGAAGGTGAAAGGTGAATGGGAAGAAGGCGGAAGAGGAGAAGAGGAGAAGAGGAGAAAGGAAGAAGCAGAAGCCCGAAAGCGGGAGGTTAAAATTGTCATGGAGCGGCAGCACATCGCTTTAGATACCAAATAAATGCAGGCCTCCATACAATGACCTTAAATCGACCGCAGGGCGATTTAAGCGTCATGAAAAAGGTGAAAGTGAGAAGGGGGGAGAAAGTAAAGATTTGGGAATATTTTTACCCGGAAAGACTTTTGGACGGCATGGTAAAATAAAATGTTGTCCCTGTCCCTTCTTCACTTTCAACCCGTATCGTTCCGCCGTTTTTTTCAACAAGTTCATGACAAAGAATGAGGCCTAAACCTGTCCCTTTTTCGTTTTCCGTGCCAGGTGTGGAAACATGTGTATCCAGCCGAAACAGCTTTTCTATTTCCTTTTCTGAAATACCAATACCTGTATCTTTGACATAAACTTCCACTTCTTTGTTATCTCTTTGTGCACCTATACTTATCTTTCCCTTTTGGGGTGTAAATTTAATTGCATTCGAAATTAAATTCCTGAGAATAGTTTTAAGCATATTTTCATCGG
>CAZVTW010000454.1:0-4704 GCA_964629805.1 uncultured Bacteroidales bacterium | reverse complement strand
GGGACAGCAGAGAATCCGCATGGTGAAGACCATTCAATATTTATCGCTTTTGCACCCAAAGATGATCCTGTTATCGCTATTTCTGTGTATGTTGAAAATGCCGGATTCGGGTCTACCTGGGCCGCGCCGATTGCAAGCCTGATGATTAGAAAATATATCATAGGGACAACTCAGGACAACTATTTATCAAGGTATTGGGAAAACAGAATTCTTCAGGCGGATTTGATTTTTTCAAATAATGACTCTATTCAAACAAATACAAACAATTAAAAGATTTGGCAAGACGAGGAAATATCATAAAAAATCTTGACTGGTTTACGATAATCTTATATCTTGTGCTCGTGTTCATGGGATGGCTGAATGTTTATGCAGCTGTTTACAATGAAGAACACCATAGTATCTTTTCTTTGTCGCAGCGCTACGGAAAACAATTAATATGGATTATCGCTGCCATTATTATCATTCTTATCATATTTTTGTTTGACAGTAAATTCTATTCATTCTTTGCTTATCTGTTTTATGGCATTATGCTATTACTATTGATTTTGGTCCTGCTGTTCGGAAAAGAAGTGCATGGTTCCAAATCCTGGTTTGAGATAGGTTCTGTTGCCATACAACCGGCAGAATTTGCCAAATTTACAACAAGTCTGGCGCTTGCTAAATATTTGAGTTCCTTCAATTTCAACATGAAGAAATTTTCTCACCTTTTTAGGACTATTCTCATACTTATTCTTCCGGTTGGACTCATCATTCTGCAAAATGATGTCGGTTCGGCGCTGGTATATTTAAGTTTCATTTTTGTTTTGTACAGGGAAGGATTATCAATTGCTGCCATCATAATTGGTATATGCATTGGTGTTTTGTTCATTTTATCCCTGATTTTCTCCCCGGAGGCCATCACCCTTGTTATTGTTGGTCTTAGTTTGCTTTCGGTTGTTTTTATCAGAAACCTCAAAGAATTTTTTACGGGTGCAATAATACTGCTTGCACATTTTGGTATATTGTGGTTAATAAATGAGTTTCTTTCTCTTTCATTCAGTTTTCACCAACTCATTATTGCTTCACTGCTTGCTTCGGTTATTGTACTTTTTTATATGGCCTACAGGCATAAACTACGATATATTTATCTCCTGTTTGTTATATCAATGACGTCAATCGGATTTACTTATTCTGTTGACTATATCTTTCATAATATTCTTGAAAGACACCAGCGCACAAGAATTAATGTTCTGCTTGGGGTTGAAAAAGATGTGAGAGGAGCCGGCTACAATGTGCACCAGTCACTTATTGCAATAGGCTCAGGAGGTTTTGACGGTAAGGGCTTTCTGAAAGGAACACAAACAAAATATGACTTTGTACCGGAGCAAAGCACAGATTTTATTTTTTGTACAGTAGGAGAGGAATGGGGATTTATCGGCACATCAGTTGTTATTGTTTTGTTTGTTATTTTATTATTACGCCTTGTCTTTCTGGCAGAACGACAACGATCGGCATTCTCCCGGGTTTACGGATATGCTGTTGCCTCCATCCTGTTTTTTCATCTCGCTGTAAACATCGGCATGACCATAGGACTGACACCGGTCATCGGTATTCCTTTACCTTTTTTCAGTTACGGCGGGTCATCTTTGTGGGCATTCACCATTTTACTTTTTATTTTTGTCAGGCTGGATGCCAGCAGACTGGAAATATTGTAATTTTCAGGTTGCCTGATCTTAGAAATACTATTTTTATCCTTTATATCGTTTATTGTTTTAATTTTTCATTTCAGAGTTAGAAAAAAAGATTGAGATAATTTAATAATAAAACGCACATGTCAAAAAAAGCCTGGTTGTTTTTTTTATTTTTCATTATATTGTTTGTAAACCGTCTTACGGCACAACCAGGCGGTAAAGCCACCTACCGTTTTCTTGATTTGACAAATGCAGCACGAATTGCAGCCCTGGGAGGTTCCAATGTCTCAATATCTGATGATGACCTGAATTTTGCCTATCATAATCCGGCACTGCTCGATACAAAAATGCACAACCACATTGTTCTGAATTATGTCCGGTATTTCGTTGATATTCAGTTCGGATATGCATCATACGCCAGACATGTTGAAGGAACGGGTAATTTTGCAGTTGGCATACACCACATAAACTACGGAGATTTCATCGCAGCTGACCAATACGGAAACAAAACCGGTTCTTTTAAGGCTGCCGAATATGCCATAAACCTGATGTATTCCCGTCAGATAATCGATAGCCTGTTACAAATAGGTGTTAATTTAAAACCTGTTATATCAAATCTTGAGCGCTATACATCCTGGGGGCTTCTGGCCGACCTTGGTGTCCATTATTATAATCATGATTATCTTCTCGGAGTATCTCTTGTACTCAGAAATGCAGGATCACAAATTGAACCTTACTATGAAGGCCATTACGAACCGGTTCCACTTGATCTGCAGTTTGGTATAACCAAAAGACTTGCCCATGCACCTTTTCGATTTTCTATGACCCTTCATCACCTTCAGGAGTGGGATTTAACTTACAAAAAGGAAGATGAGGAAGAGACGAATGTCTTTTTTACCGGACAGGATAATGAAGGTGAAAAGGGATTTGAGCGGTTTTCAAACCGTTTTATGCGACATCTGATTTTCGGACTTGAATTTTTACCTTCTGAAAACTTTTTTGTGAATCTTGGGTATAATCACCAGCGACGAAAAGAATTGTTAATTGAATCCAAACCCGGCATGACTGGCTTTTCATGGGGATTTGGGCTGAAAATATCTAAATTCAGATTGAGTTATGGCCGGGCAAGCTATCATGTGGCTGGTGGTTCCAATCATTTCTCACTCAGTGTCAATCCTTCTGAATTTTATATGAAAAAGAAAAACAAATCAACAAAAAGCGGACGGTTGTTGTAACCTAAAATCCGCATGTTTATATTGTTATCCGCTAATTACGCTAATTTTCGCAAATTTTTATTCACCCAATTGGGTGAATATAATTCGTTTAATCCCTGTAATTCGCGGATGAAAGAAAAAATACTTGCGGATATTAGGAATAACCTATTAGTAGCGTTTAATTGTGTAAAACAAAACTTTGATGACAATGTCATTATCCGGATAACCTCGCTTCCTGCCGAATTGATTCAAAAAATTCGAAAAATTCACGAACAATATAGAGAAAAAGCAGATGGTTTGCTTAAAAAAGAGTTTGGTATTGAATTTTAAGATGTTTTAAAGAACAAATAAAAAAACGCGTTACATTTTTTAACTTCTAATACAATAGCAAAATATAATGATTGCAGAATTTTATGTCGTGTTCATTGTGTATAATGACATGAAAATTGTATTTTTATGCAAAAAAATAAAGCTATGGAACGTAAAAATATTATTTTCACCTGTTTGGTAATAAGTGTACTTCTTTTCCTGAATGCCTGTAAAAGTGAAAAGAAAGAAAAAGAGAAAGAACAAATCGCTGAAGAACAAAAAATTAATTTTTCAGAACATCAAATCAATGAAATTAAAGACAAAGTGGAACGATTTGCAAAGGTTAAACTTGAAGCTGATGTAAGCACTCTCACAGAAAAAGAGAAAAAAATGCTGCCTCTGCTGTTTGAAACAGCAAAAATTATGGACAGCATCTTTTGGAAACAAGCATATGGCAAAAGAGAAGAGCTCCTTTCCAAAGTAGACAATGAATTTGTCCGGCAATACATCAACATCAATTACGGGCCCTGGGACAGGTTAAATAACAATGAACCATTCATCCCCGGTATTGAAGAAAAACCAATGGGCGCCAATTTTTATCCCTCTGATATGACAAAGGAAGAATTTGAATCATTCCAGTCGCCTGACAAAGCAAGTTTGTACACCCTTATTCGCCGGGACGAAGCGGGAAATCTGAGGACAATACCCTACCATGAGGCATATGAACAAAAGACAAAAAGGGCTGCTGATCTCATTCAACAGGCATCTGAATATGCTGACGATGAAGGATTAAAAAAGTATCTTCAGCTCAGAGCTAAAGCGCTCCTGACTGATGAATATTTTGAAAGCGATGTGGCCTGGATGGACATGAAAACCAATACCATTGACTTTATTGTTGGCCCGATAGAAAATTACGAAGATCGCCTGTATGGCTACAAAGCTGCACACGAATCTTTTATCCTGCTTAAGGACAAAGAATGGAGCAGTAAGCTCGACCGTTTTGCCGGTTTTTTGCCTGCTCTTCAACAATCATTGCCTGTTTCTGAAAAATACAAACAGGAAACCCCGGGCAGCAGTTCAGACCTCGGCGCCTACCAGGTGCTTTATTATGCAGGTGATTGCAATGCAGGCAGCAAAACAATTGCCATTAACCTGCCCAATGATGAAAAGGTGAGAAATGAAAAGGGAAGCAGGAAACTACAGCTCAAAAACGCCATGCGGGCTAAATTTGATATGATTTTGCTCCCGATAAGCAAATTACTGATAGATTCAACACAGCAAAAACACATCACCTTTACTGCTTTTTTCGAAAACACAATGTTCCACGAAGTAGCGCATGGATTAGGTATATCACAAACCATCAATGATAAAGGAACGGTCAGGAAAGCGCTGAAAGAACAATACAGCGCTATTGAAGAGGGAAAAGCAGATATCCTGGGGCTATACTTAGTCACCAAATTATACGAAATGGGCGAATTGACTGAAGGGGATGTGATGGATAATTTTGTCAC
>CAZVTW010000453.1:0-4718 GCA_964629805.1 uncultured Bacteroidales bacterium | reverse complement strand
TGGGTATGGTCATTTCCGTGAGTAATCACAAAGGAGGCGTAGGAAAAACGACTTCTGTTGTCAACATCGGTGCAGGATTAAGCAATGCCGGGAAAAAAGTCCTTCTTGTTGATATGGACCCACAGGAGAATCTCACACTGAGCCTGGGAGTCAGGATGCCGGAGTATACCATTTACAACGCATTGAAAGGAGAACATAAACTGGTACCTATAAAAATATCTGACAGGATGGACCTTATTGCATCCACACTGGATTTATCAGGCGCTGAAATGGAACTGAGTGGTGAGGCAGGCAGGGAATATATTCTGGATGAATTGATAGAACCACTCCGCAATCAATATGATTATATTATTATTGATTGCCCGCCTTCACTGGGTCTTTTGACTATTAATGCGCTAACTGCATCTGATGAGGTCTTTCTGCCAATACAATCACATTATCTCGCAATCAAAGGATTAGCCAAGATGAACGAAGTGGTTCAAAAAGTAAAAAAAAGGCTTAATAAAAAACTTGAAATAGGGGGTGTTTTTATTACACTCTACGATAAACGAAAGGTATTGCACAGAGATGTGGTGGAAACAGTTAAGAACTATTTCAGGGATAAAGTTTTTAAAACAAAAATTCGTGACAATATTTCACTTGCTGAGGCTCCATATACAGGCCAGGATATTTTTAAATACAGTTCAAAATCTTATGGCTCTGAGGATTATGAAAAACTCTGCCAGGAAATCCTTGAAAGGCATAATCAAAAGAACAGTTAATTTCCACAGTTAATTTCATTGAATGGGTAAAAAAAGTTTCAAAGGCGGTATTGGGGATCTGTTAAAAGAAAGTTTTGAAGTTAATAAGACGGATCTTGAAAAAAAACTTGAACAGGACAAAACTGAGGCCCTGAAAAGGATTCAATGGCTTGAAAGAAAGCTCGAAGTACAAAACCAGGAACTCAGAAAATGGCGAACAGGAGAACTAGATATAAAACTATTTAACTCAAGTCTCAGGAAAAAAGACCTCAAATATAATCCCGAAGATAATTCGTTTGAAATTATGAAGAAAAAAAAATAGGCTTCATCATTTTTTTTACGAACAAATAGTCATATTATTTTCAATATAATAAGTTTATGAACATTAACCTCCAGGTAAACTCGCATGATGGATTTTTCAAAAATCTTTTTTCCAGAACAAAAGATGCCGGACAATTTATGGAAAAAATGCTGCCGGAGAAAATCAGCAAAAAGCTTAATTTTAGCACGCTCCGGATTGAGAAAGATTCCTTTATTGATGATGACCTCAAAAATTATTATTCAGATATTCTTTATACTTGTCACCATAAAAATGACAAAAACAATGTTCAAATAGCCCTTTTATTTGAACATAAAAGCAAAAAATCAGATCTTGTACGGTTTCAATTACTGCAATACATGGGAAATTATTATTATAACCTGATAAAAAACAATAAAGACCTGGTTATTCTGATACCTGTTATATTTTATCATGGAAAAGAAGACTGGGAAATAAAAAACATAGAAGAAAGTATACCAAATTGTGACCCGGATTTTACATGTTATCTGCCCAAATTTGAAATTGTTTTTATTAATCTTAAAAAATATCCGGATGAACAGATAAAAAAGTTATTCACATCTCTTGCACTGCAGATGAGCCTTCTTGTTATGAAACATATTTTTGAAGAATCAACGTTATATAAAAAAATCACATATTTTTTCCGGGAATTACCGGTATTGTTAGAAACAGAGTCAGGAAGAAATTTTTTCCGGATTATTTTATTATATTTGTACTATAACCATAAAAAAAATGTAAAAGAAATAGCGGATTCGATAACCACAATTTCAGCGAAAGGAGGTAGTATAGCTATGACAACTGCAGAACAATTATTATCAGAAGGTGAAAAAAGGGGAATCAAAATCGGTGAAAAACGCGGTGAAAAACGCGGCGAGAAACGCGGCGAGAAACGTAGTCAATATCAGGTTGCAAGAAATATGATTAAGGAGGGATTTGCAAATGAAATGATTCATAAGATTACAGGTTTATCTGTTGAAGAAATAGAAAATGCAAGAAATAACCCTGCCGATAACTAAAAAACATCTCAGGGTTTAATATTGTCAGCTTTCTATCCGGATTACAACGATACCAAGCCATACCATTTGTTACCAGGTAGAGATAAGCATCTATTTTATATTACATGTATGAGTCTACTCTGAAAAGTCCATTTGTTGCCAAACTCTTCGTTATTTGTCTCTACTACGTAGAGACGAGCCCCCATCTCTACTACGTAGAGACAAAAATCTTACTTCTCGGAGCAGACTCATGTATGATATTCAACCAGTCTCTCAATTGGCGCTTTTAGAATTTTCCCTGCAATCATGTTTTTCTGCTCCAAAACATCTTTTAAAACATCCTGAAGATAAAAGGCCACAGATCCAACAAACGAAACAGGATATTTTTTATAAAGGGGATATAATTTCACATTTAATCCAAGAAAATCTTCAATTGCTCCCTTTGCAAGATTCTGAGCATATGGGTGATTTACATGTTCAAAGAGAAACCAGCAAAAATTTGCCAGGTAACGGTTTGGGAAGGGCTTTCGATATACATGCTCAATGACCTTTTCTTCTGTCAGCTCATATTTTTGAGAAAATTTCACAGATAATCCCTCAGGCATTTTATATTTAAAAAAATCTGATAAAAGTTTTTTCCCGATGTAAGCGCCACTTCCCTCATCCCCCAAAATATAACCGAGAGGCGGGATGTGTTTGATAACAGAACGCCCGTCATAAAAGCCGGAGTTTGCTCCCGTTCCAAGTATGCATGCAATACCGGGCGAATCAAAAAATAAAGCCCTGGCAGCGCCCACAAGGTCAGAAGAAACATGTATGATTGAAGCATTTTTAAAAAAACAGGTAAGGAATTTTTCTATATCACCAGAAGTCTTACCCGGAATGCATCCTGCACCATAAAAAAAAACTTGTTGAATTGTACAAATATCAGCTTCTGTAAAAGCAGAAGTTAATTCATTCTCAGCTTGCTGTTCATCAAAAAACAAAGGATGTAAACCCCTGGTTGTCATTGTCCTTACTGTTCGATCCTTTTTTACAACATGCCAATCTGTCTTTGTTCCGCCACTATCTGCTATAACAATCATGTTTCCGGTTTAAAAGATTTGGAAATATATTGTAGCTTTACAGGCTCAAAAGTATAAAAACATGCTCAATACATTAGACTTTTTTATTATTAATAATCAAAATGAAACAACAGCGCTTGTCGTCAAAGGTGAAACACGAAAGATATTCATTTCAGAAGAAATAATCCCGGGCAGTGATACCATTGTCACAAGACATCCGTTTTCATCAAAAACAATAGCGCAAATCTCAGAAAAAGCAACAGGTAAATATATGTTGCTGCATACAGGTCAAAACCAACTTCATCTGAGGGAACAGGATATCAACAGGTTTATGCAGGTTGCCTTTCAAACCCAGGCCGGAATCGTTTATTCGGACTATTTTGACGAAACAAAAGGTCAACATGTTTCTCATCCTGTTATTGATTATCAGCCAGGGAGCGTAAGAGACCAATTCCATTTTGGACCTCTGCTGCTTTTTAGGACAGACACTTTAAAACAGGCAGTAAAAAACATCAAAGATTATTTATATGCCGGATTGTATGCAATTCGTTTAGAGATTTACAGGCAGGCTGACATTTTGCGAATACCGGAACATCTTTACACCGTTAATCATTCGGATAAACCGAATCTGAATGAAAACCATTTTGCTTATGTTAATCCTTCCAACACCAAAGCTCAAAAGGAATATGAGGAAGCATTCAGTGAATATTTAAAAAAGACAGGCGCTTATTTAAATCCTGTAAAAAATAAGATTAATTTAAACGCAACATATTTTAAAACAGAAGCATCAGTCATTATCCCGGTAAAAAACAGGCGCCGGACTATAAAAGAAGCAATATATTCAGCGCTCCGGCAGAAATGCAACAATTCCTTCAACATCATTATTGTTGACAATCACTCAAACGACGGTACAACAGATGTTATCAAACAACTCTGTAATGAACACAAGAGCATTATCCATATTATTCCAAAGGAAAAAACACTGGGTATAGGAGGATGCTGGAATCAGGCTATTTTCCATCCCTCATGCGGGAAATTTGCCTTACAACTAGATAGTGACGATATGTATAAAAATGAAGATACCATAGAAAAAATTGTCGCACAATTTTATAAGGACACATGCGCAATGGTTATCGGGAGTTATGAGATTACCGATTTTGATAAGAATCCAATTCCTCCCGGCCTTATTGATCATCAGGAGTGGACAGATGAAAACGGGCATAACAATGCCCTGAGGATAAACGGACTTGGCGCTCCCAGGGCTTTTTACACACCTGTTGCCAGAAACATACATTTTCCTGATGTCAGCTATGGTGAAGATTATGCAATGGGGCTGGCTGTCAGCCGATCATTCAGAATTGGAAGAATTTACGAACCATTGTATCTTTGCAGGCGATGGGAAGGGAATACAGATGCCTCTCTGTGCGTTGAAAAAGAAAACAAGCACAATTTTTACAAAGACTGGCTAAGAACATTAGAAATAAAAGCACGAACAGAAATAATAAAAAAGGAGAAATAACATGAGCGATAATATGTCACTTGTATATACGATAAAAGAAAAATGTGTACTTTGTTATGCCTG
>CAZVTW010000452.1:0-4719 GCA_964629805.1 uncultured Bacteroidales bacterium | reverse complement strand
CTGCAACCGGATGTTTTATCCGCCTCAAATCCGGCTGTCACCTGTCCCAGGACATGAAGCAGAGATAATGCGTGTATGAAGCATGTAAAAATCAGTAGTTTAAGTTTCATTTTGCTGCTTTTATCTAATTCATCATTAAAAATATAAAAATTTGTATCCTTTTTTACTATATTTGATAAAAAAAGAGACACAGACAATGAAATTTTTACAAATATGTCGATCTATTCTTTTATGTTTTATCTTATTTCACTGTTTGAAAGTGAGTTACGGCCAAAGTGTTCACTTTTCCCAGTTTTTTAATTCCCCGCTTTACCTGAATCCTGCTCACACAGGCAATTGTCATGAGCATTACCGGGTTATGAATAACACACGTTCACAGGCATATACGCTGACAGATCCATATACAACCATTTGCCTGGGATTTGATCATCATTTTTTTTTCAGGGAAGAAAAGTTTTCAGGAGGCGTATATGTATTGCATGATTATTCTGGTGTCGGGAACCTTACAACAGATGAGATAATGCTCTCTGCTGCATATCACAGGGAGATTAAGCAACATAACTTCCATGCCGGTTTTCAGTTTGGGTATGCAATGAAAACCTTTTCCCTCAATAACCTGACGTTCCCTGAGCAGTTCGATATGCAAACTGGCTATTTCAATCCGGATTTACCAAACAGCGAAGCGCAGATTGGAGAACGAACTGCCTATCCGGACATCAATGCCGGTCTTATCTGGGATTCGGAAATACAATCATACCGGACAAGCCTGGGCGTCGCTTTTTTTCATCTTAACAAACCTGATTTGACTTTTTACGAACAACAACTGAAATCAAAGAACAAGTTTGTTCTGCATGGAAGTGTTGAAAAAGATATTGCTGAGAAAGTATTGATAAGTCCAAAATTCCTTTTTATGAACCAGGATAAGGCAAATCAGCTTGTTTTTGGTTCAGAGGTGAAATATTTTTTTAACCAGGAACCAAACCATATTGAACAATTCTCTGCCGGTATCTTCCTGCGCGATGGTTTTGACAGGATTACTGATTCTTTTATTCTTTACGCCGGCGGACGAGTCAGGCATGTATCAGTTGGATTAAGTTATGATATCAATATTTCTGACATCAGCAAAAAAGGAAAGAGGCCAACTGCTTTTGAAATATCCCTGGTGTATTTTGGGACTGATTTCAGGTTGTTTGAAAAATTAATTGATTGTGAAAGGTTATAATTAGAAAACTGAAATTAGCATTATTCATAAAGAATGATTATTTTTGGGACAAACACAAAATACAAGTCCAATGTACTTAGCTCCGTTAAATTACGACCGGTATTTCAAAAAAGTGTTTTCAGATACCAGGATTGCAAAGCGTTTCCTGGAAGATTTTTTTGATATTACCATTGATGAACTGAAGATTCTTCCTACAAAACATAAAATTACCGACAACGCCCAGGCAGTAGAATTTGATTTCAGATGCAAAATAGGCGACAAATTCATCATCATTGACATGCAACAGTGGTTTAAGACTGATATCGTCAAGCGCTTTTATATGTACCATTCAATGAATACGGTTTTGCAACTGGAAAAAATGCCGGATAAAAGTATAGACCTGGAAGCAAAGAAACAAAAGGAAATTAAGGATTATGATAAGCTGATTCCTGTTATTACGTTAATCTGGCTGGCAGATGATACCCTGAATTTCAGGGAAGATTATGTATCTTACACTATGGCAAATGAAGTCGTTCTTGATTTCATTCGGAATAAAAATCTGTGGAAAGAAGAAAACATCCTGAAGATTTTGGAACAACGGGCAAAATGTCTTGAATTAATAGACAATAAGACAAAAAAACTTGATTTCTATCAGAAAAATAAGATTATCTATGCTTTTCAGCCAAACATTGTCAGGAATAAAAAATACAGCAGGTATTTGCCCTGGTTTGAGTTGGCAGAAAAAACCAGGGATAAATTGAATCAAAAAGGGTGGTTTGATGAATATTTGAAAGATGAAATTTTCACAGAAATTATAAAAAGAATCAATACAGAATCATTTGAACAGTCAGACTGGGAATATATTGAAAATTATGGAAAATTTTCCGAACAGGTCAGGCGCTTCGAAAAAGTGTTTATTGAGGAAGGAATTGATATTGGGCTTGAGAAATCAGCAAAAAATGGAATTAAGTCTGGGTTTGATAATGAGATTATTAAAAAGATGACAGGTCTCTCAGATGAACAAATAAATAAATTGAGAGAAATAGTTGAAAAAGGAAAATAAAACAGGCACATAAAAAATATTCTATTACACACTAAAACATGACATTTCACAACCATATATTGATTCTCCTATTGCGTGGCAATAAAATGAATATGAAGATGATCAGCTGAAGGCCCAAAAAATTGGCATTATTCATAAAGAATGATTATTTTTGGGACAAACACAAAATACAAGTCCAATGTACTTAGCTCCGTTAAATTACGACCGGTATTTCAAAAAAGTGTTTTCAGATACCAGGATTGCAAAGCGTTTCCTGGAAGATTTTTTTGATATTACCATTGATGAACTGAAGATTCTTCCTACAAAACATAAAATTACCGACAACGCCCAGGCAGTAGAATTTGATTTCAGATGCAAAATAGGCGACAAATTCATCATCATTGACATGCAACAGTGGTTTAAGACTGATATCGTCAAGCGCTTTTATATGTACCATTCAATGAATACGGTTTTGCAACTGGAAAAAATGCCGGATAAAAGTATAGACCTGGAAGCAAAGAAACAAAAGGAAATTAAGGATTATGATAAGCTGATTCCTGTTATTACGTTAATCTGGCTGGCAGATGATACCCTGAATTTCAGGGAAGATTATGTATCTTACACTATGGCAAATGAAGTCGTTCTTGATTTCATTCGGAATAAAAATCTGTGGAAAGAAGAAAACATCCTGAAGATTTTGGAACAACGGGCAAAATGTCTTGAATTAATAGACAATAAGACAAAAAAACTTGATTTCTATCAGAAAAATAAGATTATCTATGCTTTTCAGCCAAACATTGTCAGGAATAAAAAATACAGCAGGTATTTGCCCTGGTTTGAGTTGGCAGAAAAAACCAGGGATAAATTGAATCAAAAAGGGTGGTTTGATGAGTATTTGAAAGATGAAATTTTTACAGAAATTATAAAAAGAATCAATACAGAATCGTTTGAACAGTCAGACTGGGAATATATTGACAATTATGAAAAATTTTCCGAACAGGTCAGGCGCTTCGAAAAAGTGTTTATTGAGGAAGGAAGAGTCCAGGGATTAGAGCAGGGATTAGAGCAGGGATTAGAGCAGGGAATTGATATAGGAAAAGAACAGGGAATAGATATTGAAAAGGAAAAAGCGACAGTAAATTGCATAAAAAAAGGATTTGATAATGAAACGATAAAAGACATAACCGGATTGTCTGATGAACAAATAGATAAATTAAGGGAATTAGATAAAAAAGGAAAATAAAGCAGACGACTGAAGAATAACAAATTCACCCCCACAATACGCTATTATACCCCTTCCTGGCGGTATCGGGTTTGAACGGGAAACCCTTCAGCCAGGAAAATCTGAGAACCAAAGTGTGGTATAGATACTAATTTTGTTCCTTTTTTTTTCTTCAAAAGCCAAAAAGAGAGGCGTTTGTTAAAAAAGTTGCTCATTTGATTTGATTCTATATGGATGTTATGGATAAAAATAAATCTCATACCAGAATTTTACATGAACCATTGCTCCTGTTAGTGGTATATTATATATGGGTTAAGGTAACCACGCAAAAATTTTTTAGTTTGAAAAACTATCTGCTTATTGGTTTTTTCTTTTGCCTTCCTTACGTCAGAGGACAATTGCCCGTGGATATCAATACCATGAAGCCAAACGTTCTGAAAGGATATGCTAAAAGCGCTGTCAGACTTGGGGATGAATACAGCGCTATCAGGTATCTTGAGCGGTTTATTAGCCTCAGACCCGAAAAAAATGACATAAAATATAAATTAGCTCATCTTTATAAAAAAGTCAGGAATTACCAGGATGCTGCCCTTTTGTTTAGTCAAACCTATCACAGCGATCAGCAAAAATATATCAAGGCTTTGTTTTACTGTGGGCAGATGCTGAAAATGTCTGCCAGGTATGACTCAGCATTGACATGTTTTTATACTTTTAAGCGACATTATGTCAAAGGCAAAGATGTCAGGCTTTTTCATTACCTCACGGATCATGAAATTACAGGATGTGATGCCGCTATGGAGGAAACTGAAACAGATGATGATTTGAACATATTCAGGCTGGATTCGACAATTAATAATCCGCATATGGAACAAGCGCCCCGGTACTTGAATGATACAACAATAATTTTTACTTCTTTAAAAACAGATACACTTGCCTATCATTCTATTCACCAAAGAGCCGGAAGACCAGTCAGGCAATTGTATGTTGCACAAAAAAAATCAGAAGGCTGGAAGTTAGCCGGCCATTTTAACGGGGTTTTTAATATTGATTCGGTTGACACAGGAAACGGCATTCTGTCACCTGACGGTGAAAGATTCTATTTTACACGATGCACTGAAAACAGGCATCATGACATGAATTGTAAACTCTATGTGAGTCGTCTTACAAACCAGGAATGGGAAAAACCTAAAAAACTTGGTAAAAACATCAATATACCCAATTATACATCCACCCAGCCGACCATTGGGAATTGTT
>CAZVTW010000451.1:0-4743 GCA_964629805.1 uncultured Bacteroidales bacterium | reverse complement strand
CGTTTTTTTAATATCGTCAGCCAGCTCAGGCCAGCCTGGAAAACGTCTAATGAAAACATTTCGAACAGCCTGTTGTCATCATGTTGGGGAACGCCCCATTCCTTGTCATGATAATTAATTAAAAGCTGGTCATTCACTGCCCAGTTGCACCGTATTGGGGTGTTTTTATTCTGCATTTAAAAACCAATTCTTTGTCTTTGGGGTTCCGGGATTTCAAGCTCTTTAACATCATCAAAAGTCAGTGTTTCGATCTGCTCAAGGGTGCGTTGATTAGCCTGTATAGATGCCATGCGGAGGTTCTGTTTCATCACGGCTTTTTCAATGATGTTACGGACAGTACGTGCATTGCCAAAATATTTGTCATTGGAAGGGTAGACAGCCTCAAAATATTTTTTCAGATGTTTTTTGGCTTCATTGTCCGGATTCAGGCTTTCTCTCTTAAGCATTTGTAAAGCAATTTTCATCAGTTCATCTGAAGTAAAGTCTTTAAAATCATAAACACGGTCAAACCTGGATTTCAGACCGGGATTTGATATAAGGAATTGCTGCATATTATCAGGATATCCGGCAACAATAATAGAAAGTTGACCGCGATAGTCCTCCATGCTTTTGAGAATGATTTCAATGGCTTCCCTGCCAAAATCATTTCCATTGCCTTGTGATAGCGCGTAAGCTTCATCAATAAACAGTACACCTCCCATTGCCTGCTCAATTATTTCTTTTGTTTTTATAGCTGTCTGGCCCACAAACCCGGCTACCAGTGTTTCCCTGTCACATTCGACAACATGTCCGCGTTCTAAAATACCAAGAGCTTTATATATCTTTCCCACAATTCTTGCAACAGTTGTTTTCCCGGTTCCGGGATTACCTGTGAAAACAGAATGCAGTGAAAAGCGGTTAAGCACATCTTTCCCGGTTTCTTTGTAATACCTGACAAGTTTTGCAAGTTCCTGGAGTTCCTGCTTGATGTTGTTAAGGCCTACGAGGTATTTTAACTCATCAAGCGCCAGTTTCAGCAAAGGTTCATCTATTTTGATATCCGGCATAAGTTTAGACCTTGACCTGATGACACTTTCAATATCTTCTTTTTTGATTGTAGAAAGTTCACGATCAGACAAATCTCTGACGTCAGGATGCTTGATAAGCCTGAGCCCGAGATTCATTTTTCCTTTGTCTATGATTGAGTTAGCATAACGGGCATTCCCAAATGTTTTGTCCCTGTCCCTGTAAGCATCTGTCAGGATTTTCCTGACAATGTCTTTTGCGCCCCTGGATAATTTGACTCCGCGTTCCCTGCAGGTATATTCGGCAATCCGGGATAATTCGTCGGGCAGGTAATCATCAAAATGGAAATAATGAGCAAACCTGGATTTTAGCCCCGGGTTGGAAGTGATAAAAATATCCATTTCTTTTGGGTATCCGGCTGCCATGATGGCTATGTCACCCGGGCCGTCAGACATTTCTTTCACAAGAATCTCGATGACTTCTTTCCCAAAATCCTTATCATCTTCGCCCTGTCTCTTGAGCATATATGCTTCGTCAATAAACAAAATGCCCCCTCTGGCCTTATCAATAATTTTTTTTACTTTTGGAGCTGTCTGGCCAACATATTCCCCGACAAGGTCGGAACGGTCAACTTCCAGTACATGGCCTTTACTTAAGAGCCCCATGTGATAATATATTTTTCCAAGTAATTTAACGACTGTGGTTTTTCCGGTACCGGGATTACCGGTAAAGATGCTGTGCAGGGATATTTTTTCTGTTTCTTCAAATCCTTTTTCCTGCCTGACCTGTAAGAATTTCAGATAGTTGATATGTTCGTTTACCTTTGCTTTTATTTCTTCCAGTCCAATCAGCCTGTTTAATATTTCCAAAACATCATCCAGTCCGTCTTTTTTTTGGGGGCTTCCCGGCTCAGGCTGCTTTCCGCGTTCTCCATCCGGGTGGTGCGTATATGGAATTGTAACAACCTGGTTAACACCTTCTTCTTCTTTTTCTCCTGTCAAAAAAGTTACTGCCCCAACCAAAGTATCCATAAACACAACTTCTGCCGAATATTTGCTGTCCATCCATGATCCGGGCACCTTATTTCCCCAGCCACTTTCGAATGTGAACACCCGGCCCTCATTATCATTGTCGATGAAATATGTAGCGCTTGTTTTGCCTTTCAATTGTCCGGCCTCATCGTAATAATAGAAGAAAAATTCACAATTATATCCTTCTTTAACTTTATTTTTCAGGGAAAATTCCAGCCAGACATATTGTGTTGTTATTTTGTTTATTGTTTTGAGATATTTTCTTTTTTTCTTCCTCCAGCCATCCTCCGGACCAGTAAAAACTTTTAGTGATACAACATCAAAATACGGGTTATGCCCGGGTGACACTTTACCTACATCTTCAATGAAAAACTTTTTCAGACCAACCAGCTTATCATCAATGTATGCTTCCCAGACATATGTTCCTTTTTTCCAGTAAGAACCTGTGCTTTTGTTTCCCCAGCTTTTGTAAACTGATACAACATTCTCTGACATAGGAACATCCCTGTTAATCTCAAGGTTGCATAATTCCGTTCGATCATCCTTATTCAGCTCTATGGCCTTGAGATTAATTTTTGCTTTCCAATCCTGCTCATCAAACCATTTATTATAGAATGAGAATTCGACGCCAATAAATGTTGTTTCAGACCTGTCAAAAACACTCCGGTATTTTTTTGTCGCATCTGCCATCCATTCAGGTGATGACCATACTTTTACAGATTTGAATTTGTATTTTTCGTTCATTTTCATAAGCGATAAATTAAATGCTGCGGTTTTCAAATGTTAATTTCACCGGACCAGCCAGTCCCGAGTTCAGGGCCCAGGGAATTTCTTTGTTCCCCAGCTTTCTTTCTCTGCCCCGGGTTGTCCATTTTTGTGCAACGGGGTTGTCTTTCAGGGTTCTTACATAGTTATAGAGCAGATTTGTGACTTTTATTTCTATGGTATTAATTCCTTTGGTCAGTTTATCCTCTATGTTGAATGTTTTTCGTCCCCACCATTTCACTCCGAGAGGTTCATTGTTGAGTTTCACTTCAGCCGTTTCATAAACATCACCCAGATCAAGGCATGTATATTTTTGATTGTCAGGCTGAAAACTAGTATGATAGGTTGCCTCTCCTGAAAAATTTTGTAAAATGTCGTGATAAGCAAAATCGACCGGTTTTTCCAGGTTAACGCTGAACTGCCTGCCAATAACAGGTTTTAGATAAACCTTCCAGGGCCCGGAAATCTCAAATTCTTCTTCAATATTATCTTCTTTTTTTTGTCTTTTTGGCTCGCTTACACCGGGTTGATATACAATCAGCTGCGATTCTAAAGGCTGAAGCGTGATATGTAAATAATTTCTTGATTTTTCAAAGGGACAGGCAGTTTTTTCACCGGTTTCAGGGTTCCATTTCCAGGGAGATTTACCGGCAACAGGGAATTGAGCGCCAAACTGTAGTGTTTTGTTACGATTTGAATTGACGAAAAAGAAAATATCTTTATCTGTATGCGTGTACCTTGTAAAAAACAGTTTTTTGTCCGTTTCGGAAAATTTAGCTGAAGGTTCAATACCAACATCGGACATGAGCCGTCCAGCCCATTCGGTGACTTTGTTTTTTTCCGGTTCGTTAACCAAATGAATATCTCTGCCACGTTGTGCCATGATGGCCGTAAAAATATCCCGGATGATGTTATCTTTGCCGTTTAATCCGGCAGATTTTGAAGGAATGGTATTGATAAAAATTATTTTTCCGCCATTTTTTGCATATGACTCAAGCGCCCTGGCAACATCTTCTTCAATGATACTGACATCAACAACAACAAGCGCTTTGTATTTCATCGGGCCGTAAATAATTTCACCATAATTAAAGGTGGCTTTTTTCAGGACTTCACCATTGATGTAGTCAGAGCAATAGCCATGATGGTTGAGTGCCTGCCATAATTCATGTAAATACCAGGGATTTAAGATTAAAGGGGTCCGGTCAAGTCCTGTTTTGCTCCAGTTATCAGTGACCGGTACAAATATAGCAATATCACTGACCGGACTTGCTTCCTGGAATAATGCAGATAACCGTGCTGTGTAGTCTGACCACAGACTGACATAGGGCCACCAGGGATTGTATGGACTGAAATAAGTTCCGAATCGAATCCAGCCGGGAAAACCGGCTTCTTTGGGTGAATAATTATAGCCGTGCAGCACGAAATGGTTGATGCCGGTGATGAAATTGATATCCGCAGCCTGTTTGATGTATTCCAGGGATGCCTCGAACACACCGGATGTATTGGTCATTGCCTCGCAACTGATGACTTTCCGGTTTTCGAGATGTCCGCCTGAGCTTGCATATTTGTTGAATGTAGCATACCTGATTTGGTCTATTTCTGCGCCGGTCACCCAGCCCCTGTTAAATAGCCACTGATCACCTTCCGGGATGTCGGGGACAAGGTAACCGTCAATCATATCAGTCACAATCCAGGGATGACCATATGCCTGGTATCGGCTCATCACCCCGTTTTCATGACACCAGTTGTGAAAAGGCAGAATAAAACGCTCCGTGAATAATTCGGACAGTGTTTTGCTGAAATCATACCTGACACGTTCAAGGGTGTCCGAGAGCTCAGGTGTCATTTTTGTTTCTTTGGAGATAAGAAGACTGAGATAGGGCTCAATGGCATATCCGCGTCTTTTTTTAAATTCATGTGGCAGGTCATCTGTCCAGTTAGC
>CAZVTW010000450.1:0-4757 GCA_964629805.1 uncultured Bacteroidales bacterium | reverse complement strand
CAGCGCTTGGCGCTACCGATTCGGTTGCCTGGAAATATTTTAAAGAAACAAGAGAAGCGATTCAATTATTGAAAGAAGCCGGGTATGTTGTAATATCGCTTGAACAGGCCGATGGAAGCATATTTCTTCATGAATTTAGTATTGAAAAAAGAAAAAAATATGCATTTGTTTTCGGAAATGAAGTGAAAGGTGTCAGCCAATTTATTATTGATACTTCTGATTTTTGTGTTGAAATACCTCAATACGGGACCAAACATTCTTTTAATATCTCGGTAAGCGCCGGCATTGTTTTATGGGATGCCTTTTTGAAATACAAAAACGAATCGTTATGACATGCAGAAACCGATGTGGCGCCTGTTGTATAGCGCCTTCAATATCCGGACCGATACCGGGTATGCCTGAGGGTAAACCGGCAGGCGTTCCATGCATTCATCTGGATGAACATTACCGGTGCAAATTATTCAATTCTCCACAAAGACCGGAAACTTGCATCAATTTCAGGCCTGAACCCGATTTTTGTGGTAAAAACAGGTCTGAAGCGCTGGAAATTTTGACAGAGCTTGAGAATAGTTCATCAACGTAAAATATGCAATCAGGTTTGCAAATATGATATTGCAAATCCCGATTATTTTTAATAATTATAAATTGCAATTAGTTGTAAATTTTGATAAGCAGAGATTGCAATACATCATCTGTTTTTTGTATATTTGTATTCTTTTTTTCAAAAATACATGGATGTACTGATTAAGTCATATAAAAAATTAATTGAATCTTCAAAACCCCTTGTCAAACGCGGATTATTTGATGAGATTGACTGGGATAGCCGCTTTATTGGCATCAAAGGGACCAGGGGAATAGGGAAAACCACGCTTTTACTTAACTATGCTAAGGAATTTCATCATGCTGATAAAACCTGCTTATACGTTAATCTGAATAACTTTTATTTTACAAATAATACCCTTAATTCATTTACAGATGAATTTTATAAAACCGGGGGAAAAACACTTTTACTCGATCAGATTAACAAATATCCCAACTGGGCAAATGAATTGCAATATTGCTATGAAACATTCAGTGACCTGAAAATTATTTTCACCTGTTCTCCAATTCTTGAGCTGAAAGCACCGGATAGTCCGATTAAAAATGCTGTGGATGAATACAACCTGGAAGGATTTTCATTTCGCGAATATCTGAATTATGTAACCGGGAAGAAATTTCGACCATACACACTTGAAGAAATTCTTCACAGGCATGAATTACTGGTTGAGGAAATTCTGGATGAGGTAAAACCACTGGCATATTTTAACGACTACCTGCATCAGGGTTTTTATCCCTTTTTCCTGGAAAATGAAAATCTTTTTTCCGAAACCTTATTGAAAACCATTAATCTTATCCTGGAAATTGATGTGACCTATCTGAATCAGGTTGAAATAAAATATTTTTATAAAATTAAAAAACTTCTATATCTCTTAGGCAATATAGCACCCAATAGTCCGAATGTGAGTAAGTTAAGTCAGGAAACCGGCTTGTCAAGGGCTACTGTCATGCATTACCTGTATTATCTCAAAAGCGCTAAGTTAATTGGCCTTTTAAAGGAAAATGACGAGAATGTCAACAAAAAGCCTGATAAAGTTTACCTGCAAAATCCCAACCTGATATACCAGGTTGTTTCAGGTAATATTGACGGACAAGAACTGCGCGAAACATTTTTTTTCAATCAGGTCAGTGTAAGGCAAAACCTTGAAAGTACCTCTTTGGGACATTTCCTGGTTGATAAGAAGTATGCTTTTGTTATTGGAGACAAAAGTTTGGATTTTAAATCATTCAATGGTGTTGAAAATTTATATTTTGGTATTGACATGATAGAACGCGGAGATGGAAATACGATACCTTTGTGGTTATTTGGATTTTTATATTGAAACCTACGAATAGTATTTAATAAACATATTTTTAACATTAAAATTTTAATATGATGGCAAACAAAAAGACCTTTATTACGTGTGATGGTAATTATGCCACTTCCTACATAGCATATATGTTTAGCGAAATGGCATGTATATATCCAATCACGCCCTCATCCAACATGGCAGAAAATGTAGATGAATGGGCAGCTTTTGGGAAAAAGAATATATTTGGCGAAACAGTAGAGGTTGTGGAAATGCAGTCAGAAGGTGGCGCGGCAGGCGCTGTTCATGGTTCTTTACAGGCAGGCGCCCTGACGTCAACTTTTACAGCTTCACAGGGATTATTGTTGATGGTTCCTAATATGTATAAAATAGCCGGAGAACTTCTGCCTGGCGTTTTCCATGTTAGCGCCCGCTCAGTGGCAGCACATGCCCTCTCAATTTTTGGTGACCACAGTGATATTTACGCCACCAGGCAAACAGGTTTTGCTCTGCTTGCAACCGGCAGCATACAGGAAATTATGGACATTGCCGGCGTAGCCCATCTGGCTTCCATTAAATCACGTATTCCTTTCCTTCATTTTTTTGATGGTTTTCGCACCTCACATGAGGTTCAAAAGGTTGAAGCCATGGATATGGAAAATATGAAAAACCTGATTGACCGGGAAGCGTTACAAAAATTCCGTGATAATGCCCTTAATCCTGAACATCCTGTAACCAGGGGTACCGCACAAAACCCGGATATCTTCTTCCAGGCTAAAGAATCAGTTAATAAGTTTTATGAAGTTGTTCCTGATATCGTTGAAGAATATATGCAGGAGATTACAAAAATAACAGGAAGAGAATATCATCCCTTTACCTATTATGGTGACCCGGAAGCAGAAAAAATAATCATTGCAATGGGTTCAATCACCGATACAATCAAAGAAACGGTTGATTATATGAATGAGCAGGGACAAAAAGTCGGTATGATCTCAGTACATCTGTACCGTCCGTTTTCTGCAAAATACTTTTTTAAGGTCCTGCCAAAATCAGTGAAAAAGATTGCTGTACTTGACAGAACAAAAGAGCCCGGAGCAGGTGGCGAGCCTTTGTATCTTGATGTAAGAAATTTATTTTACACTGAAGCTGAAAAACCGCTTATTGTTGGTGGTCGCTATGGATTAAGTTCTAAGGATACAACACCTTCGGAAATTATGGCAGTTTATAAAAACCTGGACCTGCCTGAGCCAAAAGACCAGTTTACGATTGGTATTGTTGACGATGTGACATTCAAATCATTACCTATCGAAGAAAAAGTTGAGGCTACACCAGAAAATATTTTCCAGGCCAAATTTTATGGTATCGGGTCTGACGGTACTGTTGGCGCCAATAAAAACTCGATAAAAATTATCGGCGAAAATACAGAAAAATTTGCACAGGGATACTTCCAGTATGATTCAAAAAAATCCGGCGGTTTCACTGCATCACACCTCAGATTTGGCGATACGCCAATTCGTTCACCCTATTATGTTCATTCTGCTGATTTTATTGCCTGTCATGTGCCGGCTTACATTAATTTATATGATGTTCTGGCAGGGTTGAAAAAAGGCGGATCATTCCTGTTGAACAGTATCTGGGATGAGGAAGAAACCAAGAATCACCTTCCTGACCATATGAAAAAATACCTTGCTGATAATGATATACAGTTTTACATTATCAATGGGACAAAACTTGGTGAAGAAATCGGCCTTGGCAATAGGACAAATACCATCATGCAGAGCGCTTTCTTTAAAATTTCGGAGGTTATCCCTTACGAAAAAGCCGTTGAGGAAATGAAAGCTGCCATTCAGAAAACCTATGGCAGAAAAGGTGAACGTATTGTTAACATGAATTATGCTGCTGTTGATGCCGGTGGAAAAAACATCCATAGAGTGACTATCCCGGAAGAATGGAAAAACATTCAAACTGAGGGATATTCCAAAACCATTGAAAATGCACCTGAATTTGTCAATAATGTTTGTCTGCCAATCAACTCATTAAAAGGAGATGATTTACCTGTAAGCGCTTTTGTTGGAAGGGAAGACGGTACATTTCCGCAGGGGACAACAGCCTATGAAAAACGGGGAGTAGCCATTAATGTCCCTGAATGGATTCCGGAAAATTGTATCCAATGTAACCAGTGTGCTTATGTTTGCCCGCATGCAGTCATCAGACCTTTTCTCTTAACAGAAGAAGAGGCAGCTAATGCTCCGGAAGGAACACAGACCCTCAAGGCTATTCCGCCTAAACAATTCCCTGATCTCCAATTCAGGATACAAATTAGTCCGCTGGATTGTACCGGTTGTGGAAACTGTGTTGACGTTTGTCCGGGGAAAAAAGGCGCCACGGCTCTTGAACTGAAACCTTTGGAAAGCCAGATGGCAGAAGACGAACGCTGGCACTATATGCACGACAAGGTGGGATATAAAGAAAATCTTGTGGACCGTGAGAAAAATGTTAAGAACAGTCAGTTTGCACAGCCACTGTTTGAATTCTCAGGCGCTTGTGCAGGGTGCGGCGAAACAGCATATGTTAAACTGATAACCCAGTTGTTCGGAGAACGCATGATGATAGCCAATGCCACCGGTTGTTCATCTATTTGGGGCGGTTCAGCGCCTTCAACGCCTTATTGTGAAAATAAAAATTCAGGTTTCGGACCGGCCTGGGCCAACTCTTTGTTTGAAGACAATGCTGAATATGGTTTTGGTATGGCAACAGGTGTGAACAGGCTAAGGAAACGCATTGAACTTCTGATGAAAGGTGCCCTGCAAAATGGCATTTCTGATACCACAAAAGAAGCTTTTAATGCCTGGATAGAGGCAAAAGAAGATG
>CAZVTW010000449.1:0-4763 GCA_964629805.1 uncultured Bacteroidales bacterium | reverse complement strand
AGGTAATTGGTCTGTCAGTGCTATTGCTTTTCTCATTTTTTGTATAAGCAATATAAAAAATATGGGCAGTTTCTTCGCCTGTTTCTTTCTTCAGGCTAAGATAACCTGTTTTAACTGTATAATTGATTTGTTGGCCATTTATACTGACAGAAGTTTTTTTGACGGATGCTTCAGGTAATTCGGGTTCTTTCTTATCTTCCTTTTCCTGTGCAAAAAGAGATATTGACAGAAGTGTGATAATGATTGTGAGAAATAATCTGATATTCATTGAATTAATTTAAGTTTATTTCAAAAAGTCCTGGTGTTTTTTCGTCATAATGGTCTTCCGGCAAAAGATCAACCTGGATTTCATGGAGCCATTCATACGAACTCATTGTTTGGTTGTCAGAGTCTACATTCAATTTGTCAATGTTGAACATTGCGAATTCCGTGGCTATGTTATCAATGAGCATGTTGATGTTATTTTCAACAACCGGGTCTATTTCGTCAATGATATCGCACGAAATAACATTCTTGAGTAACTCGAAATTTGTTACTAACAATTCGAAATTTGCAATGACAGACTTTTCTACCTTTGGCGATATTTGCTTTTCTAAAGCATCTAATAATGTTGTAAACAGATTAATAAGTCCTTCAATTTTTTGGATAAATATCTTTTTGTCATGTTTCATGGT
Source organism: uncultured Bacteroidales bacterium (assembly GCA_964629805.1). Taxonomy (GTDB): domain Bacteria; phylum Bacteroidota; class Bacteroidia; order Bacteroidales; family CAZVTW01; genus CAZVTW01. The sequence goes on along the minus strand of CAZVTW010000449.1, from coordinate 4,089 downwards.
GTAATTTCGTTTTCTTATATAAATTTTATACAAATAGCTGAAAAAAAATTCAAAATTACAATATTATACAAATATATTTATGAATTATTTTTTGACTGTCTTTCTTTTAACAGTTTTTGTAAAATATGAAATCAGAATGTTTGGATAGTCATTTTAATACATTATTTTCGTTGTTAATTAGATTATCAAAACTTACTTAATTACATACTCAACAATGGTTGAGACATTTTGGACAACACGAATAGAATTTAAAAAATCAAAAGAATGGACTACAACCAAAAGTTACAATTTATTTTTAATCGACGTAGTATAAGAAAATATACAGATCAGAAAGTCAATGACGAAATGATACGGGTCATTCTTAAAGCTGCTATGTCTGCTCCATCGGCTGTGGCAAAAGACCCCTGGCGTTTTATTGTTGTAACATCCAAAGAAAAACTAAAAGACCTCACTGGTGGTTTACCAAATGGACAAATGCTGGCAAATGCATCAGTTGGTATTGTTGTATGCGGAGATATCAATGCAGCTCATGGTAATCAGTTAAGTTATATGCTACAGGATTGTTCCGCTGCCATTGAAAATGCATTACTTGCTGCGGGTGAACTTGGCCTGGGCGCTGTATGGCTTGGTGTCCATCCGCGGGAAGAGCGAATTATGCATATTCGAAGATTGTTTAATCTGCCAGATAATATCATACCGGTTTCCTGTCTTTCAATAGGATATCCGGCTGAGCAAAAAGCTTCAAGAAACAGGTATAATGAGAATTATGTTCATTGGGAGAAATGGTAATTCATTCCAGTCTTTTTTTTGCTTCTTCAATGATATTGCCAAGGTCCAGGTCAACCAATATAAAAACAAAACCATAGGCCCCAAAACTTAATCGCTCTTCTCTTCCTGTAACTTTTGTTGCTGAAAAAACATAATAGTTTTCATATTCTGTTGCTTTGGCCAGGAGTTCACCTGCGCCAATCATGCCGGTTACCGGATTTTTTTCTTTGTAACTCTCAACCAGTTTTTTTTGATGTTTTTCGTAAGATGGATTTAACAACATGGCTAAACCCAATACTAAAATAAGGACAATGATGAATCGTTTCATAGTATTATTTTTATGTAATAAGAATATACTCTCAGGCATTGATCTGTTAATTCAAAAATAGACATTCTTTTTATTATTTTGCATTTCTACAAGAAAAATTTTCGTTAAATCTTTACTTTTATTGGAGCAAAGGATGTATAATTGCACAATTTAAGTTATATAAGGTTTACAAATAGTAATTAATTTTATACCTTTGGGATATTAAAAACCATTTTTATAAAGGCTATGTCAAAAAAACACAAAATAATAATAGTTATCACAGCATTTGCCATTATTTCGCTGGTTCTGGTCTATTTCCTACTTCTTGTACCCGGCAAAAAGTCGATTACGTCAGCGATAAATGCTGTTCCAATGGATGCCTCGGTAGTTTTGGAACATAAAAATGCAAAAAATATATTAGCGCCGTTTAAGGAGAGTGCCACTATTTGGTCTGAACTCTCAAAACTTAACAGCCTTCATTCTATCAATAGAAAAATAACGTATCTCGATTCGTTGCTTAAAAGCCAAAAAGAACTTGAAGAAATTCTGGATAATAATAAGGTTATTATCTCTTTGCATCAAAAAGGTAAAGAAAGGCTTGAGTTTTTATACGCCATTAATTTCAGTAACTCAGGAAACACTGGTAAACTGAAACATTTGATTGATAAATTTACAAACAATGGCGCTGAAATCTCCGAAAGAATATATAATGATATCAAAATATATGACGTTAAATTACCGAATAGGAATAAAGAAGAAGAATTTTCATATTCCTTTGCAAAAGGAAACCTTCTGATTAGCTATTCCGCCATTTTGCTTGAAGAATCAATCAGACAATTGTTTTCAGGCATCTCACTTAATCAGAAAAAGGGATTTAAAAAGGTGTTTTCAACAGCCGGGAAAAATGTTGATTTAAATATGTATATCAATTATCAGTCTTTTGCAAAAGCAATGGTAAGATTTCTGAATTATAAGAATAAGGACATCTCATTCAGGATCACTAATTTTGCTAACTGGACAGAAGCTGATGTTGTTTTCAGGGATAAATCCATCTCATTCAACGGTTTTACATATACTGATCCGAAATCCAATAATTATCTGAACCTGATTCTTCAGCAGGAACCAGTTAAACTGGAAGTAGAAAAAATTATTCCGTCAAATACAACCAACTTTGTGGCTCTGGGGATACATGATTTTGACCAATTTAAAAAAGATTATAAAAGTTATCTGACTCATTCGGGTAAAATCCACAGATATGAGTATCATATTAACAAAATCAGGGAGCAGTTTGATATAGACCTTGAGGAAATATTTCATTCAATACTTGATCGTGAGGTTGCAATTGTTTTTACTGATATTAATGCCTTTGATATTAAGAAAAATGCTTATGCTGTTTTTCATGTCAATGATACGAAAGAAGCAGAAAAAAAGATGATTCAAATAATTCAGAAATTTGCTGATAAAAACAGTATTGATCCCTCAACTTTGATGAGCTTTTTTGAGATAAACAATAATGATTATGCTGTTTACCAGATGCCTGTTATTAAAGTTCCGCAAAAACTTTTTGGTGATATTTACTCATTGACAGAACCTAATTATTTTATTTTCATTGATGATTATATGGTTTTCGGAAGCTCAGTGCAGACCTTAAGACAATACATTGAAGATATTATTGCCAACCAAACACTCAGTGATAAACAATCATACAAGGAATTCAGCAACTCTCTTTCCTCACAGTCAAACTTTTATTTCTTTAGCTATTTCCCTGAATCAAAATCATTATATGAAAACTATCTGAGCAAGGAAGTCACCAATTATATTGAAAACAACTATGGTATATTAAGTAAGTTTGAATTTATGGGACTCCAGTTTAATTCAAGTAAAGATTTAATATATAATAATCTTCACATCAGTTTTAATCCTGAAGAAAAAATAATCAGTAAATATGTATGGGAAACAGAACTTATTGCCGACAACTTTTTGAAACCTTCAATGGTGATAAACCATTATACCAATGAGAAAGAGATTTTTACCCAGGATAGTGATAATAATATTTATCTTATTGACAAAAAGGGAAAAATTTTATGGGCACGTAAGCTGGACGAAAGAATAATAAGTGATATTTATCAAATTGACTATTACAAAAATAACAAACTTCAGCTGTTGTTTAACACAAATAGTAATGTTTATCTGATTGATCGAAACGGAAAAGATGTTGCAGATTATCCAGTGAAGCTAAAATCACAGGCCACAAACGGAATAGCTGTGTTTGATTATGACAACGACCAGGATTACAGAATTTTTATTGCCTGCAAGAACAGAGAGGTTTTTCCTTTTGACAAGACAGGTAAAAAAGTTAAAGGGTGGAAATTTGCAAAAGCTTCGGATATTGTGACAACAGAAGTACAATTTGTCAGATTGCGCAACAAAGATTATATTATATTCTCTGACCTTAACAGGTCTTATATCCTTAACCGAAGAGGTCAGGAACGCCTTAAAATAAAAGATAATTTCGCCAAATCGAAAAACAACACATTTTCACTCAGGGTTGAAACACTTCCGGAAAAAACACATCTCGCAACAACTGATTCAACAGGTAAGGTACACCTGATTTATTTTGACGGAAGTGTAAAAACAAAAGAAATACATCAGTTCACACCAGAACATTTTTTCGAATATGATGATCTTAATGGTGACGGACTGTTTGAATATATATATGTCGATCAGAAGAAGCTGGAAGTATATAATGAAGACAAATCAACCATGTACATTAATGAGTTTCCTGAGGTTTTAAGGGACCCACCTATTATTTTTACATTTTCTGCTACTGAAAAAAAGATAGGTATTGTATCACAAAACAACAATGAAATATATTTGTTTAACTCTGATGGATCAATGTTTAGCGGTTTCCCTTACACCGGAGGCAGCCAGTTTAGTATTGCATACTTTAATAATAATTTCAACTTATTTGTTGGTTCCGGTCAGAATTCGATTTATAGTTATAAAATAGAATA
>CAZVTW010000448.1:0-4768 GCA_964629805.1 uncultured Bacteroidales bacterium | reverse complement strand
CAAAAAACATTGCCATGGTAAGGCATTTTATGCAATCCAGGGATTTGGATAAGGAACTTAAGGGGACTTCTATATAAATATGCTCCTGCCACAAATTTAATGGAACTGATTTTTGATGCGCTCTTCTGAATTCTGACTCCTGACACCTGACTTCTGTATTCTGTATTCTGACTTACCTCCCGTACTTATTGGCCATCTTAATTCCCACGTAAACAGTCCTGGGCATTCGCGGGCCATAAACATATCCGGGATCACGATATTTGCCGGTATCAAAATCCTTTTGCCAGGCATTAAAAATATTATTGACCCCTGCCGAGAAACTCATCAGTATCCCTTCATGCAACAAATGATCATAAGTAAATTTGAATCCAATATCCATAAACCTTCCTGTCTGAATAAGTTTTTCACCTTGTATTACATCGCCCCTGGCGATGGCTTCTGCAATCTCCTGATATACCTGCTGGTTCTCATTAGGATCCGGTACTTCCGGTCCAAAGTGCGGCACCAGCATAGTACCCGTATATTGCCCGTTTAATGCAACAGTAAAAAGTTTTGCAGGCTTCCATCTTCCAACAAAAAAACCATACGCAGATGGCGAGCGTAAAAACCGTTTCTCATCAAATTCCTGTGCTTCCTGGTAAAGGCTTCTCTGCAATGTAAACCCTGCCTGCAGATTATAATTTTCAGACGGTGCTATTTTTGCTTCAAGATTTACCCCGTAAACCTCTGCACCCGAAGTTGCATTTACCCTGGTATATATAACATTCCCTGCTGAATCGGGCACACCAAAACGATTGGTAAAAGGGTTTTGTAGAATGGTATAAAAACCTTCTGATAAAAATTCTACCTGGGTTTTACCCCATATTTCATGATATGCTACTGAACCGGTAAAACTATGCGAATTCTCTTGCTTAAGGTTAGGGGCATTCACATGAAAAACTTGTCTTGCCTGTGAAGTTTCAATATGCAGATCCTCATCAAAAACCTGTGGTGCCCGGTATCCTGCTGCATATCCGCCACGTAATTGAATGGCTTGTGTCAAATCATATAAAATATTTGTCCTGGGAACAAATACATTTCCGCTTGTCTTATTGTTATCATTCTTTTTATCAATAATATCATAACTGTCAAACCTAAGTCCCATCAATATTTTCATGCGTTCAAGTTTCCATTCGTTTTGAACAAAACCCCCAATGGTATTGGATAGCTGGTTGATCACATTTGTTATGGGCATCATTTCTTCAACTGAAAAATCATAATATCCCAGTTTATTATCATCTAACTGTGTACTAAAATTTTCAATACCCATGGTCAAAAACGCGGGCGCTATAAACATATCATCAATATGCATAGAATATTTCACACCACCTCCAAACGAAATATCATTTGTTTTGCCGTATCCCGAATTATCATTTATACCGGCGCCATAGTAACTGTCCCTGTCAATATGCTGTAAAGAAGAAAACAGGGATAGCTTATTGCCTTTATCCGGATTGGTATAAGTGTCAAAAGCAAGTCCTGCCCCTGTAATGTGATGTTCAACCTGTTCGGCTACCTCCATCTCATGTGCCATACGGTTAAAATCCTTTCCCCCGCCAATACGATGTTCGTTTATCGAATAAAAATCAAGCGTTATGCGGCTCATGTCTCCCGGCCGGTAAAAAGCCTGGAACCCTGCTGATTGATTTTCAAGGCTGACCAGTTCTGTAAAACCATCATTATTGGCATCAAATAAATCCCTGTCGCGCTTTAATGCAAACACATTCATCCCAATACGGCTATCTCGTTTACAAACTGCTGATGCGTTAAACTTAATATTCCTGTCTGATGCCGGCATTCCGCTATTATTGATACCAACTCCGGTATAGCCATAATTTGATGACAGAGACAACTTGTTTTTTTCAGGTTCCCTGGTGATAATGTTAATCGTTCCACCAATGGCATTCCCGCCGAATAATGCTGATCCCCCTCCCCTTACAATTTCAACCTGTTCAATCATGTTTTCGGGTATCAGTTCTAAACCATATACAGCCGCCAGGCTACTGAATATCGGCCTTGAATTTATCAATACTTGTGTATATTTACCTTCTAAGCCATTTAACCTTACCTGGCTAACCCCACAATTCTGGCAGGATGTTTCTGTACGGATACCGGGCGCAAAACCCAAGCCATCAGCCAATGTAGCTGATGAACCGATTTCGAGCTGGTTGGCTGTTAACGCATTCACAATAACCGGTGCTTCTTCGCGTTTGGTGCCGTTACGGCTTGCAGAAACCACCACCTGTTCCAATCCAATAAAATCCTCTTCAACAATAAAATCAACCTTTATCCTTTGCCCCCGCTTTAATTGTATCGTTTTTTCCTGTGGCTTATACCCAATGGCCTGAAGGCGGACAATATACTTCCCGGGGCACAAACGGTCAATCTCATAATAACCTTTAAGGTTTGTTGCTGTTCCTATTGTTTTGTTCTTTAATACTATATTAACAAAAGATACGGCTGTTCCGTCATCTGTATTAACATAACCATATATTTTACCTCCCTGTGCCAAAACCGTATTACCGGTTAACACCACACATACAAATATTAAAATTAATTGTCTCAGATTCTTCATCACTTAATCGCTTTAAATAATTGACAAACATACCTTTAAAAGATATGTCAAAACCAAAAAACATTGTTCACGATTAAGCGTGGGGCGGACCACGGGATGATACCAGGAGTACCGGTTCAATGATTGTCAGGTTTTGTGCAACCTGCCGGTAAATAAACAGGAAAGGCAAAAAAACAATCCCAAGCATAAAAAAACCTAATACGCCGGAATGCAATACCTTGGTAATTTGCAATATGCAAGCTAACTGGCATTCTGTATGTTGATGGCCACTGTTGCCCGGCTCGGGATTTTCTGCATTTTTACTGTACGGGTGTGCATGATATATTATACTTCCGTCAGCTAAACGGTGATAATGGCCATTATTGGAAAAATTCAAAAACAAACCCAATAACAATGGTAAAAGGGCAACGAGTATATATTTTTGATATTTCCTGAAAAACTTCATATATTTAATACCTATAAAAATGGCTGCAAAAATAATTATTTTTGTTTATATTTTTAGTGATTTAAAAAATTCAAAAAAAATACCTATTTTTACTTTATAAAACCAATCATATCTTCTTTTGAATGGAAACCTCTGATAACAATAATAAAAAAGAAATAAACACTTTAAAAAGAAAACTGCTTGAAAACAGGTCTATTATCAATAACCTGCCCTTCCCGGCATGGATAAAAGACAAGAATGGCAAAATAACTTATGTGAATAAAGCTTATGCCGACTATTTTGGGATGACACAAGCCAAAATGACGGGGTTAACAAATGACGATATTTATAAAGATAAAACATTGGCCAAAAAATATACAGCAGATGACCTTGTTGTGATTAAAGAAAAAAAATATATTACAAATGAAGTTATTAATGAAAATAAAAGAAGTTTTAAAATATATAAATCACCCATCTTTGATGAACATAACAATGTTATCGGCTTAACGGGTGTATCCATAGAAATCACCGAACAGCGTAACATGATCTCCCGTTTGAGCAGGGAACACGACCTGTTGCAAGCATTAATGGATAACATTCCTGATACCATATATTTTAAAGATACTGCTTCCCGTTTCACACGCATTAACAAAGCACAGACTAACATGCTGGGACTTAAAAATCCTGAAGATGCCATCGGAAAAACCGATTTTGATTTCTTTAACAAAGAACACGCAACGAATGCATATAATGATGAACAGGAACTGATGACCTCCGGTAAAGCGTTGGTAAATAAAGTTGAACAGTTTATTAATGCAAGCAACGAAACAAAATGGATGACCGCTACCAAAATGCCACTGAAAAATGAAAAGGGTGAAATCACCGGCATGGTTGGCATATCCAGGGATGTAAGCGACAGTATATTTGCAGAACAAAAACTTACCCTTGCCAAACAAAAAGCAGAAGAATCTGAAAAACTCAAATCAGCGTTCCTCGCCAATATTTCCCATCAAATAAGAACTCCCATGAACGGCATTGTTGGTTTCCTTAACTTATTGGAACAAAACAATGTATCTGAAGATGATAAGGAAGAATGTATCAGGTATATCAAAAAAAGCAGTAAACAATTGTTAAACCTTATTAACAAAATTATTGTCATTTCTGAAATAGAATCCGGCCAGGTAGATATAAACTACACCGAAACCAATGTTAACTTAATCCTTAAAGAATTATATGATGAATTTAACCTTTGGCTTAATGAAGATCCCGACAAAAACATTAAATTTAATTTATCCCTGGGCAAAGATGATGATGCTTTTAACATCGTTTCAGACCCCTACAGGTTAAAAGAAATTTTACAAAACCTTATAGAAAATGCCATAAAATTTACCGACAAAGGATATGTTGAATTTGGATACAATTTAAAAAACAATGAGCTGACATTTTTCATCAAAGATTCTGGAGTTGGCATTCCGGCAGATAAGCACAATGTAATATTTAAACGTTTTGATCAATCCTCGTGCCCGGGAAAAATTGACCCGGAAGGTACAGGCATCGGGTTAACAATTACCAAATACCTGGTATCTCAGATGGGAGGAAAAATAGAAGTTGAATCCAAACCCGGGAAAGGGACAATATTCAGGTTTAATATCCCATATGAAAAGCCTGATAAAGCATAAAAATTTATTCTTGTGAAACCAAAAAACAACACCGTAATTATTGTAGCCGGA
>CAZVTW010000447.1:0-4788 GCA_964629805.1 uncultured Bacteroidales bacterium | reverse complement strand
TTGCTGATAAGCTACCAATTTTCAAATGCCCAGGATTGTAAATATTACTTTACTTTGGATGAGGGAACTGAGCTGACTGTCAAACATTATGACGAAAAAGGAAAAGTATCAGGCACAAGTGTCCGGAAACTTGTAAAAAAAGAGATGAAAGGAGATGCTGTTGAAGCAGAATTTTCAATTCACTATGAAGACAAAAAAGGAAAAAATCCAATCGATAGCGACCTTGGCATGAGATGTGAAAACGGCAAATTTTATATTGACATGAGTCAATACCTTGATCAGAACTCTTTATCTGCTTACAAGGACATGGAAATGGAGATGGAAAGTGACGAATTACTTGTCCCTTCCAATATCTCTCAGGGACAAAAACTTGAGGACGGCAAGATTACAATGACAGTAAAAAACCAGGGCATGAATATCATGACCATGGCTGTAAATATTACAAACCGCCTGGTTGAGGCAACCGAACAATTAAAAACACCGGCAGGCGCTTTTGATTGTGCTGTTATAACATATGATATCCAATCTAAAATCGGATTTATGAATGTATCAGCCAAAGGAAAAGAATGGTATGCTAAAGAAATTGGTGTTGTTAAATCCGAATCATATGACAAAAGAGGAAAACTTGTGGGATATACTGTTCTTGAAAAGATAGATAACCCATAGGTTTTAATAAGGGTTTGAAACGAAATAAGAAGAACATTTTATGCACAGATTATTTCGTTTCAAAGTCTGTTGACTGAATTGACAATCCTCATTCCAATCAGCCGGTCGTATCTTATGCTTTGATCTCTATGATAGATGTAAATAACATAATCATTTTCAGTTTGATAATAGCTCCCTTCAATATATGTGTTGTCTAGTTTATTACGATCATTCACCACCACATACTGATAATTATAATACCCCTGTTTGAGAAATAGCGACAGCTCATAGGCTTTTCTCTCTATGCTGTATGTTAGCTTGTTACTCTCATTGAGTTCCCAGCCGGTCAATTCGCCCCAGACATATACATTTGCATCAAATAAAGGCGCCGGATACGAAAGTGTGAAATGAGCAAAGAAATAATCTGCTTCAACATGGCTTTCTTCACTTCCTTCAAGTTGTATGAACCTTTTCCCATTAATGTCTTCGTGAAAACTAAAAGGTGAATTTCTACGCACCCTGTCCTCTATGAGCTGAAAATGATAATATGGTCTTGCGAAGTATATTTTTTCCACCCGGTCTGATTTGAAGCGTTTATTTTTCATATCAAAATACCTGAATTGGTTGCTCCCTTCAAAGACATTCTCCTTTTCATAATCATAAAGAATCTCATTTCCACGAATGAAACGCGGTTTCAGATTACGGTTTGCCAACTCCCAGATATTATTTTGTAAAATAACCATTGTGATATCCCTGTTGGGATTTGTAATATTATATCCTGGATGTCGAAGAGTTACATTTATTTTTTGCCCGCTCATTCTTTGTTCTATCCATGGCGCTTTGTCAATATCTGCATTTATTTCAACCAAATTTTCCACGACACAAAATCGTCTTCTTAACACCAGGTTTTCCCTGTTGTAGTCCTGAAAAACTTCTATGACATAATTCCCTGATTTTGTGATTTGGACATCATTATTTGGTATAATCACTTTATAATGTGTATAGTCCCGTATCGTATTAAAAGATGATTGGTAATCATTGATGACATTTTCTTCAAAACCATTTGCAAACTCAGAGAAGTTCAATTCCGAGGTTTCCCAGTCAGCATCGCATTGTCTGATTGTATAGGAGTAAACAGGAAACTCATCACCCAGGTCATCAAAGCGAAGGATGAGACGTACTTCATCATTCAGTTTAATAATGGGGTAAGATAATACCCAGCTTTCTTTGTGTAGATCAACAGAATGGATATTTGATTTGAACACCTCGTCTTTGTTAGGTTCGAAATTATCCACATAATAATCATATTCTTGTGAGTTTTTCTGACCGGTAACAATTGCACATGTAAAAATTAAATAAAATATGATTGCAGATGAAAATCTTAGATGAATGAAAAACATATATTATTAAAGTTATGAATGATGTTTTTTTTTAATATAGTGATTAATCCTATTTTTTAAATCCGTTATTTTTGATAATTAGATTTTTAAATAAGGTTGACGACCATTTCGAAACAGGCTAATAAGATTGGTTAATGCGAATTGGATTATTACTCTATTAAAGTAAAGAATTTTTATTTAAAACCATATTAAAAATGTTGTAATCAAGTTATTTTAAACCTTATTAACCTGTCCCGACCCAGTCGATGGCGCGTCTCTAAACGGTAGAGACCTAATAAAAATCAGATAAAAAAATCTAACATAATAGAATGAATCAGTTACTATACCTTAACGTTTTCTAACCAGGCTCATTGTTGTATTCCGAAACACAATAAATTTAAAATCAACAAATAAACATTTCACAAAAAAAACTTGTTGAATGCTTATAAAAATAAGATTGCTTAAAAGTGAAAGAAAAAAATATTGAGATATATAAAAATTTAAATACTTTTGAGCTGGACTTTTAAACAATTTCAGAAAAATGACGAAGGTAATAAAAATAAAAAAAGGCCTTTCAATACATTTAAAGGGAAAAGCAGAAAAAAAAATTGAACAAGCCCCGCCTTCGGCAACTTATGCCCTTAAGCCCGGAGATTTTCAGTCGCTAACACCAAAATTATCTGTAAAAGAAGGATTTGAAGTCAAAGCAGGCACACCGTTGTTTTTTGATAAATATCGCCAGGAAATAAAATTTACGTCTACAATTTCAGGCACAGTAAAAGTCATACACAGGGGAGAAAGACGTAAAATACTCGAGGTTGTTATTGAACCATCTCATAAACGTCAATATGAAACCTTTTTAAAAGATGATCCAAAAAATCTTGACAAAGAGAAAATCAGGGAACAATTACTGAATTCCGGCTTATGGCCGGCCATTCTTCAAAGGCCTTACGGAATAATTGCTGATCCGGGAGATACACCTGATAACATTTTTATTTCCTGTTTCAACACTGTACCCCTGAGTCCTGATATCGAATTTATGTTACAGAATGAGGAATCTCATTTTCAAACAGGAATAGACGCCCTTCAGAAATTAACAAAAGGGAAGATACATTTGGGGCTTTCAAAAGAGCAGGCAGAAAATAGTTTTTTTACCAGAATTGAAGGAGCAGAAAAGCACTATTTTACAGGCCCGCATCCGGCTGGAAATGTAGGAATTCAAATTCATCAGATATCACCTATTAACAAAGGGGATTTGATTTGGACAATCAAACCCCATCATGTAGCTACCATTGGTAAACTTTTCCAAACAGGACAATATCAACCTGAAGTGATCATCGCACTTGCAGGCTCTGAAGTAAAAGAACCGAAATATTTCAAATTATTAGCAGGCGCCCAGGTAACACCATTAATTGACAAAAATTTACATGAAGACAATGTCAGAATTATCAGTGGTGATGTTTTAACCGGGAAAAAAATATATGCTGACGGGTACCTCGGATATTATGATAATCTCATCAGCATTATTCCTGAAGGGAATGAGCCTGAACTATTCGGATGGGCTATGCCAGGCTTTAAAAAATTCAGTATGTCAAAAACCTTCTTCACATGGCTCAGGCCGGACAAAGAATATGACATTGATACAAACATGCACGGAGGAGAAAGACCATTTGTTGTGACAGGTGAGATGGAAAGAGTGCTGCCAATGGACATCCTGCCAATGCAGTTACTCAAGGCAATTATCGTCAATGATATTGACCTGATGGAACAACTCGGTATTTATGAAGTTGTTGAAGAAGATTTTGCTTTGTGTGAATTTGTTTCGACATCAAAAATTGAAGCACAACAACTGATAAGGCAGGGGCTTGAAACAATCAGGAAGGAATTTATGTAATGTATAACCGTTTTTCGGCGAAAAAAAATGGAAATGAATTATGGGTTTACAGAAATTTGTACAAAAAATAAAACCTTATTTTGAAAAAGGAGGCAAATATGAAAAGTGGCTCCCGATTTTTGAAAGCTTTGAAACATTCCTTTTCGTCCTTGGCAATGTAACCCCAAAAAAAGGTTGTCATATCAGGGATGCTATTGATTTGAAACGGACCATGGCCATTGTTGTTTTTGCCATGATACCTCCTTTGTTATTTGGCATTTGGAATGCCGGATACCAGCATTTCCTGGCAATGGGCATCGAATCGGGCTTCTGGCAGAATGTTGGTCACGGAGCCATGAAAGTCATACCCATTGTTCTGGTGTCCTATATTTTTGGTCTTGGAACTGAATTTATTTTTGTCTATTACAAAGGAAAAGAAATTGAAGAAGGCTACCTGGTTTCCGGCATGTTGGTTCCGTTAATTGTGCCCGTTGATATTCCTCTGTGGATGGTAGCCCTTGCTTCAATCTTTGCTGTCATCATTGCCAAAGAGGCCTTCGGAGGAACTGGTATGAACATTGTCAACCCTGCATTAACAGCTCGCGCATTCCTGTTCTTTGCCTATCCATCCTACATGTCAGGAGATAAAATCTGGGTTTCCGGTGTCATGGATAATCCTGACAAGGTTGTTGACTCTTTTTCCGGGGCAACACCACTGGCTGAAGCAGCGCTGGGAAATACCCATACCGTATCATTATTTGACATGTTCTTTGGATTCATCCCCGGTTCAATTGGTGAGACATCTACATTTGCCATACTGATAGGTGCAGCAATTCTTTTGTTTACCGGCGTTGGAAGCTGGAAAATTATCACCTCGGTTTTTGCCGGGGG
>CAZVTW010000446.1:0-4802 GCA_964629805.1 uncultured Bacteroidales bacterium | reverse complement strand
GAGTTAAACGATGCCTTGTAACGCATAGATTTCGAAAATTACTGAGTTCAGAAATAAAAATAAATGAATTTGTCACTAATAATCATATAAATAAGCCCTTTCCCAAAAATCCCTTTGTCGCCAAATTCCGGGGTGTTGAGTATTTTTCAATCCTTATCTCGACTGAGTCTCTCTACTATAGTTTGAGACGGATAAATAGTTTTTAGCGCTTTTATTTTGAGGAAATTAATCCTATTAGGGTAAGACTCATGCATTAAACAGATGAAATTAAAATTTTTGGTATGGATTTAAATCATTATTTGTTAAAAGTAGAAAAAAAACTCACCAATTGGTGGGAGAACGGGGATCAAAAATACCCACTTATTTTAACATCCTGCATAAAAGAGAACCATGAACCAATTCTGGACACCGATAATCTGGAAAAATTCTGGAAAGATCTGGATTTTGTGATGAATCGCCGTATGACAGTCATCGACAACACAAATTATTATGGCGTTGCTGTTCCTTTTCAGCTCATTGACTTTGCTTCAAGTGCTATGGCCTGCGCCCTTGGCGGGAAACCGGAATTACTTAATAAGGAGACTATCTGGTGTCATCCTAATTTTGAATCATTAGAACAGGTTGCTGATGTTGAATTAACAACAGAAAATGAATATTATTAACTTATTCTTGAACTTGGCCAACGTTCTGCAAAGAAAGCACCAAACCATCATTTCATAGCGCATTTCCCTTTAGAAGGTCCTCTTGACATCATTGGGGATTTATACGGTAGTGAAAAATTATTGGTTGATCTGCTCATGAATCCTGACGGAGTAAAAAAAGCAGCCAAACGGACAACTGAAATGTGGATGCAGGGATTTAATGATATCAACAAAATCGTTGAAAAAACAGGGAACAAAGGTGGTATTGGATGGGCAGGCATATGGGCCCCTGGCACCACTTTCCCCATTCAGGAGGATTTTTCATATATGATTTCAAAAGAAATGTTCGATGATTTTAGCCTGCCACACATTATTGAAATGGTTGATGCAATGGATTACGCCTTTTACCATCTTGATGGCAAAGGCTCAATCCAACATCTTGACAGTTTGCTTCAGATAGAAAACCTAAAAGCTATTCAATGGCAGCCTGGAGCAGGAAATGAATCGCTTCCGCAGTGGTATGAACTGATACAAAAAATTTTAAATGCAGGTAAGTCGGTTCAGTTGTTTTGCAAACCTGAAGAAATTGACGATTTGGTGAAAAATGTCGGGTCCAAAGGATTACTGCTTATTTGCAATGGCTTGTCAAATCAGGAAGCACAAATACTCGAAAATAAGTATGACTTTGATTTATGAATCCACTTATAGAAATCTCTTTGTTGCCAAACTCTTTGTTATTTTAAGTTTTAGGGCGCTCATTAATAGAGAGTTAACTACGAATCATCTCGACTCAGTCGAGACAAATGCCCCGACATTTTATTTACGGTGGCAGGCTTGACCTCGACTAAGTCGAGGCAAAAATAGTATTTTTAAGAATTAACTCATTTTTAATAACAATTCAAATTATAAAACAAATATGAAATACATTCTGATCTTTCACGCGAACCTGAATTATGCTTATTTACCGGAACATAAGTACGAATTTGTCATTCGCAAAAGTTACGAGTTAACAATTGATACCATGCACGGGCATTTTCCGGATACTAAATATATATTCGAAGCTTCCGGCTTTACCATTGAACAAATTGCCTGGAAAACACCTGACGTGCTTGAAAAACTAAAAGCAGCCATTCAGTCAGGTCAGTGCGAATTTGTCGGTTCGCCTTATGCACATCCCATGCTGCCTAACTTCCCGAAGGAAGATGGTGTATGGTCTTTGGAATTTTCTAACGAGGTATATCAGAAATACCTGGGCATTAAACCAGTAAGCTTTTGGACCCTGAGTGTGGCTGGAGAAATTATGTCCCCGGACAAATTGCGGAGGCCGGATATAAAAACCTTGTTGGCGATTTTGAGGCATACAGCCGCTCTGAATTTTTCGAAGGGAAACCTGTCAGGCCGGAAATCTATGAAAAGGAATACAGCAAAGAACCAGCATTCTATAACTTTGGGTTTAAATATGATCTTCCGGGTAATGAAAAAGCCATCCATTTTCCTTTTGATAAAATACATGGCAAACCAGACAATTCACTGAAAGTTTTTTTACGTTCTGACAGGATTGCGCAATTCGGTGTACGTTATTTTATGGGCATGGAAGGTTACACTTTTGAAAAATATTTTGGTCTGATTGAAAAATATTCAGAACAAAGTGAAGGAGAGGAAGAAGGTGCATTAATAATATTTGCTGATGATGCTGAATATATAGGCACAAACGGCTGGTTCAGGCTGAAATATGAAAACAAACCTGACAATGTGTTTGAAGAGACTCCTGAATCAAAAGAAAAACTCATTAAACTGGTTACAGCATGTAACAAAAAGGGTTCGTTCATCAGTTTTGATGAAGCCTGCTCACAGTTGCCTGTTTTGGAACAGGAGGTCCACTTTGACGATGATTCGGCTTGGCACGGAGCAAAAGCATCTACCTGGGCTAACACACCAATGGCAAAATTGTTAAGGCCCTGGCAGGATTTAGTCAGGGAAAAATTATCATCCGGGAAGAATTTAAGTGAAGAATTAACAAAAAAATGCTGGTATCATTTAACCAATTCCTACAACTCAGACGGACAATGGCCACCTACCCTGCCTGAAGCCCCACACATTATTTTTCCTTATAATTATAAATATTGTTTTGATAACCTGCTTGCTGCGGAACAAATTGTCGGGGGTATAAACAGAACAAAACTTTCGGTTGATCCGGTAAAAACACTCGAAAAAATTCTTTCGTTACAGGCAAACCTGATCAAACAAAAAGCAGAAGAATTATCCGGCTCAAACGACAGACAACAAAAAGAAAAAGCTAACCTGGCTTCATCTCTTATTGATAAATGCCTTGATTTTTCATCAGTGAAAAAATCTGGTGCAAAAATTCTATATCCCGCTGAATATGAAATGAGGGCTAATATGCTTATTGAGGCAAGAAGACTTGTCGGCGGGGTTGAAATTGAAAAGTAATACCAAACCATTTTCAAATATTATCTAAATTTCTAAAATGGAATACTTAAATGCGCTTTGAAATTGAGAAGCGCATTATAAAATATCGCAAGCGTAGTTGTTACGTTGAGATATTTTGCAGAGGGCATTCTCAATAATAATGTGCAGTACAGTGTTGCATTAGAATTTCGTTTTAGAATTTTGTGTAATAATATCGGTGTCGCTTTTCGCTAAAAACCATCGGCGTCGCTATTCGCCGAAAACCATCGGCATCGCTCAAAGCGACACCGATGGTAGGGAAAAGCAACACCAATGGTTGACTGCCGTCCGTTAAAAAAATGTCGGGAGTTTTTTGAAGTTTCAACCCAAAGTTTACTGTCTGTAAATGAGGATTTAATATTTCAAAGTAAAGCAGAATTTAGCGAAGCGGACTCCTGGATACCATATTCATAATAATAAATTATCATGAATAAATTAGCGTTTTCTCACATACACTAACAAAGTGTAAATATTTGTTTTTAAAGATTTTAAATGTAGTTTAGAGACATTAAATAATCTCCGAATGAGTTATAGCGTTTTTTAAGAATAGTCTCAGCTATAGTTTTATCCCCATAAACGTGATATCATCCCGTTGAACATATTGTCCCTGGAATTCATCTAACTTATCATTAAGAAATTTGTCCTGGGCATCCATATCCAGTGTTACCATCTCCCCAAGATATTCAATAAGTCGTTTTGTGCTGAATTTTTTCCTCTGTGGATTGCACTGGTCAACAAGACCATCGGAGGATAAATATAACAAACTATCTTTGGGCAGTATAATTTCTTTTTCTTCAAATGGATTTTTTGATTTGTCTATTCTCAAACCGCCAATTGAACGTCGTGTTCCCTCAATGGTATGAATCTTATTTTGATAATATAGCAATGGCCTTTTGGCTCCTGAATAAATAACCTTATTGGTTTCATCAGGAAGTTTATCTAACCGGACAAGCGAAACATCCATTCCGTCATGATTTGACGTTTCTTTTTGTCTTAACGATTTAACAATCATTCTGTCAAGATTTTCAAGAATATCTTTTGGATTAAGGATATGCATCTCATTAATAATTTCGGCAAGCAGCCGGCTGCCGATCATACTCATAAAAGCGCCTGGCACACCATGCCCCGTACAGTCAACCACAGCGTAAAAAAACATTGGTTTGCCCTGTAGAGACGCACGCCCGTGCGTCTCTACAGAGGTGAACCAATAAAAATCTCCGCTGACAATATCTTTGGGCCTGTACAGCACAAAGGTATCATGATACTTTTTCATTATATCATCAGGAGGCAGGATGGCCTGCTGAATTGTCTGTCCATACCTGATACTGCCGGTGATTTGTTCCTGCTGCCTGTCTAATTGCCTGTATGCACGTGAATTGTCCAGCGCAATTGAGATGTATGATGCAAGTGTGCGCAGGTTGTTAACATCAGCTTCATTATAGGCTTGCATTCCGTAACTGTTGACAGTTAAAGTACCAATACTTTTGCCTTCAGCTATTAATGGCAGATGAATCACAGATCGAGGCAACTTTGAAGTTTTCACCTCAGGTAGTTCTTTTAGATATTGTTTATATTCTTCCGACAGATTACTGATGACGATTTCCTGTTTGTTAACAAAACATTTTACACTAAGACTTCTATCGCTTGAAAGTGATTTGAAAAAATATGGAATTGGCTTCCCGTTTTCCATGA
>CAZVTW010000445.1:0-4828 GCA_964629805.1 uncultured Bacteroidales bacterium | reverse complement strand
TTTTCATGCTGATTTGTAAGTAATTGATTATAAACCCAAAAGATCTTCACTCAAAACGTTTTGGTTTTCTTTTTAACTGAACGACAATAGCAAAATGAATGACAGTTTCAATAACTGACCCCTTATCTAAATACGTAAAAACCAAAATGTTTATTTATGCTATGATATGTGCATTTTATCTTATCATATTTGTCTCAAAAAATCATCAAACATCATAATATTCCTATATCCCTGTTTTCTCAAACCTGTATAGAGTTTTTCGTCTCTGGTTAATAAGGGTTTATTCATATCATTTGCCAATGCTACAAAAGAAACATCTTCAATATCAACTTTTTCACAAATCTTATTCGCATTTTTTATTGAATCAGTTGATAAGGCAATATTCGGAATTACAGATATTGAAGAAAAAACAAAATAAATAAAATCAGAAAGTTCCTGTTTATTAAATCTTGTCTTTTCAAATATTACAGCTTTATGTTCTTCTAACTCCGATAATGAATACTCAGGTAGATAAAATCTAAAAAATGATAATATTGTCCTGTATTGTGATTTTCCGCTTATCAGCATACTCATCACAATATTTGTATCAATTACATAATCAAACATTAGCAATCACATTTATAAAATATTGCCCGCTTCTATTCCATGCACGTTTTCTGGCTTGCTGCCATTTTTGTTGATCTATATCTACATTTGGTAAATCTTCCAGTATCTCTTTAGCAGCAAGTTTCAATAATGCTTTTGTTATGAAATCCTGTATATAGTTTTCAACCATATCCTTTCCGAAACTTTTGATAATATTATCATCTATTTGTATTTTTAATTCTGACATATTTAAAATTTTTTATTTCTAATTATTAATAAAAGTACAAAATATTCATGACTTTTAATGACTTTTAATAACCTTTAACATCAATCCAACCATCATAGATATTCACATAATATGTACTCTTGGTTCCATCAATTGAAAAACTACCACTTACAGTTCTTGAATCTACTACACCACCTAAAATACAATCTTCAGCCACATATGATAATTTAAAATTATATGTACCTGCTACACAATTGCCGCCTATTGAAGCAGTTAAATAATAATTATCAATATAAATATTACAATTATATGTTGGGTCTGTTACCGACAGGCTTTTACTAGTCAAACAACCATTTGTAAGAGATTGCTCGAATTTTACAGAGGTAACGGTTTTACATCTACTAGCAGATGATGAATGTGAAGAACTTCTATTTCCGTAATTCTTTTTGTTCATAGCTGCAAGGAATCTTTCTACAGCCTTGTTTTGTTCATATTTATAATCATAGTCCTTTTTCAATGCAGCAACCAAATCTTTTTCTTTTTGAGTGTAAGCATATTGCTCTGCTGTTTCCATGTAGTTTTTTGATTCTTCAAGTAAATCGTCGCTTAATTCACCAGATATGGCTTGTTTTGCATTATTTATGTTTTGTGACACCAAATTGTATCTTTTTTCCTTGATAGTTTCAAAACCACTCTTAATGGTTTTTGAATAGAAAAAAGACAAGAACGCATCATCTGCCTGTTGATATGATTCAGTTGCTGAAATAAAATCATTTGAAGCAAGTTTGTTGTCTCCTGTTTTTATAAAACCAGTTACCTTTAAGGTAAAATACCACGTAAAAGCAAAAATTATGAATACTGATGCCGCCGCTATAAATGCAGGATGCCTGATTAACTTGATAACAGGTTTTGTTTGTCCGGTTGTTTTAACGCCACAATTTTCGCAAAATATTGCCCCGGGTTTATTCAGGGTTTTGCACTTCGGGCAAACAACAGGTAAGGGTTTTGCACAATTTTGGCAAAACAATGCTCCAACCGGATTGGAGTGGTTGCATTGCCCACATATAATATCTTGTTGGGCGCCACATTCGGCACAAAACATGGCATTTTCAGCTATTTTTGCCCCACAGGAAGAACAAAATTCGCCAGTTTTAATGTTTGCACTATTTTTTGTTTCTATGATAAGTGAGTTTCCACATTGTTCGCAGAATGTTGCGCCTGAAACATTTTCGTGGTTACATTTATTGCATTTCATAATAGATTGTTTTATGTCAATTATTCAAAAAAATCAAACAGGTAATTATCATTGTATTCAATTTCCAATTTTTTCAAAATATTCAAATATTCTTCTTTAAAGGTTTTCTTTTTATGGTGTGATTGTTGGTTGTTAATATACTGTATCACATCTGGCCGATGAGACAAAGTATATGAGAATAATCCATAACCTTCCTGCCAATAAAATTTATGCTTTGATAGTTTTTTTTCGTTTATAAAGCCTGAAGAATCAGATTTTATATCGCGTACCAATGCAGGGATGTCGCATGGGTGCATGCCAAAAAAAATATGAATGTGGTCGGGCATTGAATTAATAGCCAGAGGTTTATGTTTTTGGTTTTTTAGAATGCCCCCGATATATTTATGCAATGTATCCCTGAAATTATCATGGATAAGGCTTTCGCGGTATTTCACAGCGAATACCAATTGCATTGAGGTTTGATAATATACATTTGCCATAATTTGTTTTATTTTAATGGTTTATAATTCTTGTTAAACCCCCCGATAGGGGTATCTTATCGATAGAAAAAACATGTACAGGTATTTTATAGCGCCCCATCCGGGGCGCAAAAACTTGCCGCCCATGCTTTTGCTATCGCTCTTTTGCCACAATGTGGCAAGAAATATTCCCCGGCAGCCTTCGAAACAGCCCTCCTGCATGTACTACCAACAACCGGGGTGTTTTCAAATTATTTGTCCTTTCATAAGGAACCGGTACATTAACCTGTTCAGTGGCTGTAATCCAACATGCCCATGAGCTACGGGACGGATACCAGGCGGAAGCCAATATTGTTGTTGCGGTTGTCGGGGCTGTTGTTGTTGCGATTTGCCACACGGCAATTCTGCGCGTTGTTGTTCCAGCTGCCACCGCGGTTCACCCGGTTCGTACCATCGGTTAATGACCATTTTTCTATTCAATTATCATTAGAATGTAATATTTTTTTCCTGAATGCAATTGTATCTGCCTTTTCAACAAAACCAAACAAAGGTGTTATGTGTGTTTGATACTCTTTTTGTGTCCATATTCCGGCTTTTAACTTATTTTCGTAATTCTTATATTTTGTTATAAAACGTTTTTTGCTGCGTTTGTTCAGGCGTATACCAAAAGGGGAAAGCACAAACCCTAAAAAAGGTAATCCTTTTAAAGTATTGTTCAAACAAAAAGGCTTTAAAGATAAATTAAGCTGTGTTTGAATATATTGTTCAAATTTGTGCCCTGTATCAAGCAAAATATCTTTGTTGTTGTGCCACAGCACCATGTCGTCCATATACCGGACATATGCAGGTATTTTAAGGAGTTCTTTCACATAATGGTCGGCAGGCGAAAGGTAATGGTTTGCAAAATACTGGCTGGTAAGGTTGCCAATTGGTACGCCCCTGTTTTGTGAAACTGAGTAGCTGTTTATAATCTCACTGAATAACCATAGCAGGTGTTTATCTTTAAATAATCTTGACAACTGTGCTTTGAGTACGTCATGTTGAATACTGTCAAAATATTTGCGGACATCAAGCTTTAAAAACCATTTGTATTTACAGGTGTTTTCTTTGGCTTTTTAATAAAGCGGCAAAGGTACCTTTTTCTTTTCTGCTTGCATAGCTGTTATCTATTTGGGCAATATCAAACCTGTGGTGACAAACATTCATAATTGCATGGTGCAATACCCGTTGTTCAAAAGGTGCTGCACAAATATCGCGCTTCTTGGGGTCAAAAATTGTAAAAAAAAAATAATTCCCGACAACAAAATTCCCACATAATATTTTTTCTTGCAGGGATAATAAATTATGGTCAAGATGCTTAGCATATGTAAGTATTGCATTTTTTTCTGCTTTGCCTTTTTTTGCCTTATAAAAGGCAAGATAAAGGTTATCTAAATCTGCTATATGGGGTACTATGCTACCTTGCCGTTTCATTGTTTTGTGTGTTTATAAAATACTTTGCAAAACGCTCAACTTTTTTTTCTCCAATCCCTTTTACTGATAACATGTTTTTTTCTGTTATTTCATTAAGACTTGCCAGTTGAGCAAGCTCTTCATCGGTAAAAATTATAAATGCCGAAAGCCCTTCGTCTGCAGCTACTTTTTTTCGTATTTCGCGCAGTTTTGAGAACTTTTTAAATGTTTCGTCATCAAGTACGTTTTTATAATCAATTTTTGCTTTGCTTTGGTTTGTGATGTTTATTTTCGATTCAATATATTTTACACAAAAGCACCAATACACTCCATTTTCTTGTGTTACAAGCTGGTTTTGCACTTCAAGTATTTTGTTTGCTCTCATAAATGCATTCATTTCGTTTAGAGCGATTCCATTGTCGTATATGGGTATTGTAAAAATTTTAATTTGCATAATTTTTCAAAAAAATTTGGCCGCCAAAGGCGGCATTTATACTCCTTTCCCTCATTCCATTCGCTCGGGGCTGCGTCCCTTGCCCCTTGCTCACTCCATTTGGGAAACTCGTTTTAGCCTGTGAAATGTTACCTTCGGTATTTCACAGGCTGAAGCTCATGGGCAAAGTTGGACAAACAGCCAACTGAACTACGGGACGGAGACCAGGCGGAAGCCAATGAAGCTGCTGCGGCCGCCGGGGCCGCCGTTGCTGCGATACGCCACACGGCAGTACTGCGCCTCGTCGCCCCAGCCGCCACCGCGGCACACCCGGTCCGCACCAGTATCAGGGCCCTGTGGGTTTTTACCTGGTGATGTTTTATAATAATCAGATGCATACCAGTCGCTGCACCATTCCC
>CAZVTW010000444.1:0-4837 GCA_964629805.1 uncultured Bacteroidales bacterium | reverse complement strand
ATGAAAAAGATACTAATTCCAACAGATTTTAAGAAAGAATCATTTCAAACAACAAAATATGGTATGAATCTGGCCCTGAAGCTCAATATGGAAGTTTTATTACTTCATGTCCTTAATCTTGGACAGATCGGTTCAACAGCTTCAACAGAGGCTGATTTCAGGGCTGTCCCGCAGGATAATGTTGAACATACGGAACAACATTTGAAGGCTGCAAAAATGGCTATGAAAAAAACAATAGAAACACTGACCAAAGAATTTGATTCTTTACCGGTCATTGAGTCCAAAATTGAAACAGGACCTCTCAAAGATACAATCGCCGGTTTTACAAAGCAGGAAGAAACAGCGCTACTTTTACTGACAGCAAAGGAAGACGGAGGATTTCTGCAATTTATGACTTATATAAATAATTATCTGACAGAAAAATCCGGCTGCCCGGTTCTTATTGTTCCTGAGAGCGCCGAATTTCATGATTTCAACAGGATTGTATACGCAACAGATTATAAGCAGGAAGATATCCAGGCTTTTAAAACGCTTTCAGCCTATGCAAAACCTTTTGACGGATTCATTTACGGACTGCACATGACACAGGACAATTTTATGGACGAACGCATGAAAAAGGAAGGTTTCAGAGAAAATGTCAGGAAACAGGTTGGCTATGAAAACCTGAATGTTTACCTGGTAAAAGGTGATGACATTATTAAAAACCTTGAAGATTTCGCTGAAGAAAGTGAAGCTGATGTTATTGCCCTGCATCAGGAAAATGAAAATTTTTTCAAAAAAGTGTTCTCTGAAAATACAGCCCGAAAAGTAGCCAGAAAGTCACATTTGCCTGTTTTGGTTTTTCATAACGATTAATAAATGAGTCTACTCCGGGAAGTAAAATTTTCGTTAAAATCAAGGTGTTAAGGATTTTAAAACCAGAGACCGCCAGCTGGCGGATGGTGATTAAAAAATTCTTAACAACACAGAGCTTGGCGATAAAATGGACTTATCGGAGTGGACTCATAAATTACCAATTATTACAACAACTGATACTATCACATCCACCAGTACTATGATGCTGGCGGATATTTTACGATGAAAATTACATGTTTAACTCAAAAAGCGCTCAACAATGAAAAAACTTCATATCAAATCAAGCTGGGAAAAAATAAAAAAAGAACTCAAAAAGGATCATCCCGGGTTAACTGACGATGATCTGTCATTCTCAAAAGGAAAAGAAGAAGAACTGGTTGGCAGGATTGAAAATAGACTGGGCAACATGAAACGCGACAGGATTATTTATGTCATCATTTTCATGTTTCTGATTGCCGCCTGCCAAATGGAAAGCCAGGACAAGCAGGCTAAACAGGACAAAGATAAAGAACTAAAAGAAGAACTTGAAGATGTAAAAGAAGTAGTCAGTGAAAACATTGAAGAAGAAAAGAACAATGTAAAGCAAAAAGCAAATGATATGGCTGAAAAATTTGATAACCAATTATCAGAACTTCGTCGTGATCTAAATGAACAAAACAAAGAGATAAGCGCTGAAGCACAAGATGCCATTGAAGAGCTGGAACAGCAAAAAGAAAAGATAAATAATAAAATTGAACAGATAGAACAAACCTCACAAGAGGAATGGAGCGAAGTAAAAAAGGACATAAACAAGGATGTGGAAGAATTTAAAAAAGATGTTGAGGCATTTTTTTGAGGAACAGAAAGAATAAATGAGTCAACTCATTTATGATTATATAATGAATATAAATAAAAAATGACCTCAGAGAGGTCACATGTTTTAGTTAAAATGTAATTGAATGCAATGCAGCTCCAGATGGGGTCGTATGGAAACACATGCATTTTTTTATGACTTAGATTGGATGGTTTCAATGCAGGGAACAGTATGCAGTTTTTTGTGTCTGTATCCCTGCTTTTCTGTTTAAGGTTATTCAAAAGGCATCCATTGAATAATGGCGATTCACATGTTGACATCATGAGGCTTTGCGATATAACTTATATTATTTTTATTATATTTGTCAAACATTTCCAGGTTATTGAATACATTTTTATGATTGACCATATTTCATCTGCAATAGACAGCAAAAAGTTACAGGAATTTTTTGAAGCATGGGAAAAGATTGGATTAGCTATTATTCAGCTTGATACGAAGGGATTCATTTTAAATATCAATACCAAAGTTACAGAATTATTTCATTTTCATGAAGATGAACTCCTAAACAAGGATATTTTCAAAAAACTCGTCATTAAAAATCATCAAAAGAAAACAAAAAAACATTTTCACCAAGCCCTGAAACAAAAGAAAAGCATAGAAAAACCGGAATTTTCTTACTTTATCTCATCACTGGATGATACGATGCCCCTGAGAATTCAATTCCTGCCTGTCGTAAACGGAAAAAACGAAGTAACAGACATTTTACTTTTTCTGAACCGACTAATAGTTGAAGAAGACTTTTTTTTGAAAAGCAAACGAAATCAAAAGAAATACAAAAAACTTACAGAAAAAGCCGGCATTCTAATAGCTGAACTCGACCATGAAGGTTTTTTTGTGTATGTCAATAAATCTTTCAAAGATGAATTAGGCTATAATAAAAAGGAGCTTTATAAAAAAAATATTAAAGAACTGGTATACGGCGATAATACAAAAGCGCTTATACATCTTTTTCAGACAGCTCTATCCGGGAAAAAAGCAAAAGCGACCATTGGATTCAATAAGAAGGAGGGTAACCTGATAATCCTGAAATGTGAAGCAGAACAGCTTGAAAAATCGATTGACCAGGTCATTTTCACCGCACAACAATTATCAAAAGAAGAATCTGAGTATGACAATCTGAAAAAAAGCCTTCATTTTTACCGTATCCTGGCCAGCAATATTCCGGATGTTGTGTTATATCTATTTGATAAAAACAAGCGATTTATCCTGGCAGAAGGCCCTGAAATGAAAAAAATGGGACATAAAAAAGAAGATTTTGAAGGATTATCTCTGAATAAAATAAAATACCGTAACCTGAAAAAAATCCTTGACCCTCTCTTCAACTCTGCGCTTAAAGGTCATGAAATTTCATCAGGCTTTTCATTATACAAATCTTATTATGATATCAGTGTAGTACCTGTAAAGTCTGTATCAGGAGAAGTTCAGACGGCCATGTCTATTATTCAGAATGTAACAGATGAAAAGAAGATGGCAGATAAACTCACCCAGGCAAAAAATGCTGCCCAGGAAGCCAACCATGTTAAAAGTGATTTTATTGCTAACATCAGTCATGAAATCAGGACACCGCTTAATGCTATTTCAGGTTTTTCGGAGCAGTTGATGAAAACCGACCTGCAGGAAAAACAGGTACGATTTGTCAATATCATCAATAAATCGTCCGAACATCTGTTATCTCTGGTGAATGAAATTTTAACAATATCAAAAATTGAAAGTGGAAGTATTGAATTAGATTCAATACCTTTTAAACTATCCGGACTTATTCTTGATGTCTATGATACATTATACCTAAGGACCCGTTCAAAAGGAATAGGTTTCAAGTACCAGATAAAAAGCCATTCACCGGATGTATTCCAGGGCGATCCGTTCCGGTTGAAACAAATCCTGATAAATCTTGTAAGTAATGCCATTAAGTTCACAACTGAGGGGTATGTTAAACTGACTGCAGGTGTAGAAAGTATTGAGGGCGACAAAGCGATTGTCCGTTTTGAGGTTGAGGATACTGGTATCGGTATTTCAAAAGAAAAGCTTCCTGTTATATTTGATAAATTTAAACAGGCAGAATCTGCTATTATTCGAAAATATGCCGGCACAGGACTTGGATTGACCATTTGTAAAGAACTTACCCGTTTACTCCACGGAACAATAGAAGTGACAAGCGAGGTAGGAAAAGGTTCGGTTTTTAGTGTAGTTATGCCTCTCATCATCAGTGATGTTGTGCCGGAGGAAATTGATGTCACGGAAAGCCTGGCAGCAGGTAAACTCAAAGGTGTCAATATTCTCATTGTTGACGATGACAGCGTGAACAGGCTCCTGGCTCAAACCATTTTAAATGAATTTGGCTCTGAAGCGGATATTGCCATTGATGGGAAAGAAGCGATGCAAAAAGCACAACAAAATGATTATGAAGTGATTCTCCTTGATATTCATATGCCGGACATCAGCGGCATTGACGTGGCTAAATATATCCGGCGCAGACTTAACAACAAAATAACTGCAATCATTGCCGTTACGGCAGATATAGCAGGTGAAAACCTGGAGGAGTACTATAAAGCAGGGATCAATGATTATCTCATTAAACCATATAAAGAAATCAGTTTGTATAACAAAATAGCGAGAAACCTAAAAAGAGATTTAATCGCATTAGATGAATCGGTTGACCGGCGAAGTACTATTCCCGCAGATGATACAGAGATTGCTAACCTGGCCGAACTGAAAAGGATTACCAAAGGTGACCAGCATTTTTTTAATACAATGATAGAAACCTTTGTTGATAATGCTAAAGAAGGATTGGAGTCAATGGAAAATGATCTTAGGCAAAAAAAAATACGCAAACTTGGCGAAACGGCACATAAAATGCTGCCTTCTTTTCGTCATTTAAATCTTCAGCCGGCAACCGAACAATTAGAATCACTCAAAAGAAAAATAATGGTCGATAAAAAGTATGATAATATTGAAGAATTGTTCCTGAATTTCAAAAAAAATACAGAACTTGCAATTCAAAAGCTTGAAAAAGAAAGGTTAATCTGAATTTTCAGGGCATAGTGGATTGCTGGTGTTAGGGTGAAGGCAGAAAGATTAAACCCAAATTGAGCGATTTTCGCTCACTGCCTGCCCCGTGCACGAAGTGTC
>CAZVTW010000443.1:0-4926 GCA_964629805.1 uncultured Bacteroidales bacterium | reverse complement strand
GCAAACTCAGGACAAAGCATAATTAGGTGTCCTGGGATAGGGAATAACATCCCGGATGTTTTTTATTCCTGAAAGATACATAACAGCTCTTTCAAATCCTAAGCCAAAACCTGCATGCGGATATGTGCCGTACTTTCTGAGATCAATATAGGCCTCATAATCCTTTTGTTCAATATTGTGCTCTTTAAATTTTGCCATGAGTACATCCAGTCTTTCTTCACGCTGGCTGCCACCTACTATCTCACCAACAGCAGGAACTAACAGGTCCATGGCTCTGACGGTTTTGTCATCCTCATTGAGTTTCATATAAAAGGCTTTAATTTCTTTTGGGTAGTCTGTGACAAAAACTGGCTTTTTATAATGTTTCTCAGTTAAATAGCGTTCATGTTCGGTTTGCAGGTCACATCCCCAATAAGCAGGATATTCAAACTTTTGACCTGATTTTTCGAGTATATCAACAGCCTTAGTATATGAAATACGGGCAAACTCGGCATCCAAAATTTTTTTCAACCGGTTGATGAGTTCTTTATCCATAAACTGGTTAAAAAATGCCATTTCCTGTGGACATTTTTCAAGGACATCACTGATAATGAATTTCATCATATCCTCTGCCAGGTCCATATCCTCATCCAAACCGGCAAAAGCAATTTCCGGTTCAATCATCCAGAACTCATTTGCATGGCGGGGAGTATTGGAATTTTCAGCACGAAATGTCGGACCAAAGGTGTACACATTTCTAAATGCGTTGCAAAATGGTTCAACAGCCAGCTGACCACTTACAGTGAGGTAGGTTTTCCGTCCAAGTAATTCCTCAGAAAAATCAGGTTCCTTATTTTCGTTTAAAGGAACATTGGCCAAATCCATTGTTGAAACCTGGAACATCTGTCCGGCGCCCTCACAATCATTGGTAGTGATAATTGGTGTGTGTACATAAACAAATCCGCGTTCCTGGAAAAATTTATGAATGGCATAAGCTACAACGGAGCGTAAGCGAAAAACGGCCATAAAAGTATTGGTCCTGACACGTAAATGTGGCATGGTGCGAAGGTATTCCAAAGTGTGTCTTTTTTTCTGAATAGGGTAATCAGGATTTGACAATCCAATGATTTTTATTGCGGTTGCCTGTATTTCATATGGTTGTTTTGCACCTTCGCTTTTAATAAAAACACCTTCAGCCTCAATAGATGAGCCAAGTGTAATTTTATGTATCTCTGCGAAATTATCTAAGGTGTCATTATATACAATCTGAATATTCTTAAAAAGTGTGCCGTCATTCACTTCAATAAAACCAAATGCCTTGGATGTCCTGTTTGTCCTGGCCCATCCGCTTATATGAATAGTTTTATCCAGATATTTATCCGGAGCCTTCCATAATTGTTTAATTGTAACTTTTTCAGCCATATTAAAAGAAATTAGATATACACATTAAAAAAAATGTTTGACGAAATATGTTTTTCAAATTCGTTTATTAGTGTCCATCCATAAAGTCGAAAAGTCCATGAATTTCTCGAATTAATAAGAATTTGCGGATGGACACTCATTATAATCATCAAAAATCCGCTGATAACAATAATACTGTAATTTTCAAAAAAAATCGTAAAAAAACGGATGCAAATGTCGTATGAATTTGACAGGAAAACAAATAAAACAAATAAAAACTTTGTTAAATCCTTCGTAAATGACGAAATTTTTTTGTATATTTATGTATAAATAGGTATATCAAAATAATTCATATTAATAATCATATAAACCCCAACATCTATGAAAAAAATAATATCACTTTGTTTTATGTTTGCTTTTGCAGGGTTCTTTTTTATTACCTGTGAAAATAAAAAGAATGCAAAAGTTGGTTTCCTGATGGATACTTTCATCCAGGAACGGTGGGAAAAGGACAGACAGTATTTTATTGAAAAAGTCCAGGAGATGGGTGGCGACATTATTGTAGAAGCAGCCCAGGGTGATCCTGACAAACAACTTGAACTTGCCAGAACGATGATAGAAGAAGGTGTCAATGTTTTGGTTGTGGTACCGGTCAACAGTCAGTCAGCAGGAGAAATCGTTGACCTGGCCCATGAATGGGGTATCAAAGTTATTGCTTACGACAGACTCATTAAAAATGCTAATCTTGATTATTACATCTCTTTTGATAATATCAAGGTTGGAGAGTTGCAGGCAGAATATCTTTCAACAATTAAACCGGCAGGTAATTATGCTTTACTTGGCGGACCACCCTCAGACAATAACTCCTTTCTTATCAGGCTTGGGCAGATGAATGTTCTGCAGCCACTTGTTGAGAAGGGAGACGTAAAAATTGTTTATGACAACATGGCCGAAGCCTGGCTTGAAGAAGAGGGTAAAAAAATGATGGAGGAATGCCTGAACCGAACAGGAAATAATATTGATGCTGTCTTATGTGCCAATGATGCATTGGCTCAGGGAGCAATAAAAGTTTTGAAGAAGAATGATCTGGCAGGAAAGGTGCTTGTATCAGGTCAGGATGCTGAAATAGAAGCCTGCAGAAACATTGTTGCAGGTACGCAAACCATGTCTGTGTATAAACCAATTAAAGCCATTGCGGTCACGGCAGCTGAAGCAGCAGTTAAGCTTGCCAAAAACGGGAACCTTGATAATGCTAATTTGAGGACGAACAATGGCAAAAAAATGGTGCCTTCTGTTTTGCTACCCTCACAGGTAGTGAATAAAAACACCATAAAAATGACTGTCATAGAAGATGAATATATAGAAGAAGAGGATGTGTTTCAGTAGATTTTTAAAATCTCCCATTTTCATGACGCTTCCATTGACCTTCGGCCACTGGAAGGTCGCAGTCCGGCGTCTGTTACTGAATCGTGGGAATAATATTTCTGGATCAGGAAGTAAAAAGTAATCTATTTGAAATTTTTTATTTGCCTGACTGCCAATCTCGAAGGATATAACCCAGACGCTTCCATGTCCGCAGGACATGGAAGCGTTATGAAAAAGGGGAAAATCTGCACTTCTTCATGACGCTTCCATTGACCTTCGGCCAATGGAAGGTCGCAGTCCGGCGTCTGTTATTGAATCGTGAGAATTATATTACTGTGTCAGGAAGTAAAAAGACGTTTTTTTATCACACTTCAATTTAACTCACTTTCTCCCGGTTACAGCCGGGAGAAAACACAAAAACCTCAAACTCCTTTTACATTGGCTCTCACGCTTTGACAACCTCTGCTGCCGACCTTCCATGTCCGCCAGGACATGGAAGCGTCATGAGAAATAGAAAAATTAATATTTCTTTATATGTTTTATTTTCGACTTTTTCCCGGATGTTGATCTAATATTTGTTATGGGGCCAGTATAGCTGCCATTGATGCTATTTCCATCAATATCGAAGACTTCGTAGTTTATAGTCCATCTATCGCCGGAAATATTAATATTTATATAGCCATCCTCAAAAAAGATTATATCATTAATAAGCTCATCTGTCATATTAATATTTATTCCTATTCCGCCTCCCCAGTGGGTCATTGCTTTTGCATTGTCCGTATTATTATATGGATATTCTCCTGGCGAAAGTTTATCCGGTTCATTCGAATAAAGCCAAAAGCCAATGAGATCGCCCTGGCCTCTCAGCTCTTCGTATGTTGAGCTATATGTAACAGATTCAGAAACCAAATCTAATTCATAACTTCCAAAGCTTTCAGTATCATCAGTGCCATAATAAAAAAGATAGGCTTTTGTCGTTTCATGGAAATTCTTGTTATAGTTAAAACCATTTGGTGCAATTTGTTCAAGAACCTCAATTGTAATATCATAATTATTGTCCGTTTCATTGGTCTCAATGATGTTGTTTTCTTCATCAATCACCAGGCTGACATTATGTTTTCCGGCGCTTAACTGACCGATATATTCAACCGGGAAGTATCCTTTATTCGGATCGGGGGAATCAGTATAGGTTTTCGAAACTTTTTCTATACCATCAATATATACTTTTACTGTATATGAACCGACCGGATTAGACTCGCCAAAATTAGCAATGCCAAAACCAATGTATATGTCATCAGTGGCATAAAGATTTTTCGGTTGCGAAAAATCATCCTGGTTTGGTCCGAATACGATAAAGTCATACCAGCTACTTGCGGCTGGTGTTGCATAAGTCAGATTCGAAGAGCCAGAGCCCTGTACCTTTATTGTAATACTGTATGAATTATTATCCTCATTTTCTTCTGTAATCATGTTGCTTTCATCTACCACCATTTCAATAGTATGCTCGCCTGCTGAGAGTTTTCCTATCGAATGGTTGAAAAACTTATGTACATGTTCAACATTTAAAGGCGGTATAATTTCGGGATAATCCTCTGAATTGTTTTGCAATACCAATTCACCGTCAATATATATTTTTGAATTGACATTTCCGAATAGCGGACTTTCTCCGAAGTTGCCGTAAGCATAATTTATATATAGTTCCTCACTGACTTGTAGTGTTTTTCCGCCGGCAAAATCATCTTTTTCGTTCGTAACTATCAGCGCTTTATCCCAACTTTCCGGGATGCCTGCCTGCAGGTCTGGAAGGCCTCCAAATGTAAAGGTTCGTTCATATTCATTATCGTTTTCATTTGATTCATCAATTGTGTTATTCGGGTCAATCACTATTTTAATGGTGTGTGTGCCTGGCTGAATATCTTCTAAAGTATAATCTGTGAAAGTATATATTTTATCCGAAGGAAAATCATACATATTTGTTACTGTAATCTTCAGTATGTCATCAACATAAACTTCAACAGTCATCATTTCCGGTGCAATATTGTCCGTTTCGGTGTTGTCAACAGCAAATGAAATATAAATATCGCCTTCAGCGTTGAGCTCAAAATTTTCGGCATAGTCTTCCGATTGTGATGACAAAACAATATTATCAGCCCATCCATTGCCTGCGGTGGGTGTTAAATT
>CAZVTW010000442.1:0-4947 GCA_964629805.1 uncultured Bacteroidales bacterium | reverse complement strand
ACATGTTCGCCAAGGTCCTGGGATATCCTTGCCAGGTAACTTTTAAACTTATCTTTATCAAACAGTTTCATCGAATTAGCTTCATACAAACCATTTCCGTTGACGACAATAAAAAACAAATCTGTGGAGGTTGGCAATCCGTATGTCATCATCACTCCCCTGTCATATTTCATTGTCATATCAGATAATCCAATTTTAGATGTGTATAAATGATAATCCTCGAAAGTGAGTCTTAACTCTCTTTTAAACAGGGGATCAGAAACCTGGAATTGTCCAAAATATACATCAATATCTGTATTAAAAAGCCTGTCATACATGATATAGGCATCTTCAACACCGGCTACCTCACCATGTTCATCCATATAGAAATAAAAGTAATAAGCAAAATGTTCTGACAATTCGCCACCGGATAACAGTTTTATCAAATAAGGAGCTGACCAGTCAAAACGGCCTGTTTCATCAATTCTGGTCTGAACATACCCGTCCATCCTCACAGCAATAGGGAAGTCCCTGATGAGTGAAAGCTTTTTATCTCCTGTTTCAGTGAAATACCTCGGTGAATCGTAATCGTCCAGTTTGAAACCATCGCCGGCAAACTCATCTCCGTATGGCTTCAGTTTAGGTAACGATGGTGCATGGCATGTCATACAACTGATATTGTATTTTCTGGCAAAGGCCGGAATTGCCTTTGAATAATGATTTGTTACAATGATAGCAACAATAATTAAAATCAAGCGGTTCATTTTCATGATGTGAATTTTTAAGGGTAAATTTTTATTTGAGTCTGTTGTTCATTTATTGTCAAGGCTTTATATTCTTCTTCCGGCACTTCGAGATATTCCCCAACCGGTTTTACTAACAGGCGATACTTTAATTCTGCCTTAACTGTCAATACACCGGGGGCAACTTCATAAGGGACATTAAAAGTATATGTTTCCACCTTTGTTTCTCGTGGACCAAACCTATAATCAATCCCAAGCGAATCGGTGTTCCATTGCATAATCGTCATTCTGCCTTCCGGATCAAAATAGGGCATTCTGAATATCCTGTCACCTAAGGGTACTTCCTCTCTGCGAATACCTTTGAAGTTGTCAATTCCCAAAGGAACACCCATATCCTGATAAGCAAGTGTATCGCTGGCTATTGTATATTCTTCACCCTCAAAGTTTTTTTTGTCAACCGGTATATGATATTTTTTCCCTTTTTCATCAATGGCTTCAACATGTAACCACACAATGCGGTCTTCAACTGAACCTGTGGGAAATTTATGCCCTGTTTTCTGGTTAAACAATGTCACTGTGAACACAACCGGCTCACCTGGCACTGTTTCCTGCCTGTCGGGGGTTATCCTTATTTCAACCACTCCTTTTAGTTTTCCGGGATCATGCGCCCCGTTAAACAAATGCATTTTTGTATCCTGGTAAAAAGCCCCCATTTTGGCGGTCTTGGCCGGCGCGTCAGGCATGTGGCAGTCCTGGCATACAACACCTTCTTCATAATAAGGCCCTTCTTTCAGCTCAAGCTGCGTTGATTTAACCCAGATACCATACGGGCTCTTTTCATTGTGACAAATCCCGCAAAATTCAGAGGTGCCATGCAGGGCAGTTGTATCTATTTCATGATTGGGCGAGGATTTTTCTCCTTTGCGGGTGGTAAATTTTGTATCGCCAGTCTCAAGGATGTAATTATGATTAAAAGGTATATCCCCTTTAAATCCTTTGATATTATGACAAACTTCACAGGATACAGCCTCATTTGCACGTGGATTTTCTTTTGGCCTGGGTGGAGGCATATCACCCGTGAGATAAGCCATTGGGGTGTGGCAGCCATTACATCCTTCATGGACGCCTTTCATGCTTTCTTCATTTTCCGAATGTGCAACAGCAAGTTTAAAATACTCAATTTCGTCCCATTCGTGACTGTATGCTTTGGACATCATAGCCTGGTCCCACTGCTGAAAAAATAAATTATGACATTGTTTACAATATTCGGGAGTCTCAAAATCGTCATAGGAATATTTTTGATTTTCATGGATATCATAGGCAAAGCCAAAAAAAACAATAATACCCGTAAAAAAGAAAGCATAGTATAAATATAGAGTTTTCATGCAAAAAATTTTTCAAATATTGTTCCGTTTTGTTGTTGAATTAAAAATACCGTACTGATACTATTATTAAGATATTTTGAATGAGTATGGTTATTTATCTCCGTTTATTTCCCCAAAAAATACATTGTAGAATAAAAACACAACCTGTGGAAATTTCTCTACGCTTATCTCTTTTCTGTCGTCTTCAACATATGTTTCATGGTCGCTTTTTTTCCCGCAAATACCATTACAATCTCATAGTACTCTTTAATACCTTTTTCTGCGATTTTTTCGGCATAGTAATATTTTTGTATTTGTTCAAATCCTTCTTGTGTTAAGGATGAAATTTTTTCCTCATCAGCATCTTTTTGGGTTTTCTTAAATTCAAAAATAAAACCTCTTTCATCTTTTTTTTCTGGTATAAGTATGATATCAGGACGACCTTCTCCGCTTTCGATGTTAGAGTAGATAAAATAATTACTTTGCAGGTAAACAAGTATCCCAAGAGTAAAAGCATGAAATACTTGTTCGGCTTCTTCCCCGGCATAATCATGGTAACTCAGTTTGTATACAAATTCGGAAAAGAGCTTTTCGAAATTCTCAAAATTATATGTTACAAGGTATTTGAGCATTGCGTCTAATCGTGAATGATTGAATTTTATTGTTTTATCGAAATAATACTTTATTATGCCATGATAAACATGCATGAGCTCGATATTGGGAATGAGCAGATGATGGTATCTGTCGGTCATTTTCGATTCTGTATTAGGCGGCTTTGGTAGCGCTTTCAGGTAACCGGTAAAAAGCAACAGCGACCATATCAAATCATAATTTGTTTGTAAATTTGGAAAAACAAATTCTGTTTCAATTTCTTTGATAATTGTTTTCCCTTCAATTAATTTTTGCAGGTCTTCACGTAAGTATTTTTCATCATGTTTTGCAAACAAGACCTGGATTAAATCATCTGTTCCGGTATTTACCCAGTATGGCTGAAAGCCTTCTCTATGATTTGAAATATAGCTTACAATTGACCATGGATTATATATATCAGAAATATCACCAATAATATAGCCATTGTACCAATCTTTAATGTCATTAAAATCGGCATTGGGTAAAAAGTATTTTACAATTTCTTTGGTTTCTTCCTGTGTAAAACCGAATTTATCAGCAAAATAATAGCTAAAAATGGTAAATATTCCGGGATTATTAAGTTCAGAAAACAAACTTTCACGGGCTATTCTCATGATACCGGTAATAAGACCTTTATACATAGATAGATTATCCTTGTAGGCCTGTCCGAGAAAAGTCTGCATAAATTCAATGACTTTGGTATAATGAGTATTTTCCTCATTATCATCTGTATGTGGTTTCTTGTAAGCATTAATTATTGGAGTATCATATTCATCCATAAGCATAATAACTTCTTTGTTATGATGGATGTGAAGTAATCTGCTTAATGTTTTCAGGCTGAATTTGTATTCCGATATTGAAGCATTTCTATGTAATATCTTGTTGAAATTTTCCTTTTGAGACTCATTCAGTGTATCAGATTGCAGCAGATATTCATAATTTGCATATAAATTGGAAATAATCATAACAAAATCGCCATATGATTCTTCCCAGGTAGCAGCTTTTATACTTTTTAATGTCAGATTTATCACCGGGTACTGATTTTGATGTTCCTGGCAAAAATCTTTATCTTCATTTATTTTAAATTCCGAGAATAAATGGGCTTCCTCTTTTTTGTTTATATCAAAAAAATATTCAATCATTGATAAATTGGATGTCTTTCCAAAACGTCGTGGCCGCGTAATAAGCGCTACCTCATCGCTACAATCAATAAATTCTTTTATCATCATCGTTTTATCAACAAAATAGCCGTTTTTACTGACTATTTTTTTGAAATCTGCTGTTCCTTTTATTATTTTCTTTTTCATAAGGGTTAAATTTCTTTATTTATTTTTACCACAACTTGCCCTTATCCAATAGAGAGGCTTTCCAGTCTTTGTGACTATCACAATTTTTCCCGACCTTGTCAGGAGGTCCTGTGTTACATGGAGACAAACTGTGGTACATGATGTTTCATTACAATTTAATAAAATTTCCTTTCACTTTTGCATTAGTCATTGATGAAAAATAAGTGTTAATAGCCTGGAAATAAAAAATCAAAAAATAATTAAACTTTTCGAACTGTTTTTTACAAATATGTGAATAAGATAATCCCTGCCTGTACGACTGACGACAATATATGTCTCATAGACCGGGGATTTTAAGTAACCTAATCCGGACAAGCCGGAATAGATTAACATTTTTTAACCTTTTAGGGTTTGAGCGCTAAACCTGCCGGCGTGCTTGCACCCGGCAGCGTTGTAAATAATATTTTCTACCAAAAAATACAAGAAAATAAGAATTAAGCGCCTAACTAAGACCACACCAGACATATTCATCTATGAGTCTACTCTGAGAAGTCCATTTGTCGCCAAACTCTGCGTTGTTGAGAATTTTTCAATCCTCATTAACAAACAGTTAACTCCGGTTAAAAAATCCTCAACGCCCCCGACATTTTATTTACGAGGGCAGGCTTGATCTCGACTGAGTCGAGACGAAAATCTTACTTCTAGGAGTGGACTCATCTATATGAAGACATAAAAAAGAGTACTTACTCATGTCTTTTTGTGTGCTAAAATAATAATTTATTGCATTATAACAAATTTATTTTCAATTAATTATTCCTTATTCATTGTGTAAACAGGGATAAAACTAAAAAACAAACAAATCTCGCAAATCAAAAACAAATATTTACTTTCAAAAACGCTGCAGATGAAATAGACCAATTGTCGAAAAAAGCAGTGGATGTTTCA